>NZ_CP134398.1:5356739-5671841 GCF_002968335.2 Mycobacterium sp. ITM-2016-00316
TTCGAACACGATTTCGGCCGGCAGCCCCAGATGATGAAGCTGTTCACCCGCCAGTTCGGCCCCTACCCGCTCGCGGGCGGTTACACCGTCGTCGTCACCGATGACGATCTGGAGATACCACTTGAGGCGCAAGGGCTTTCGATATTCGGAGCCAACCATTGCGACGGCAGGCGCAGCGCGGAGCGGTTGATCGCCCACGAACTCGCCCATCAGTGGTTCGGCAACTCGGTGACGGTGCGCCGCTGGCGTGACATCTGGTTGCACGAGGGATTCGCCTGCTATGCGGAGTGGCTGTGGTCCGAGGAGTCCGGCGGCCCCAGCGCCGACGAGCGGGCGCGGTCGTATCACCGCAGGCTGAAGGACTCACCCCAGAACCTGCTGCTGACCGACCCGGGCCCGGCCGATATGTTCGACGACCGGGTGTACAAACGGGGTGCGCTCACCCTGCATGCGCTGCGCGGCGTGATCGGCGACGACAACTTCTTTGCGCTGCTTCGTGATTGGACCACCCGGTACCGGCACAGCACAGCCGTCACCGATGACTTCACCGGCCTGGCTGCCAATCACGCCGACGTGTCGCTGCGCACACTGTGGGACCGCTGGCTGTACTCCAAGGACGTACCGGACCTGTGACCGACGCCAGCGCGGCGGTGCCGGCCCGCGGTCCGGTGACGCGGGGAAGCGTCGCCCGCGTCGGGGTCGCCACCGCACTGTCCGCGCTGTGCGGGTACGCCGTGCTCTATCTGGCCGCCCGTGACCTGGACCCGGCCGGGTTCTCCCTGTTCGGGGTGTTCTGGGGGGCGTTCGGGCTGGTCAGCGGCGCCGCCAACGGCCTGCTGCAGGAATCCACCCGCGAGGTCCGCGCGATGCGCGGGCAACACCGTCCCGCCGCCACCACGCGGCCCATGCGGATCGCCGCCGTCGTCGGCATCGGCTCCGCGGTGCTGATCGCGGTCACCGCGCCGCTGTGGTCGGCCCGGGTGTTCACCGAGGACCAGGTGCTGAGCGTGGTCCTGTTGAGCATCGGGCTGGCCGGATTCTGCTTGCACGCAACGCTGCTCGGGATGCTCGCCGGGGTGGACCGCTGGACGCAGTACGGGTCGCTGATGGTGACCGATGCGGCGTTTCGGGTGGCGATCGCCGCAACCGCCTTCGTGCTGGGGTGGGGGCTGGCGGGTTTCCTGTGGGCCACCGTCGCCGGGTCGGTGGCCTGGCTGATCCTGTTGGCGCTCTCGCCGGCGACTCGCGACGCGGCCCGGCTGACGGCCGCGGGCAGCGCCCGTACCTTTCTGACCGGAGCCTTCCACTCGGTGGCCGCGGCCGGCGCCAGCGCCGTCCTCATCATGGGTTTCCCGGTGCTGCTCAAGGCCACCACCGGTGAACTCGGCGCGGCAGGGGGCGTGGTGATCCTGGCGGTGACGCTCACCCGGGCACCGCTGCTGGTACCGCTGACCGCCATGCAGGGCAACCTGATCGCGCACTTCGTGGACCAGAGCCACCGTCGTCTGCGGGCGCTGGTGGTGCCGGCCGTGGCGGTGACCACGATCGGCGGCCTTGGTGTGGTAGCCGCCTGGTCGGCCGGACCGTGGCTGCTGCGCAGCGCCTTCGGCCCCGACTATCAGGCCGCGGGCGGGCTGCTGGCCTGGTTCACCGCGGGTGCAGTGGCCATCGCCCTGCTCACCCTCACCGGTGCGGCTGCCGTCGCGGCGGCGCTGCACCGCGCGTATGCGGCGGGGTGGGTTGGCGCCACGCTGGCCGCGGTGGCGCTGCTGCTCCTCCCGCTGGACCTGGAGACCCGGACCGTCATCGCGTTGTTGTGCGGGCCGATCGTGGGCATCGCCGTGCACCTGTACGCACTCGCCGCGGCCGATCGCGGGTAGTCAGTAGCGGCCGAGCATATCGGCCAGCATCGCGAGTTTGCGCTCCTCGAACTCCGGGTCGGCCATCACCGGCCGCAGGATGGCCGCACCGTCGAAGGTGTTGGTCAGGATCGCCGTCAGCACGGCCCTGGCGTCGTCGGGGAGTCCATCTGTGGGCGTGACCGCGCCGGCGGCATCGAAGATCTTGGCGCTGTACTCGGTGAGCACGACATGCAGGGTGGCGCGCAGCTTTTCATCGGTACGGGCGGCGACCATCAACTCGTAGAGCACAGCGTTGGTGTCGCTGGCCGTGATATCGCGCAGCACGGAGAGCACTGCGGGCAGCGCCGGTTCGCCGCTCGGGATCTGAGCCACCTGCTTGCTGAACGATTCGAGCTGCCTACGCAGCACCTCATACCCGGTGGCGGCCATGAAGTCCCCCATCGTCGGGTAATGCCGGAACAACGCACCGACCGAAAGGCCGGCCCGTTTGGCGATGACCGCCGCCGATGCCCGCGCGTAACCCATCTCGACGATGGTCGCGATGCTGGCGTCCAGAAGCCGCGCAATGGTGTCCGCGCGGCGCTGCTGCTGGGTGCGGGCCATCTCAGACGGTGGCCGAGCCGGTCGAGCGCAGCGACGGGGAATCCGATGCGCCGGCGCGCAGGTAGCGCCCGGATCGCACCGTCGTGCCGTAGCCGTCGCGGAACTCACCCCGGGTGAACACCACCTGGCCGTTGACTCCGGTGGCGATGACGGTGGCGTCGTTGCGGTTCACCATGCGGCTCAGGTCACCATAGAAGGGCACCGTCGCCTCGTGATAGGCGTTGACCGAATCATCCAGCGCGCTGACGTCTATCACCACGAAGTCGGCACGGTCACCGCGGCGCAGGGTGCCGGCGTCCAGCCCGAACCAATCGGCCACCTCGGCCGTCAGCCGGTGCACCGCGCGCTGCGGGGTGAGAAACGGCCGACCCGCCTCATCGGCATCGCGCACCCGCTTGAGCAGCCGCAGCGCATAGTTGTAGAACGCCATATTGCGAAGGTGCGCACCGGCATCCGAGAACCCCATGTGCACCGACGGCTCGTCGGCGAGCTTGTCGAGCTGCTCCGGGCGATGGTTGGCCACGATGGTCGTCCAGCGCACATTGCGCTCGCCGTTCTCCACGAGCACGTCCAGGAAGGCGTCGAGCGGGTGGATACCGCGCTCATCGGCGATCTGACCGAAACTCTTGCCGATCAGCGATGCATCGGGGCAGCCCACGATCTTGGCGTCGTGGAAGTCGCGGTGCCACAACGCGGGTCCGAGCTTGCGGCGGTCGAAGGACCTACGGAACCGGCGGCGGTACTCGGGGTCGGCGAGCAGCGTGTTGCGCTCCAGCTGATCGCGCAGGTGCAGCGCCGCCGTACCAGCCCCGAACTCCTCGAACACCGGCAGATCGATTCCGTCGGAATACAGTTCGAACGGCACCGGCAGATGCTGGAACCGCACCTTCGCGTCCAGCACCCGGTTCAACAGCCGGGTGCCGCGGCCCAGCACGTGCACGGCCCCGGGTGCGGACTTGGCGTCGGCCGAGACCAGCAGGCTCATCTTCACCCCGCGCCGACGGCCGAACATTGCGCTGCTCTCCAGGAAGAAGTTCAACGCCTCGTGGGCCTTGGCGACGTTCGGTGCGCTCTGCAGGATGCGGCCGCGCCGGCGCAGCACCTTGATCAGCCGGCGACGCTCCCGCCATGTCGCGAAGGTGGAGGGCAACGCGCGGGACCGGAACCGGTCGCCGTCGAGCTTGTCGATGGCGGCGTCCATCCCGGACATGCCGAGCATCCCGGCGTCCAGCGCGGCATCGAGGCGCTGCGCCATCGTCTCCAGCTCGGCCTCGGTGGGCGTCACGCCACGGGTGGTGGCACGGTCGAGTCCCAGCACCGAGGCGCGCAGGTCCGAGTGCCCCAGCAGCGAGGCGATGTTCGGGCCCAGCGGCAGGGCGTCGATGGCGGCCACGTACTCGGCGGGGTTCGACCACGTCTTGTGGGCGGCCAGCGCACCGAGCACGAACTGCCGCGGCACGGCCTCGACGCGGCTGAACAGGTCGGCGGCGTCCTCGGTGTCGGCGTACACGGTGGACAGTGAGCACATGCCGAGCAGCACGGTGGTGACACCGTGGCGCACCGATTCGCGCAGACCCGGGTCGAGCAGCACCTCGGCGTCGTAGTGGGTGTGCACATCGATGAAACCGGGGGTCACCCATTTGCCGGTCGCGTCGATGACCTCGGGGCAACCGGTCTCGTCCAGCGCAGCGGCCGACACCTCGGCGACGAGGCCATCGCGAATACCCAGGGAGCGGGTCAGCGGCGGGCGCCCGGTGCCGTCGAACCACAGACCGTTGCGGATGATCACGTCATAGGGCATGGGCCCAGGCTAGGTTAGATAGTGATCACTCACAATCTTTTTCACCGGTCTCATCGCGCTGGCACCCGGAGCCGTTTGCCTGCCACAGCCCTGTGACAGCATGGTGACCTCGGACGATCCGCAGATAGGGAGATCACGTGACCTGGTTGGTGACCGGAGGCGCAGGCTATATCGGATCGCACGTCGTCCGGGCGCTCACCGATGCGAACACCCCGGTGGTCGTGATCGATGACCTCTCCACCGGGTTGGCGCAGTTCGTCCCCGACGGAGTCGAACTCGTCAGAGCAAATCTGCTCGATGCCGACACCGTCGAGTCGACGCTGCGCGATCACCGGGTGACCGGAGTGGTGCACGTCGCCGGATACAAGTATGCGGGCGAGTCGGTGAAGCACCCGCTGCACACCTACCAGCAGAACGTCACGGCCATGACGGTGCTGCTCGCAGCGATGGCCAAGACCGGCGTGAACCAGATCGTCTTCTCCAGCAGCGCGGCGACCTACGGAACCCCCGATGTCGAGGTGGTCGACGAGCGAACCCCCACTTCGCCCGAATCACCCTATGGCGAAAGCAAACTCATCGGGGAATGGCTCCTTCGCGACGTGGCCCGCTCCCGAGAACTGCGCCACACCAGCCTGCGGTATTTCAACGTGGTCGGGTCCGGCTCGCCCGACATCTACGACCGCAGCCCGCACAACCTGTTCCCCAAGGTATTGGACATGCTCTTCCACGGCCAGATCCCGCAGATCAACGGCGGGGACTACGCCACACCCGACGGAACCTGCGTGCGCGACTACGTGCATGTCTCGGATCTGGCCTCGGCACACGTCGCGGCCGCGCACCGACTGGCGACAGGTGAACCCGTCGAGGCCGTGTACAACTTGGGCAGCGGCTCGGGCACATCGGTACGCGAGATCATGACGGCCATCCGCGATGTCACCGGAATCGATTTCGATCCTGCGGTCACCCCGCGCAGACCTGGAGATCCAGCCCGCATCGTGGCGGCCGGGGAGCTGGCGGCGCGCGATCTGGACTGGCGGATGCGACATTCGCTGACCGATATGGTGGCATCTGCATGGGCGGCCCGCCAGGCCGCCGGCGAAAGCTATCCGACCGCGGGCTGAAGGCAACGGCTCCGTACAGTCGCAACCGATGAACTGGGTCGCTAGGGGTGCCGTCGCGCTGATCGCGGTGCAGCTGCTGGTCCGGTCCGCGCTGGCCTTCGGCGGCGACTTCTACTGGGATGACCTGATCCTGATCGGCCGGGCCGGCACCCAGAGCCTGCTGTCCGCGCAGTACCTGTTCGACGATCATGACGGGCACGTGATGCCGGGGGCCTTCCTGGTGGCCGGCGCCATCACCCGGCTGGCGCCACTGGAATGGGCAGGCCCGGCGATCAGCCTGCTGGTGCTGCAGCTGCTGGCGTCGGCGGCGCTGCTGCGGGCACTGCACGTGATCCTGGGCTGGCGCCCGGTGCTGCTGATACCGCTCACCTTCGCGCTGTTCACCCCGCTGACGGTGCCCGGTTTCGCCTGGTGGGCGGCCGGATTGAACTCGTTGCCCATGCTGGCCGCGCTGGCCTGGGTATGCGCCGACGCGATCCTGTTGGTACGCACCGGGAATCGCCGCTACGCCGCGACCGGCATCCTGGTCTATCTCGGCGGGCTGCTGTTCTTCGAGAAGTCCGCAGTCATCCCGTTCGTCGCGTTCACGGTGGCGGCGCTGCTGGCCTGGGTGACCGGCGCCTCCGTCGCGGAGGTCTGGCGCCGCGGAATCCGGCTCTGGAGTGGTCTTCTCGCGGTGACCGCCGCCTGGATCGGGGTGTACCTGATCGTTGTCGACCAGCAGCGGTGGTCGCTGGACCTCGGCATGACCTGGGATCTGCTCCTGCGTTCGGTGACCCACGGCATCGTTCCCGGGTTGGCCGGTGGGCCGTGGGACTGGCAGCGCTGGGCGCCGGCATCCCCGTGGGCCACGCCCTCGGTGATGGTCATGGTGCTGGGTTGGCTGGTAGTGGCCGCCGTGGCGGCGGTGTCGCTGGCCCGCAAGGAGCGCATCGGCCCGGTGTGGCTGGCCGCCGTCGGCTATGCGGTGGCCTGCCAGGTGCCGATCTACCTGATGCGCTCATCGCAGTTCACTGCCCTGGAGCTGGCCCAGACCCTGCGCTATCTGCCCGATCTGGTGGTGGTCCTGGCCCTGCTTGCCGCGGTGGCCTTCTGTGCCCCGAACCGCGCGTCGTCGCGGTGTCTGGATGCCTCACCCACCCGATCCGTGGCGGTCACCGTCCTCGCGGCGGCTTTCGTCGGCAGCAGCCTGTACTCGACGGCGACCTTCCTGCGGGCCTGGCAGGACAGCCCGGTCCCGGCCTACCTGGACAACGCCCGCACCGGGTTGGCCTCGGTGGACCCACTGGCGGCGCCACTGTTGGATCAGGAGGTCGACCCCATGATCATGCAGCGGGTGGCCGCCCCGGAGAATCTGGCCAGCCACATGTTCGCGCTGCTGCCCGAACGCCCCGAATTCAACAGTGCCACCACAGAACTGAGAGTTCTCGACAGCACAGGCCGGCTGCGCGACGCGCTCGTCACCTGGGTACGCACCATCGTCCCCGGGCCCGCGCCCAACTGCGGATACCTGGTGCAGACCGAGGACTCCGAGGTCGTCATGCCGCTGGACGGGCCGTTGCTGCCTGCGGACTGGACGGCGGAGATCAACTATCTGGCCAACAGCGAGGGATCGCTCACCATGTCGCTGGCCGAGGGCCTGCCGGTGAAGGTTCCGGTGCATCCCGGGCTGAACCGGGTGTTCGTGCGGCTGTCCGGCGCGGGTGACGCCGTCCGCGTGAGCGCGAACACCGCAGCGCTGTCGGTGTGTGTCGCCTCCGGTCCGATCGGATTCGTGGCGCCCCGATAGTTTCCGCCCGTCACGGCGTGTGCGGACCCGACATGTCGGTAGGTGTCCCTAGCCTGATCACATGGACCGGACAGACTCGCGACCGTCGGCGGTCGCGCCGTGCAAGCACTGCGGCACCGATACGGTCTGGTTGCAGATGGCCTATGGCGGCTGGCGACTGTTCCACGCCGAGATGGTCGCCACCGATGAGAGCGCGGCCGGTAACCGGTTCGCGATCCGGCGTTCGACGCGTCAGGTCATCGACCTCGACGACGAGTACGAGCCGCGCTGGCCGGCAAAATGTCTGCAGCTGCACCGTTTTCACTGCCCGGCCAGCCACGACGACTCGCTGTTCCATCACCGTCGGCCGCGCCAGCCCAACGATATCGATCTCGAGGACCTGTGGCGGCGGCTCGCCGAGCGCAAGGAATCCCAGCGCAGGGCCGGTTAGGGCCGAGTCGCGATCAGTCGGCGTGCGGCGTCGACCGCGACGGCACGCCGGTGGGCAAGGATCCCGGAATCGTCGGTGGTGGCGTCGGGGTGGGGCGAATGCGCCCAGGACAGCCCGATGGCGAACAGCAGCACGATCAGATCGTCCGGCCGCCACGCGGGATCGACATGCCCGGCATCCTGGGCCACCTCGATGGCCCGGATCGCCTGATCCGGAAAGGGTTGACCCTCGACTTCCGGCGGACCGAGGGCGAACCCCTCGAGCTGGGCCCACGTGATCATCCGGAGGTGGGCGGGTTCGCGGCAGGCCAGGTCGAAGATTCCGCCGACGAATTCCTCGACGGCCTCCGGCCGCAGCGTGACCGAGCGGTAGAACTCGGCGGCGTCGGCGGCAAGGACCTCCCTGAACAACGTCTCTTTGTCCCCGAAATGCGCGTACAACCGTTCCTTGCTGGCGTGGGCCGCACGCGCGATGCGATCGATCCGGGCGCCGGCCAGTCCGTGCTGCGCGAACTCGGTGCGCGCCGCGGCGAGGATCTCGGCGCGCAGTTCGGTCGTGGTTCTCACAGCGAAAGCATAACCAGACGAACCAGTTCGTTCGGTATTGTGAAGCCATGACAGTCATGACGAACACCGAGAGATTGATGGACCAGCCGACTCGCATTCAGGCGATTCGGCGGGTGGTCGAGACGGTCGCCGACAACGCCGCCCCGCTCATCGACCTCTGGCGACCCTTTGTCGACGGACTCGAGCACCTCCCCCGCGACGGACGATTCCTGTTGGTGGGCAATCACACCCAGTCCGGCACCGAGGGATTCCTGATCCCGTATCTGGTGCGTCGCGAAATCGGCACGTTGGTGCGCCCGCTGACCGATCGCCGGTTCGGCACCATGCCCGGGCCCGCGGCCGACCTGCTGGCGGCCTGCGGTGCGACGGTCGGCTCCCCGGAATCCGCGGGCGAGTTGATGCGCCATGGCCAGACGATCCTGGTGTTCCCCGGCGGCGGACGTGAGATCGCGAAGTTCAAGGGCGAGGAGAACACCCTGCGCTGGCAGGACCGGGCCGGATTCGCGCGCATAGCGGCCGAACACGACTATCCGATCGTGCCGGCCGGGCTCATCGGCGGCGACGACGTATACCGCAGCCTGACCTCCCGCGACGGGCTGTTCGGGCGGTTCAGCCAGCGCATCGCCAAGGCGCTGGGTGCCCCCGGCGATATGGCGATGCCGCTGTTGCGCGGTATCGGCCCCACCCTGATACCGCGCCCGCAGCGGATGTACCTGCGCTTCGCCGAGCCGATCGACACCGCCAGGCCGGCCGGCGTATCCGCGCCGGAGTGGGCGGACACCGTGAAACAACGGACCCAGACATCGCTGGAGGCGGTACTGGCCGACGTGCAGGAGATCCGGGCAGGCGACCCCTACCGCGAGTTGAATCCGCTGGCCTGGCGCGATGCCGTGCAGCCGTGACGGCCGCGGTGCACGAGAACGTGGAGCCACCCAGGGGAATCGAACCCCTGACCTATTCATTACGAGTGAATTGCTCTACCGACTGAGCTAGGGTGGCGCGCTCTTTTCAGAGCGGCATGAGTCTACGGCAGGGTCCATCCACCGCCCAAGTTGATCCCCGGGTCGCTGCGCTCCTGCCCGCCGAACCTCAGTTCCGAAGCGCCTGCCCCACGGTCGCCACCATCGCGTCCACGGCGAACTTCGGTTTCACGTTGACCGCGAGCGCCTCCCGGCAGTCCAGCACTGCCTCGATACAGCGCAGCAGCTTGTCCGGCGCCACGTGCGCGGCCATCGCCCCCACCTTCTCGGCCATGTCCGGATGGTTGGCCGCCACCCCGCCGGCGCCCGCCGACACCACCAGCGCGTCGCGAAAGTAGGTGGCCAGGTCCATCAGCGCCCGGTCCAGCGCGTCCCGCCCGGCCCGGGTCTGGCGGGATTTCTGCCGCGCCTCGAGCTGTTTCATCGCGCCGCTGGCACCGCGCATCGTGCCCGCGGTGCCCTTACCGGTGCCGCCGGCACCCAGCGCGGTCCGCAGTTCCTCGGCCTCGCTCTCATTGCGGTCGACGGTCAGTGCCTTGGCCTCCGCCTCGGCGGTGGCGACCAGCTCCTCGGCAGCACCGAAGGCACGTGACGGCGTCGCGGCATCACGCGCCAGGCTCAGCGCGCGTTCGCGGCGCAGCCGGGACTCCGGATCGGTCGCCAACCGCCGGGCGCGGCCCACATGTCCGCCGCAGACCGACGCCGCCCAGGCCGCCGTTTCGGCGTCGATCCCGTCACGCCCGGTCAACACCTCGGCGATCGACGCGGTCGGCGGGGTCACCAGCGGGACATGCCGGCACCGCGACCGCAGGGTGACCGAGATGTCCTCGGGATCCACCGACGGCGCACACAGCAGGAACACCGTCGACTGCGGCGGCTCCTCCACCACCTTGAGCAGCGCGTTCGCCGCCCCCTCGGTGAGACGATCGGCATCTTCGACCACCACGATCTGCCAGCGCCCGGTGCCGGGCCGCCGCGACGCGATCTGCACGATCTCGCGCATCTCCTTCACCCCGATGGACAGCCCCTCCGGGATGATCCGGCGGACATCGGCGTGGGTGCCCGCCATGGTCGTGGTGCACGGGCGGCACTCCCCGCAGCCCGGCTCGCCCTCTGACGTGCATTGCAGCGCGGCGGCGAAGCACAGCGCAGCGATCGAACGACCGGAACCGGGTGGGCCGGTGATCAGCCAGGCATGGGTCATACCGCCGGCTGTGAGTCCGCTGTGAGACTTTTCACCACGGGCGGATCTGGCGGCCGCGAGCAGCTCCTCCTCGACGAGGTGTTGGCCCACCAGACGCGAAAAAACACCGCTATGCACCGGTCAACAGTAGTGGCACCACCCGACACGACACGGACTCACCGGCGCGACACGTCGCCGGTGACCGATACGGTGAACGGGTGAGTGCGGAGGTGACACTGGTCGGACGCGTCAGCGCGTTCCTCCGTTGGGTCGCCCGCACGCCATGGCCGGTGTTCGGCCTGGGCATGGTGCAGGCCGATATCATCGGTGCGCTGCTGGTCCTGGGCTTCCTGCGCTACGGCCTGCCACCCGAGGACCGTATCCAGCTCCAGGAGCTTCCGGCGTTCAACCTGGCGGTGTTCCTGGCCTACCTGTTCGTCTCGTTCACCATCGCCGCCTACATCACGCTGCGGATGCTCATCCCGGTGATCCGCTGGCAGCGCCGCGACACCTTGCTGGGTGACACCTCCACCACCATCACCGAGGTGGCCCGGGTCCGGGCGCTGAAGATGCCCTTCTACCGGTCGGTCATCAACGTCACCAACTGGTGCCTGGGCTCCGTCGTCTTCATCGTCGCGAGCTGGCCGGTGGCCAGTAAGTCGGCGCCCGTCGTCGCGGTCGCCACCGCCCTGGGCGCCACCGCGGTGGCGATCATCGGTTACCTGCAGTCCGAACGGGTGCTCCGCCCGGTGGCGGTCGCCGCCCTGCGTACCGGCGTGCCGGAGAACTTCCGGGCACCCGGGGTCATCCTGCGCCAGGTGCTCACCTGGGTGCTGTCCACCGGCGTGCCGATCCTGGCCATCGTGCTGGCCGTGGTGGCGAGCAAGTTCGAGATCCTCAACGCGCCCGCCGAGAAGCTGACCACCCCGATCCTGCTGCTGGCCATCGCCGCCCTGCTGATCGGTCTGGTCGGCACCGTTCTGGTCTCCATGTCGATCGCCGACCCGCTGCGCCAGCTGCGCTGGGCGCTGGGCGAGGTGCAGCGCGGAAACTACAACGCGCACATGCAGATCTATGACGCCAGCGAGCTGGGCCTGCTGCAGGCCGGCTTCAACGACATGGTGCGCGATCTGGCCGAACGGCAACGCCTGCGGGATCTGTTCGGCCGCTACGTCGGCGAGGACGTGGCGCGGCGCGCCCTGGAACGCGGCACCGAACTGGGCGGCCAGGAACGCGATGTCGCGGTGCTGTTCGTCGACCTGGTCGGCTCGACGCAGCTGGCCTCCACCATCCCCGCCTCCGAGGTGGTGAACCTGCTCAACGAGTTCTTCCGCGTCATCGTCGACACCGTGAACAAGCACGGTGGGTTCGTCAACAAGTTCCAGGGTGACGCCGCGCTGGCCATCTTCGGCGCCCCGATCGAGCACCCCGACGCCTCCGGGGCCGCACTGGCGGCCTCCCGTGAGCTGCACGACGAATTGGTGAATGTGTTGGGGCAGACCGAGTTCGGCATCGGCGTGTCCGCCGGACGGGCGATCGCCGGTCATATCGGCGCCCAGGCCCGCTTCGAATACACCGTGATCGGTGATCCGGTGAACGAGGCCGCCCGGCTCACCGAGCTGGCGAAGCTGGAGGTGGGCCACGTACTCGCCTCGGCCATCGCGGTCAGCGGTGCGCTCGACGCCGAGGCGCTGTGCTGGGACGTCGGCGAGATCGTCGAACTGCGTGGCCGGCAGGCGCCCACTCAGCTGGCCCGGCCCGCGCGGTCATTCCACCGCGCGGTATCGAGCTAAGCCTTCTTGACGGCCTTCTTGGCGGGCGCCTTCTTCGCGGCGGCCTTCTTGACGGCCTTCTTCGCCGGCGCCTTCTTGGCCGCCTTCTTCACCGGGCCACGGGCACGGCGGTCGGCAAGCAGTTCGGAGGCGCGGGCGTCGGTGATCGACAGCACGTCATCACCCTTGCGCAGGCTGGCGTTGGTCTCGCCGTCGGTGACGTACGGACCGAACCGGCCGTCCTTGATCACCATCGGCTTCTCCGACACCGGGTCGTTGCCGAGTTCACGCAGCGGCGGGGTGGCCGCACCCTGGCGACCGCGCCGCTTGGGCTCGGCGTAGATCTTCAGCGCCTCGTCGAGGGTGATGGTGAACATCTGCTCTTCGGTGGCAAGCGAACGAGAATCGGTGCCGCGCTTCAGGTATGGGCCGTAGCGGCCGTTCTGCGCGGTGATCTCCTCGTTGTTCGCGGGGTCGACGCCAACGACGCGCGGCAGCGACAACAGCTTGAGGGCATCCTCCAGCGTCACCGTCTCCAGGTCCATCGTGCGCAGCAGCGAGCCGGTACGCGGTTTCGGGCCGGTCGGCTTCTTGCCCTTCTTGGCCGCCACCCCGTCTTCGGGATCCTCCGGCGGCTCGGGCAGCACCTCGGTGACATACGGGCCGTAGCGGCCGTCCTTGGCCACGATCTCGTGGCCGGACTCCGGATCGACACCCAGTGAGCGACCCTCTTGCGGTGTGGCGAAAGCCTTTTCGGCCAACTCCAGAGTCAGCTCGTCGGGCGTCAGCTCGTCCTTGAGGTTGGCGCGCTGCGGCTTGAGCTCACCGGGATTGTCCGGATCGGCGATCATCCGCTCCAGGTACGGGCCGTTGCGGCCGACCCGGACGTTGACGGCACGTCCCTCTTCGTCGTCGAACAGCTTGATGGAGTTGACCAGTCGTGCGTCGATCTCCTCGAGGTTGCCGCCCACGAGCTGCTTGAGACCACCCGCGCGGGCGATCGAGCCCTCGACGCCGTGCTCACCGCCGAAGTAGAAGTTGTTGAGCCAGTTGGTACGTCGCTCATTGCCCGAGGCGATCGCGTCGAGCTCGTCCTCCATGGCGGCGGTGAAGTCGTAGTCCACCAGACGGCTGAAATGCTGCTCGAGCAGGCCGATCACCGCGAACGCCACCCAGGACGGCACCAGCGCGCTGCCCTTCTTGTGGACGTAGCCGCGGTCCTGGATGGTCTTGATGATCGAGCTGTAGGTCGAGGGGCGCCCGATGCCCAGTTCCTCCAGCGCCTTGATCAGCGAGGCCTCGGTGTAGCGCGCCGGCGGGCTGGTGGTGTGGCCGTCGGCGGTCAGATCGGCGGCGTCCACCCGCTGGCCCTCGGTGAGGTTGGGCAGCCGGCTCTCGGCGTCGTCGGCCTCACCGCCGGCCTGCTCGTCGAGGCTCTCGACGTAGGCCTTGAGGAAGCCCGGGAAGGTGAGCGTACGACCGCTGGCGTTGAACACCACCTGCTCGCCCGAGGCCGCCTGCCCGGCGATGCGCAGGCTCAACGTGGTGCCGCGCGCGTCGGCCATCTGCGAGGCCACCGTGCGCTGCCAGATGAGTTCATAGAGCCGGAACTCGTCGTTGTCCAGGGCGCTGTGCAGCTGGCCCGGGGTCTGGAACACGTCACCGGAGGGCCGGATCGCCTCGTGGGCCTCCTGCGCGTTCTTCACCTTGCGGGTGAACTGGCGCGGGGTCGGATGCACGTATTCCTGGCCGTAGAGCTGGCCGGCCTGATTACGCGCCGCCGTGATCGCCGACTCCGACAGCGTCGTGGAGTCGGTTCGCATGTAGGTGATGTAGCCGTTCTCGTACAGCCGCTGCGCGATGCTCATGGTGCGCTCGGAGGAGAACCGCAGCTTGCGACCGGCCTCCTGCTGCAGCGTGGAGGTCATGAACGGTGGGTAGGGCTTGCGGGTGTAGGGCTTCTGTTCCACCGACGAGACGGCCAGCTGGGCCCCGCGCAGGCCACTGGCCAGCGCCGCGGCCGCGGCCTCGTCGAGCACCAGCACCTCGTCGGGCTTCTTGACCCCACCCAGGGAGTCGAAATCGCGCCCGGCCGCGACCCGGCGTCCGTCGACGGTGTTGAGTTTCGCGGTGAATCGCGGCGGGGTGGCCTGCGGGTCGGACACGCTGGCATCGAGTTCGGCGGTGACATCCCAGTACCCGGCGCTGCGGAAGGCCATCCGCTCGCGCTCGCGCTGGACGATGATGCGGGTCGCCACCGACTGCACCCGGCCGGCCGACAGCTTCGGCGCGACCTTCTTCCACAGCACGGGGGACACCTCGTAGCCGTAGAGGCGGTCCAGGATACGGCGGGTCTCCTGCGCGTCGACCAGGTCGATGTCGAGGTCGCGGGGGTTTTCGGCGGCCGCACGGATGGCCTGCTCGGTGATCTCGTGGAACACCATCCGCTTGACCGGGATGCGCGGCTTGAGGGTTTCGAGCAGATGCCAGGCGATGGCCTCACCCTCGCGGTCACCGTCTGTTGCGAGGTAGAGCTCGTCGACATCCTTGAGCAGCGCCTTGAGCTCGGTGACCGTGCTCTTCTTGTCGGGGCTGACGATGTAGAGCGGTTCGAAATCCGCATCGACGTTGACGCCCAGGCGCGCCCACGGCTCGGATTTGTACTTCGCGGGCACGTCGGCCGCCGCTCGCGGCAGGTCCCGGATGTGGCCGCGCGAGGACTCGACGACGTAGTTGGAGCCGAGGTAGCCCGCAATCTTGCGCGCTTTGGTCGGCGACTCGACTATCACGAGCCGCCGAACGTTACCGGCGCCTGCCCGGCTCCGGTCGTCGTCAGCCACCTGCTCTTACACTCCACTTCTCTGTTGCCAAGCTGCCGTACGGCACGCTGGCAACTGACAATTTCGCATCCTGGGCGAACCAACGCAAACTGGCTCGCCCGTCAGCATTCCTTATATTCGCGGCCATTGTGCAAACGCATCGGTGTCCCCGGGAGGTTCCCCGACGTTCTCTACCAGCCGTGATAGTCGTCGTCTACCACTGATCCGCAACGCCGGACGCGACCCCCTGGTGCCGATCAATGTCGGTGCGATACCTACCCGCATCAGCGCCGATGCCAGCACCGGGTGGGTGTCGGGTGCGTGTGGATCCAATCCCAGCAAGTACCGGTCGGACGCCTCGGGGGTGCCCGCGGCCAGCGTCCAGGCACGTAATTCCCGCGCACCGGGCAGCCAATCGCCGGGCACGGTCTTCACCGCGCCGCGAGTCCACTCGGCGGCGATGCCGACCAACCGGCTGTCCATTCCGGTGCGCACCAGCGGTGTGCTCTCGTCGGTGCGCGCGATCTCGGGCTCCAGCCCGACCTCGGTGATCATCGCGGCCAGTTCCCGGGCCCGCCAGAGCTGGTCGACCACGATCGACAGGCGCGCCTGACCGCCGTGGATCACCACCTGACCGTGGGCAGCCAGCAGCCCGGTCAGGTCCTCGACGGCCGGCGGTACCGACTCTGCCGAGAAGAACGACAGCTGGCTCACACGGACGACACTATCGGCGTCCGATACGAAAACACCCCCGGCTGGGCCGGGGGTGTCTTCCTAGTGCGATTGCTCAGACGGCGCGAACGCCGGTGGCCTGCGGCCCCTTGGGGCTCTGGCCGACCTCGAACTCAACCTTCTGGTTCTCCTCCAGGGTGCGGAAGCCCGACCCCTGGATCTCCGTGTAGTGGACAAACACGTCAGCGGAGCCGTCCTCGGGGGCGATGAAGCCGAAGCCCTTCTCCGCGTTGAACCACTTCACAGTTCCCTGTGGCATCTCTCGTACATTCCTTCTCTTACCGGGTGCGGTTCACCGACTTCCGGTGTACCGGGCCCGTTCCGACCGCCATACCAACGCGTGTGTCGCCGGAACTCGACCCGACCTACAACCTCGCAGGAACCGCGATCGCAACGTTCGATCCTGCGGGTGCTGAAACACGAACACAGAAGCTGCGACCACGTTCAGTCAACCACGTTCAACGCGCCAGCGACAGTCTCGGAAATGATCATGTAGTTAACAATTCACCTGGGTACACATCAAAACGATCTTGAGAGGCGACAGTTGTCTGGTTCCGCGGCAGATTCCGGGTCCGATTTCGGTCGGGACCTGCTGTCGCGTGCGATAGAGGGCACCCCCGCCGACGAGCATCCGGTGCGCCACGTCGAGCACCTGCCACCGCGCCGCAGCGAGCACCGGGACTGGCCGCAGTGGGCCGATCCGCGCATCGTGGCGGCGTTCGCCGACCGCGGCATCGGCACACCCTGGTCGCATCAGGCCGTGGCAGCCGATCTGGCCCACGCCGGACGGCACGTGGTGCTGTCCACCGGTACGGCGTCGGGCAAGTCGCTGGCGTATCAGCTCCCCATCCTGACCGCGCTGGCCGCCGACCCGCGGGCCCGCGCGTTGTACCTGTCCCCCACCAAGGCCCTCGGGCACGATCAGCTGCGCGCGGCGCAGGCGCTGACCGATGCGGTGCCCAGCCTGCGCGATGTCGCACCCAGCGCCTACGACGGTGACGCGACCACCGATCTGCGCCGATTCGCCCGCGAACGGTCGCGGTGGATCTTCTCCAACCCGGACATGATTCACCTCTCGCTGCTGCGCAACCACGCCAGGTGGGCGGTGTTCCTGCGGAATCTGCAGTTCATCGTTGTCGACGAATGCCATTACTACCGGGGTATTTTCGGCTCCAACGTGGCGATGGTGCTGCGGCGTCTGTTGCGCCTGTGCGAGCGGTACTCGGGCTCGCCGACGGTGTTCTTCGCCAGCGCCACCACCGCCGCACCCGCCGAGACGGCATCCGAGCTGATCGGGCAGACCGTCACCGCGGTCACCGAGGACGGTTCGCCGCAGGGCGGACGGACGGTGGCGTTGTGGGAGCCGGCCCTGCTCGACGATCTGGTCGGGGAGAACGGCGCGCCGGTGCGGCGCTCGGCCGGGGCAGAGGCGTCGCGGGTGATGGCCGATCTGATGGCCGAGGGAGCGCGCACCCTGACCTTCGTGCGGTCCCGCCGCGGCGCCGAGCTGACCGCACTCGGCGCGCGCACCCGCCTCGAGCAGGTCGCCCCGGACCTGGTCGACCAGGTCGCCTCCTATCGCGCCGGCTACCTCGCCGAGGATCGCCGGACGCTGGAGCGCGCGCTGTCGGACGGTGCATTGCGCGGCCTGGCCACCACCAACGCCTTGGAGCTCGGGGTGGACATCGCCGGCCTCGACGCGGTGGTGCTGGCCGGCTTCCCGGGAACCGTCACGTCGTTCTGGCAGCAGGCCGGACGGTCCGGACGGCGCGGGCAGAGCGCGCTCATCGTGTTGATCGCCCGCGACGATCCGCTGGACACCTATCTGGTCCATCATCCGCAGGCCCTGTTGAACAAGCCGATCGAGCGCGTCGTGATCGACCCACGGAATCCCTACGTGCTGGGCCCACAGCTGCTGTGCGCGGCCACCGAACTGCCGCTCACCGACGCCGAGGTACGTAGCTGGGATGCCGAGACGGTGGCGGCGGCGCTGATCGATGACGGCCTGCTGCGCCGCAGGCCGGGCGGCTACTTTCCGGCTCCCGGAGTCGATCCGCACCCAGCGGTCGACATCCGCGGCTCATCGGGCGGCCAGATCGCCATCCTGGAGACCGGGACCGGCCGCGTGCTGGGCACCACAGGGACCGGGCAGGCGTCGGCATCGGTGCATCCCGGGGCGGTGTATCTGCATCAGGGCGAGACCTACGTCGTCGACGCACTGGATTTCGAGGACGGTATCGCCCTGGTGCACGCCGGGGACCCCGGCTACACCACCTCGGCACGGGAGCTGACCGACATCGCGGTGACCGGAGACGGCGAGCTGCACGGCCACGGCCCGGTGACCGTCGGTGTGGTGCCGGTGTCGGTGTCCAACACCGTGACGGGCTATCTCCGGCGGGCGCTGGACGGCGAAGTCATCGATTTCGTCGAGCTCGAGATGCCGACCCGCACCCTGGACACCGTCGCGGTGATGTGCACGATCACGCCGGAAGCATTGGCGGACAACGGCGTCGAAGCGCTGTCGGTGCCGGGCGCCCTGCACGCCGCCGAGCACGCGGCGATCGGTCTGCTGCCGCTGGTGGCCAGTTGCGACCGCGGCGATATCGGCGGTGTGTCCACGGCCGCGGGACCAGGACCGGGCGAGCTGGCCGGCCTACCGACGATCTTTGTGTACGACGGATATCCCGGCGGGGCCGGGTTCGCCGACCGGGGCTACCGGCAGATCGGAACGTGGTGGGCGGCGACCGCCTCGGCCATCGAGGCCTGCGAGTGCCCGGCCGGCTGCCCGTCGTGTGTGCAGTCCCCCAAGTGCGGCAACGGCAATGACCCACTGGACAAGGCCGGGGCGGTGCGGGTGCTGCGCCTGGTGCTCGACGCGCTGGCGCGGCACTGATGCCGCGCAGCGGTCCACCCCTCGCCGACCGCCCCGTCCAGCAATGTGCCGATACCAGCGACGCCGAGCACACAGGCTTCGCGAAAAAACGGTCGGACAACGCGATCCGTTTTCAATCCCGGAGATCCGGGCGCAGAGGGAAAAGTACCTCCTGAGCTCCGCAATCTGCAAGTCAGAATCGGTGCGCGGAGGTGTCCGAATCGGGCTTACAATCGGCGCCCGGCCGCGGTGGACGACTGATTCCGCAGGTGGGAAAACCGCGGGTGGACCACCGCCTGCCAGCTAAACTGCCCCCATGGACCACGACTGGTTGCTCGTGGAGACACTCGGGGACGAGCCTGCCGTCGTCGCGCAGGGGTCCCGGACCAAGAACCTGGTACCGACCAGCAGTTTCCTGCGTCGCAACCCGCATCTGATGGCCATCCAGTCGGCCATCGGCGAAACCGTGCGCGCGGGCCACGCGCTGAGCATCATCACGCCCAAACACGATCGTGTGATCCGCACCGAGGTCGTGCACATGTCGGACGGGGTGATCCACGGCGTGCATCTGTGGATCGGGCCGCCCGATGCCGAACCTCCGGAGCGCCCGATTCCGGGACCGCTCAAGTGGGACCTGACCTCTGGGGTCGCCACCGACACGCCGGAATCACTGGCCAACGCGGGCCGCGATATCGCCACCGAGGCGACCCATGGCCGGGCGTTCGCCGAGGATCTGCCCGCGCGGGCGCTGAACCCCAATGAGTCCAAGGTCCTGTCCATGGTCATCAAGGCGAAACCGGGCATGACGCTGTGCAGCACCTGGAATGTCACTGACTACCAGGGGCAGCCGATCACCGTGGGTTTCGTCGCCCGGGCGGTCCAGGAGCAGCAGGAGGACGGCAGCGAGCGGCTGATCTGCCGGGCCATGAACTGGCGCAGTGTGCGCGAGGGCCCGGTGGTGCGCCCCGACGATCTGGCGCAGCGGATTCTCAACGGACTGGCCGCCCCCGGCGTGCACCGGGCACTGGTCGACATGAAGCACTGGCGGCTGCTCAAATGGCTGGATCGGCCGAGTCCGCACTACGACTGGCGCGCCCGCGAGCGCGGCGAGCCGGCCCTGGATCCGGCGGACGAGCACCTGATCACGTCCATGATGCAGGAATTCATGCACGGCCCGACCGCGCGGGTGCTGCGCCTGCCGGCCGTCGGCGGCGGCTACACCCCCATCCACATCACGGCCAACAAGGTCGAACTCGACGATGACACCTACGCCGCGCTGCTGTCCATGCGATTGCCGACCGACGAGGAGCTCGCCGCGTCTCAGCAGGAAGCCACGGGGCTCGACGGCGCCGAGCCCACCGCCCGCCCCACGCTGAAATCGATACTGCGGATGGGAAAATCGGCGGAAACGGCCGGCTAGCGGCCGGTCTCGGCCGGTCCGGCCCGCGCCCGTGCGGAGGCCCGCCAACCCGGCACCCCCGCGTCGGCCGCCACGATGACGACGGTGTCCAGGCCCTGCACCGCACAGTCGCTCAGCGTCGTGCGCATCGCGGTGGCCACCGATAACGCACGGGCACATGCGATCTGGTGACCGGAGGCGATCCACGCAGCCGCCGAGAGTGCGGCCAGGTCGGCCGCGGACTGGGCGCGGTGCCGCGCGATCACCGCCGAGCCCAGCACCGCCACACCGGCCGTCACCGCCAACAGCACCATGATCATGCCCAGCGCGACCAGGCCGGCCGATCCGGTGTCCTCAGCGGCCCTGCTCGGCCACCGACACCGCTTCGGCGGTGATGGTGATCCCGGGCAGCAGAGCCGATGTCGTACTGATTCTGGCCACCAGCAGGTCACCCTCGCGATGCACCGACACCACGGCCCCGGCCGGGCCGACGCGTCGTGCGGCCGCGACACCGTCATCCCCGCGGGCGGCGAGCCTTGCCGCCTCCCGGGCGGCGTCGACGCACCGGATCTGCAGCACCGCGGCATTGAGCCCGGCCAGGCAGACCACCAGAACCGATACCAACGCGGCGATCGCGAACGCGGCCTCGACGGTGACGGCACCGCTGTCACCGCTCAGACGCTGGTGTTCAGCGCACGGGTGATGATGTTGGACAGCGCACCGACGATGGAGTCGCCCGTGACCACCGTGTACAGGATCGCGCCGAAGGCCGCCGCGGCGATCGTGCCGATGGCGTACTCGACGGTGCTCATCCCGGACTCGTCGACCGCCGCCACCAGCAGCCGCGCCTGCAGCTCTCGAATTCTGTTGAGCATGTTTGTCTTTCCCTTTCACCACAGTCCTGACCACATCAGGTCACCGGCCAGTCCGGCGACCACCGGGACGATTCCCAGGCATATGAACGCCGGCAGATAGCAGAGTCCGAGCGGACCGGCGATCAGGACCGACGCCCGCTCGGCGGCGGCGTCCGCCTCGGCCCCGGCATCGACACGGACCTGATCGGCCAGTTCGGCCACGCTGCCCGCCAGGGCGGCACCAGAGCTCGCCGACCGCCGCGCCAGCCGGGCCAACGCCGCGCCGTGCCGGTCGCCCGAGTCACCCGGATCGGCCCAGGCCCGGTCTGCTCCGGCGCCGAGGGCGAGCAGGTGCGCGGCCCGGGTCAGCTGATCGGCCAGCGCCGGTGGCGCGAGGCCTGCGGACGCGGCGGTGGCCGAGGCCGTCGCCATCCCCGCGGTCAGGCAGGCCGCCAGCACGTCGAAACAAGAGGCCGCCGCCAGCGGATCGACCCGGGGGCCGAGCGGCACAGCGGCATCGGTGCCGCTTCCGCGGATCCGGTGGGGGCCGGCGCCGACCAAGAGTGCGGCAGCCAGGAGCAGCGCGGCCCAACTCATCTGGGCAATCCCGTGACGATGCGGTCCGACCACAACAGGCCCAGGCAGGACAACGTGATCCCGATGACCAGCAGGACACCCCCGGCTCCCCCGGAGAGCAGGAACGCCAGCGGATCGGCACCGATCGCCTGTCCCAGCGCGATGCCGAGCAACGGCATCCCGGCCAGCACCGCGGCCGTCGTCCTCGCCCCCGCCAGCCCGGCATCGACCCGGACACGGAATCTCTCCCGTTCGACGATGTCATGGTGCGCGGCCCTCATCAGGGTGGCGATCGCCAGACCATGCGACTGCGCCAGCTCCCAGCACACCGCCAGCCGCACCCAACATTCCGGCTGCGCGGAAACTGCTGCCACCGAACGGATCCCGGAACCGACATCGGCACCGAGACGCCCCCGTGCGGCCACCGCCCGCAACCTTTCACCCACACCGGCACCGACCTCGGTACCGGCCGCGTCGAAGGCTGCCACCGGGTGCGCGCCCGCCCGCAATTCACCGGCGAGGATGTCCAGCCCGTCCCGTAAGGCTGCTGCTTCGGCGCACTGCCGCCGCTTCGCCGATGAGCCGCGCCGGCGGACGAGTACGGTGCCGAGCAGGATGGCCGCCGCCAGCACCACGGTCGGTTCCAGGGCGATGACCGCGATCAGGGCGAGCGGCACGACCGCACACCACAGCGCCCGGATCGGCGGTCGGCCGGGCCCGCCCGGGCCGATCAGCCTGGCCCGGGCCGGCGCCGGGGCCACCACCAGCGCCACGGCCAGCAGGGCCGCCGCGGCGCTCATCGCGGGCTCCGCGCGTCGATCAGCGCGGTCAACGTTTTTGCGCCGGAGCAGAACCCGCGATCGGCATGCCATGCGGTGCGGGTCCCCACCCAGCCGTCGGGTCCGCGGTCCAGCACTGCGATCTCGGTGAGCCGCCGGCGTCCGGCGGGGTCCCGCCCCACCTGCAACACCACCTGCACCGCTGCGGCGAGCTGACTGTGCAGCGCTGCCCGGTCCAGTCCACCGAGGGCGGCCAGCGCCTCCAGGCGGGCGGGCACCTCGGCAGCGCTGTTGGCATGCACGGTGCCCGCTCCGCCGTCGTGCCCGGTGTTCAGCGCGGTGAGCAGGTCGACCACCTCGGCGCCGCGCACCTCACCGACCACGATGCGATCGGGGCGCATCCGCAATGCCTGACGCAGCAGGTCGCGTACCGTCAACTCGCCGATGCCCTCCACATTGGCGCCCCTGGCCAACAGGTTGACGACGTGCGGGTGCCGTGGCGCGAGTTCCGGTGCGTCCTCGACGCAGACGATGCGTTCTGCGGTGGGGACCGCACCCAGCGCGGCCGACAGCAGAGTCGTCTTTCCGGACCCGGTTCCGCCGCAGATGAGGAACGCTAGCCGGCCGGCGATGACCCCCCGCAGCAGTTCGGCGGCCGGGCCGGCGATGGCACCGGTGGAGATCAACGCCGTGAGGTCCTGGCGCGCCGGGCGCAGCACCCGCAAGGAGATGCAGGTCCCGGCGGCCGCGACCGGGGGCAGCACGGCATGCAGCCGGACCAGATCGTCCCCGAGGCACCTGAGCTGCCCATCCACCCAGGGCCGGCTGTCGTCGAGTCGGCGGCCCGCCGCCAGCGCCAACCGCTGGGCCAGTCTGCGTACCGCAGCCTCGTCGGGGAACCGGATCTGGCTGCGCCGCAGCCCGTTTCCGTCATCAATCCATATCGAATCGGGTGCGGTGACCAGCACGTCGGTGGTGTCCGCGCTGCGCAGCAGCGGGTCGAGTATGCCTGCTCCGGTCAACTCGGTCTGCAGGGTCCGCATCCCGGCCAGCACCTCGGTGTCACCGAGGAGTCCGCCGGATTCCGCACGGATGGCCTCGGCCACGACGGTGGGATGCAGCGGAGCCTGCTCGGCCGCGAGCCGCTCCCGGACCCGGTCGATCAGAGACCCGGTCACAACAGCATCCCCAAGACATCCGCCGCGGCCCGTGCCAGCGGGGACCGCGCCCGCAGGCACAGGCCACCCCGCTCCAGGGTGTCGGCCAGTCCGGGTTGCGGCCGCATCGCCGCGACCAGCGGCAGCGCGACGGTCGCGGCGATATCGGCCGCGCGCAGCCCGCCGGGTGCCGGGCCACGCACCACCAGCGCGACGTTCGGATTGACCGTCCGGGCCCATCCCGCGAGCGCACCGGCGGCCGCCGCCGCGCGCACGTCGGCCGGGACGATCATCACGACCAGATCCGCCGATGCCAGCGTGACCTCGACCGCGGGGGCGACCCGCCGCGGCACGTCACATACGACCGTCACCCCGGCGGTGCGGCCCGCATCGATGACCGCGCTCAGCGCTCCGACGTCGATATCGGTGCCATGGCGCCCGCCGGAGAGCACCGTGACGCCACGGCGCCGAGGCAGTGCGCCCCGCAGGGCGTCGAACCCGAGCCGGCCCTCGCGCAGCGTGAGGTCCTGCCACCGCAGTCCGGGTACCCTCTCGGTCCCCATCGCGAGGTCCAGGCCGCCGCCCCAGGGGTCGGTATCGACGAGCAGCGATTGCGGTGCGGCCTGCGCCAGCGCCGCGGCGAACAGCGAGGCACCTGCCCCTCCGCACCCGCCGAGCGTCGCGACGACCGCACCTCGGTGGGTGTTCGGACCGGTGCCCTGTGTTGCCGTGGCGAACGCGTCGATCAATTCGCCGCCCTGCTCGGGCAATTGGATAACCCGTTGTGCGCCAACAGATACCGCGGCTTTCCAGTCGTCGCCGCCAGGTTCGGCCAGCCCCACCAGGAAGACCCGGTCACGACGCGGCATGCCGTCGTGAACGCACCGGCCTGCCGCTGCCGCATCGAGCACCACCGCCTGAGCACTCATCCAGACCGTGCGACTGGACGGGCGGTGGGCGTGGACCACCCGCACCGCAGCGGCGGCCGCCACCCGGTCGACGTCATCGCGCAGCGCACGGTCATCGACCAGGGCGAGTACTGCGGTCGCGGGTGTCATGCATCCACCGTGCAGAAGCGGGTGCCGACGGCACCAGAGGGTGCGGCCGATCTGTGGATGAATCGGCGTTTGTGCACAACTCAACGGGCGTCTGATCTTGTGAAAATCGCGTTCCGCAACGATTCGCAGCTGTGCTGGAAACTTCGGCGCGGGCGGTGAACTTACCCGGAAAAAGGGACGACCCCCGCCAGGGGGAGGAGGCGGAGGTCGTCGTGTATCAGCCCCGGGGGGTCGGGCTGATCCACACTCGGACATAGCCGAGTAAGGCCCACTATACACACGGAATTGCCTGGCGGCGCAAGTAGCGATGCAGGACATTTGCCCGAAATGCGAAAATTTGTGCAGTTTGCGACACGTGTCGTGAGCTGCCACTTTCCCAGGGTTGGGAAAGTACTCCCGAGGACTCCCCCTATGCTGGATTCCGTGACGGCATCCGAGGGGCCCGCCGACGAATCCAGTGCGCCGGGACCCGCAGCGCACACCGGTCAACCTGTCCGCACGGCCGCCTTTTTCGACCTCGACAAGACGGTCATAGCAAAGTCGAGCACCCTCGCGTTCAGCAAACCGTTTTTCGATCAGGGTCTGCTCAACCGCCGCGCCGTGCTGAAGTCGTCCTACGCCCAGTTCCTCTTTCTGATGTCCGGGGCCGATCACGATCAGATGGATCGGATGCGCACCTATCTGACCGACATGTGTACAGGTTGGGACGTCGAGCAGGTGCGCTCCGTGGTCCGTGAGACCCTGCATGAGATCGTCGATCCACTGGTCTTCGCGGAGGCCGCCAACCTGATCGCCGACCACAAGCTGTGCGGCCGGGACGTGGTGGTGGTGTCGGCATCCGGCGAAGAGATCGTGGCGCCGATCGCCCGCGCCCTCGGCGCCACCCACGCGATGGCCACCCGGATGGTCGCGGAAGAGGGAAAGTACACCGGCGAGGTTGCCTTCTACTGCTTCGGCGAAGGCAAAGCCGAGGCGATCCGTGAGCTGGCCACCCGCGAGGGGTATGCGCTGGAACATTGCTACGCCTACTCCGATTCGATCACCGACCTGCCGATGCTCGAAACCGTCGGGCACCCCACTGTCGTCAATCCCGACCGCGGCCTGCGCAAGGAGGCCACCGCGCGCGAGTGGCCGGTGCTCACCTTCAGCCGCCCGGTGCCGCTGCGGGACCGGCTGCCCGCCGCTCCGTCGGGCGCGGCCGTCGCCACGACGGTCGCGGTCGGGCTGAGCGCGCTGGCCGGCGGTGCGCTCACCTATTCCCTGCTCCGTAAGGTGCTGCCGCGCACCACTAACCGCCGGTAGCTACACACGCCGGCGTAACGATCCGGATTCACACCCGATTGGTACTTGCTGTGACCGCGGTCACGGAGTACAAAGGGAGGCACGGAAGCACGGCAAGGCCAAGGCCACACCGGAAGAGAAGGTGTGATCTCCCGAGCCGGGCATCCCAGCACGGATCACCGGAACCCACGCGGAGCACATGCCGCCATACAGGCAGAAGCGTTGTGGGCCTGCGGAATTGCGAAAAGCGAATGACGTCGACAACCTCTTGGGTGGGGTTGCAGTCGTAGCGCATCGGAAGAACGCCGAGGCCACCCACACAACCCACCAGAGCACGCTTGGTAACCGGAGTCCGTGCTAGCGGGCGGCGAGCCGAATCGGACGAGAGTTCGATCACGGACCGTCGCCCGCTTCATTTGCTGGACGGTCCGGATCAGCCCTTCGCGGCCTGGGCGATCGAAAGCGCCTCGCGCGCACCGGCATGCAGCCCTTGGCTGCTGAGCACCAACCACGCACCCAACCCGTTCGGCGTTCCCGAGGCGAATCCACGAGCGGCCGCCCGGTAGTTTCCGGACTGCTTCATCCAGAACATCTCCGGCACCCCGAGACCGTGCGGGTCCAGTCCGCTCGACATCGTGATGAGCCGCGACACCGCCCGCGCCACCACACCGTCCGCGGTGCCGAACGGCTCCAGCGTCAACAGCTCCCCGTGCGCGACGGCCGCCAGCACAAAGGCCGGCACATTGGTCCCGCCGGTAACCAGCTCGGCCAGCGTCTCCAGTCGGGGCCCCACCTCCGGCGCCAGGCGCGGACGGCCCAGATGCTCGTCATCGACCAGATCCGCCGCGGCCAACGCGTGCAACCTGGCCAGCGCCTGCAGCGGCGCACGCTGCCATACCCCGGTCAACGCATTCGCCCCGCCCTCCAGCGCCTCGGACACCCGCAGCGCACCGGCCAGCACCGGATCGGGCTCGCCGTTCTCGGACAGACTGAGTGAGCCGCCGTCGAGCACCGACGACGCCCGTGCCGCCCGCAGCGCCGCTTCGGCGGCCGTGGCCGGCCATCCGCGGAGGTTGGTCCGGTGACGATGGGCCCGGCCCAGCTCCTCGCGGGCCTCTTCGCCGGCGGCCGCTACCCCTTCGAGTGCCACCAGCGGGGCAAGTGGATCGGTCATTGCCGTAACGCTAGCCGACCGCTGGGCTCGCAATCTTCGACGTTCGGCGCAGTACGCGCACCGCCCGCAGCGCATGTTGTGAGGCACCAACGCCCGTGCAACGTTTGGTGACTAGGCTCACACACCATGAGCAACACCACAGCCACGCACACCGGCGTCCCGTCCGCCTACCCGCCGCCGGCGGACTTCGCGGCGAATGCCAATGCCACCAGTGACCTGTATGACGCGGCCGAGGCCGACCGGCTCGGGTTCTGGGCCGAGCAGGCCAACCGGCTGGCCTGGCAGACCCCGTTCGACGAGGTACTGGACTGGTCGAACGCACCGTTCGCGAAGTGGTTCGTGGGCGGCAAGCTCAACGTCGCCTACAACTGTGTGGACCGCCACGTCGAGGCCGGAAACGGCGACCGGGTCGCCATCCACTGGGTCGGTGAACCGGTCGACGACGCCCGCACACTCACATATTCAGAACTCAAGGACGAGGTCTGCAAAGCCGCCAACGCGCTGACCGAGCTGGGGCTGGTGTCCGGCGACCGCGTCGCCATCTACATGCCGATGGTGCCCGAGGCCATCGTGTCGATGCTGGCCTGTGCACGACTGGGCATCATGCACTCGGTGGTGTTCGCCGGGTACTCGGCGTCCGCGCTGCGGGCCCGCATCGACGATGCCGAGGCCAAGCTCGTCATCACCACCGATGGCCAATACCGGCGCGGGAAGGCCGCCTCGCTCAAGGAGGCCGTCGACGACGCCGTCAAAGCATCCGAGTCCGTGGAACACGTACTCGTGGTGCGTCGCACAGGTATTGACATCTCATGGACCGAAGGCCGCGACGTGTGGTGGCACGATGCGGTGGACGGCGCGTCGCCCGTGCACGAACCTGAGGCGTTCGACGCCGAGCATCCGCTGTTCTTGCTCTACACCTCGGGCACCACCGGCAAGCCCAAGGGCATCGTGCACACCACCGGTGGCTACCTGACGCAGTCGTCCTACACCCACTTCAACGTCTTCGACGTCAAGCCGGAGTCCGACGTGTACTGGTGCACAGCCGATATCGGCTGGGTGACCGGGCACACCTACATCGTGTATGGACCGCTGTCCAACGGCGTCACCCAGGTGGTCTATGAGGGCACCCCGGCCTCACCCACCGAGCACCGTCACTTCGAGATCATCGAAAAGTACGGTGTCACAATCTATTACACCGCACCCACGCTGGTGCGCACCTTCATGAAGCTGGGACGTCAGATCCCCGCCGACCACGATCTGTCGAGCCTGCGACTGCTGGGCTCGGTCGGCGAACCCATCAACCCCGAGGCATGGCGCTGGTACCGCACCGTTTTCGGCGATGACAAAACCCCGATCGTCGACACCTGGTGGCAGACCGAGACCGGGTCGATCATGATCTCGCCGCTGCCCGGCGTGACGTCCACCAAACCGGGTTCGGCGATGCGGCCGCTGCCGGGCATCTCGGCCAAGATCGTCGACGACGAGGGCAATGAGCTCAAGCCGGGCACCGACCACGGTGAGCAGGCCAACGGCTATCTGGTGCTCGACAAGCCGTGGCCGTCGATG
Source organism: Mycobacterium sp. ITM-2016-00316 (assembly GCF_002968335.2). Taxonomy (NCBI): domain Bacteria; kingdom Bacillati; phylum Actinomycetota; class Actinomycetes; order Mycobacteriales; family Mycobacteriaceae; genus Mycobacterium; species Mycobacterium sp. ITM-2016-00316. The sequence goes on from NZ_CP134398.1 coordinate 5,385,114, forward strand.
CTGCGCGGCATCTGGGGTGACCCGGAGCGGTTCAAGGAGACCTACTGGTCGCGCTTCGCCGAGCAGGGCTGGTACTTCGCCGGCGACGGCGCGCGCTACGGCAGCGACGGCGAGATCTGGGTGCTGGGCCGCATCGACGATGTCATGAACATCTCCGGGCACCGCATCTCGACCGCCGAGGTCGAGTCCGCCCTGGTCGGGCACGCCGGGGTGGCCGAGGCGGCCGTCGTCGGAGCCACCGATGAGCAGACCGGGCAAGCCATCTGCGCGTTCGTCATCCTGAAGGCCAGCGCCCACGGTGGTGCCGAGGGGATGGTCGACGAGCTGCGCGCAGAAGTGGCCAAGGAGATCTCGCCGATCGCCAAACCCCGCGAGATCCATGTCGTCCCGGAGCTGCCCAAGACCCGCAGCGGCAAGATCATGCGCCGGTTGCTGCGCGATGTGGCCGAGGGCCGCGAGCTCGGCGACACCTCGACGCTGTTGGATCCCAGCGTGTTCGAGGCGATCCGCGCCAGCAAGTAGCTACGGCGGGCCGGAGCGCAGCGACCCGGGGATTCGGTCAGCTCAGGCGACCGGCACGAATCCGGCGCCCGGGCGGTTCTTGGTCGTGATGTCTGCCAGCACCGTGTTGATCGACACGGTGACGGCAGGGGTGTGCAGCGGCACAAACTTGACCACGCACGTCGGCAGTTCCTCGGTGAAGGCGCCGTGGATCATGCCGACGAGCCGGTTGTTCACCGTCACCGGCGCGCCGGAGTCGCCGGGCTGCCCGCACACCTGATTCAGGATGGTGCCCGGGTCCTGACCCGGGCCCCAGGTCACGCCGCAGGAGTATCCGGTGGTGCGGCCCAGCTTGCAGGCCACCTCACCGAACGACGGGTCTGGACCGAGCCCGAAGATCGAGAATCCGTTGACGGTGTTCACCGGACGCACCCGCTGCGGATCGAATTCGATGACGGCGTAGTCGAGGCCGTCATTGCCGGCGACCATGACGCCGACCGTGCCCGCCTTCGGCGCCGCCTCGGATGCGACGACCGCTCCCGGTCCGCCGCAGTGCGCAGAGGTGAACCCGATGAGCTTTCCCGCTGCGTCGTGACCGATCGAGGTGAGCGTGCAGAACGCATGCCCGTCGATGACGATGCCGGATCCGCCGCCGAGATCGACCGGCCCTTCGGCGTGGGCGGCCGGTCCCGTCGACAACGCGAGGGGGGCCAGCACCGCGAGCGAAACGAAACGCGCCAGGTACCGCCAGCGGTGTCTCAAGGTCTCCCCGTTCAATCGGTGCTCGCCATTCTATGTCGGCCGGGAGAAAACCTGGGCTGCTGGAACCTTCCCCGTCGCTTCGCTCGCCCCCGGACCATGGCAACATAGCCCCCATGAGCTCGAGCAACGGGGACCGCAAGAACGGCGTGCCTGCGACCGTCACATCGATTCCGCTCGTGGACCCGCACGCCCCGAAGGTTGATCCGTCGATCGGTGACCTGGTCAAGGATGCGACCGCGCAGGTTTCGACGCTGGTGCGCGCCGAAGTAGAACTGGCCAAGGCCGAGATCACCCGCGATGTGAAGAAGGGCCTCACCGGCAGCGTCTTCTTCATCGCGGCGCTGGTCGTGCTGTTCTACTCGACCTTCTTCCTGTTCTTCTTCGTCGCGGAGCTGCTGGACACCTGGCTGTGGCGGTGGGCGGCGTTCCTGATCGTGTTCGGGATCATGGTGCTGACAACGGTGGTGCTGGCGCTGTTCGGCTACCTCAAGGTGCGCCGCATCCGAGGCCCGCAGCAGACCATCGAGTCGGTGAAGGAAACCAAGGAGGCGCTGACGCCGGGCCACGACAAGCCCGAGGCGCCGCGTCCCGCGCTCACCACCGATCCGTCGGGCTGGTAGCCCACGCCCCTCATGGCACCCCGGCCGGATCCGTCTGTTGTACGCATCGACGGACCGTGGCGACACCTGCAGATCCACGCCAACGGAATCCGCTTCCATGTCGTGGAGGGGCTCGCCGGTTCCGAGCAGACCGACCGCCCGCTGGTGATCTTGCTGCATGGCTTCGGGTCCTTCTGGTGGTCCTGGCGCCATCAACTGCGCGGCCTGAGCGGTGCACGGGTCGTCGCCGTCGATCTGCGCGGCTACGGCGGTAGCGACAAACCGCCTCGCGGGTATGACGGGTGGACGCTGGCCGGTGACACCGCCGGCCTGGTGCGCGCGCTGGGCCACAGTTCGGCGACGCTGATCGGCCATGCCGACGGCGGGCTGGTCTGCTGGGCCACCTCGATCCTGCATCCCCGGGCGGTCGACGCCGTCAGCCTGGTCAGCTCGCCGCACCCGGTGGCACTTCGCGAATCAGTGCTCGCCAACTCCGCGCAGCGCCGGGCGCTGCTGCCATGGCTGTTGCGCTATCAGCTGCCCATCTGGCCGGAGCGCAAGTTGATGCGCCACAACGCAATAGAGGTCGAGCGGGTGGTGCGCAGTCGCGCCGGTGACGCCTGGCTGGCCACCGAGGACTTCGCCGAGACGGTCCGGCACCTACGGCAGGCGATTCAGATCCCGGGCGCGGCCCATTCCACCCTGGAGTACCAGCGCTGGGCGGTGCGCAGCCAGCTGCGCACCGAGGGACGACGATTCATGCAGTCGATGAAGCGACCGCTGGACATTCCGCTGCTCCATCTGCGCGGCGCGGCCGATCCGTACGTGCTGGCCGACTCGGTGCGCCGCACCGAGTCCTTCGTCTCGCGCGGCCAGTTCGTCTCGGTGCCCGGCGCTGGACATTTCGCGCACGAAGAGACACCGGTGCCGGTCAACGCCGCGCTACAGCAGTTTCTGGCTGAGGTTCATCCCGGCTGACCGATACAGGTACCGGTGGGCACCGGCGCGGTGTTACCGACCTCGAGCCGCTGCGGCAGGACCTCCTGGGCGGTCAGCACGAATCCGGTGTCCGCGTCGTCGACGGCGGCCCCGAACACCACACCGAGGACCCTGCCGTCCTTGTCGATCATCGGACCACCGGAATTGCCTTGCCGGACAGTCCCCCTGATGGTGTACACGGTCCGATTCACCGTCGTCGAGTTGTAGATGTCGGGACCGTTGAGCTCGATGGTCTCGCGCACGCGCGCCGGGGTCGCGGTGAAGTCCCCGCCGCCCGGATAGCCCATCACGATGGCGTCCGTGGTCGGCTCGGCCTCGGAATCGTCGAAGATCAGCGGGACAGACGGCAGTTCCGGGACGGCCAGGATGGAGATGTCCTGGTTGGGGTCGTAGGCGACCACGCTGGCGTCATAGGACTGCCCGCCCACCTCCACGGTGACGGTCTCCGCGCCGGCGACCACGTGTGCGTTGGACATCACCCGGTTCGGGGCGATGACGAAGCCGCTGCCCTCCAACACCTTCTGGCAGCTGGGTGCGACTCCGCGGATCTTCACCACACTGTTCCTGGTGGCCTCGACAACCGGTGATGCCGACAGTGCCGCATCCGGTGCGTCGACCGCGACGATCGGGGTGCGGCTGAAGGGTTCGAGCACCGCGGGCAGGCCCGAGGTGTCCAGCAGACCGGCCAGCCGGGCGGGCACCTTCTTGAGCCACTCCGGTGCGAGGGCGTCGACCTCGCTGAGCACCTTGGAGCCGCGGACGGCCCCGGCCAGCGTGGGCTGGCTGGTCAGCGGGGTGGCCAGCAACCAGGCCGCCACCAGCACGGTGACCAGCTGCAGGGCCGCACCGATGATCGAGTCGATGGTGCGCAGACCACGGTTGCGCATGGCACCGCGCACCGCGCGGCCCAGCACCACACCGGCGATCTCCCCGATGACCACCAGAGCCAGGATGAGAAACAGCGTCGCGAACAGTTTCGTGCGGGGCCCGTCGATGTTGCCGACGACATGTGGTGCCAGCAGCACGCCCGCGACGGCGCCGAGCACCACCCCGATGAACGACAGCAGCGAGCCGAGCGCGCCGGAGCGCCAGCCCGATACCGCGGCCACGAAGGCGACGGCGAGGATGGCGAGGTCGAGCCACTGTGACGGTGTCATTGTTGGGCCTCACGGTACTGGCTGGCGCGTCCGACAAGCGCCATTGCCTCGTCCAACTCACGCACGTTGTCGGCGTCCCACGGCTGCGCCCACCCGGCGACGTCGAGAATCGCCGAGATCACCTGACCGGTGAAACCCCACACCAGCATCTGGTTCAGCAGGAATGCCGGGCCGGCGAAACGGCTGGTGTTGGCCTCGCGGTAGACCATCAACCGGTTCTCCGGATTGATGAACGCGCGCAGCGGAACCCGCGCGACGATGGCCGCCTCCCCTGGGTCCACCACCCGGACAGGACCCGGGTCCGGCGAATAGGCCAGCACCGGAACAACGTGAAAACCGGTCGGCGGGATGAACATCCGGTCCAGGACGGCCAACGGGGTCAACCGACCGGTGTCGACGCCGGTCTCCTCGCGGGCCTCGCGCAGCGCGGTGGACACCGGGCCGTCGTCCTCCGGGTCGGACACCCCACCGGGAAATGCGGCCTGCCCGGAGTGGTTTCGCAGTGTGGAGGCCCGCACGGTGACCAACAGGTCGGTGTCCGGCGGCGGTCCGCCGACCGGCGCCTCGGCGGGGCCGGAGAACAGCACCAGCACCGCGGCATCGCGTTTGGTGCCCGCGCGGGTGGCGGTTTCGTTGGCGGCGGTGATGGCGGCGAGCACGTCGGCGGGCACACGGCTGCGGTAGGCATCGGGCACCGCGGCGACATTGTCGACCAGCGGCTGCAGCCAGCGCGGCGCGGCGTCCGGCGCCAGAACACTGCTACTCAACCGGAACTCCTATCGACGGATTCACCGCCGCGGCGATCTCGTCGGCGTCGGTGAACGGTCGCGGCAGGATTTCGGCCACGCTACCGTCCGCGCGCAGGACGACGGTCGCAGGCATCACGTTGGGCACCTTGAGCGCGGCCGCGACGAGGCGCCGCCCGTCCTGCACCGTCGGCAGCCGGACACCCAACTCGGCGAGGCGCAGCAGACCGGCGGTCTCGTTCTCGTCCTGGTGCACCGTCAGGACCGTCACCCGATCGCCCATCCGCCGCTGGTATTCGGCGAGTGCGGGAAGCTCGTCCGCGCACGGTCCACACCAGTACGCCCACAGGTTGAGCAGCACCGGCCGGCCCGCCAACCCCGCTGCGAGATCCATCGGGGTGCCGTCACCCGCGCATTCCAGGGTGATACCGCGCAACGCCTGCGGCCCGGGACCGGCCTCCGCGCTGGGGCAGGGCGCCAGGTCGGCACGCGCCCGGGGCTGGGCCAGCGCCTGCGGGGTATCGGCATCGCGGTGATCTCGCGCGGCGGGGCTGCCCGCATCGACCGGTCCGGCGGCGTCGGTGTCGAGTTCACGCCACAGCGCGTAGCCCAGCGCCACCAGGATGATCAGTACTGCCGCGGTCCAGCGGGCCGAGCGGCTCACAGCCCGGCCAGCGCCAGCAGGTGCTCGGTCTCGGGACCTTTCACCAGCGCCGCCGCGGTGACCGGATCGGTGGGGCCGGCACCGAAGGACGGGCAGTCCTTGGCCAGCACGCACACCCCGCACGCCGGGCGACGGGCATGGCAGACGCGGCGGCCGTGAAAGATCACGCGATGGCTCAGCAGGGTCCATTCGCGGCGTTCGATCAACTCACCGACGATGTGCTCGACCTTCACCGGGTCCTCTTCGGCGGTCCAGCGCCAGCGCCGCACCAACCGGCCGAAGTGGGTGTCGACGGTGATGCCGGGGATGTCGAAGGCATTGCCCAGCACCACGTTGGCGGTTTTACGGCCGACACCGGGCAAGGTGACGAGGTCGGCGAGGTTGTCCGGCACCTCACCGTCGAACCGGGCCTCCAACTCCTGGCCCAGGTTGATCAGCGAGTTGGTCTTGTTGCGGTAGAAACCGGTGGGCCGGATCAGCTCTTCGAGTTCGGTCCGGTCGGCCTGCGCGTAGTCCAGCGCGGTGCGGTACCGCTTGAACAACGCCGGGGTGGTCAGGTTGACGCGTTTGTCGGTGCACTGGGCCGACAGGATGGTCGCGACCGTGAGTTCGAGCGGGTTGGTGAAATCCAGCTCGCAATAGACGTGTGGGAAGGCCACCGCGAGCGCACGGTTCATCCGCCGCGCCCGGCGGACCAGACCGAGAGGGGTCTCGCGGTCCCATGCGGCGGACGACTTGCTCCGGACGGTGCTCGCGCTCACCCGATCAGCGTACTGACATGCGGACATGGGCGAGCGAAGCGACGGGGAAGAGGGCCCAACAGCCCGCTTCCGACCGGTGACAAACCGTAATCGCGCTGAGACCTTCGCCGTGTTTACTCACCTGTGTGTCTTGGTTGCTGGTCGCCTTCGTCCCCGGGTTGCTGATGCTGGCGACCTTCGGGCTCGAGCGCCTGGAGGCAAGCCTGGAGACCGAGGAGACCACGACGCTGCGCCGCAATGTCGGCACGGATTTGCTGGAACGCAAACGCCCGGCCCCCCGCGAACCGCAGGCGTTCACCGGTCTGCCGACCCGATTGGCGACGTCCAGCACGGCCAATCCGCAGTTTCCTGCGACTCGCCAGCCCAATCGTGTGTAGCGTTGGCTCGTCGTCGGCGGGCCAACCTCTAGACTGATTTCGCTAACAAGCTAGGCGGTCAGCCACCGCAGGTTTGATACGCATGACATATCACCCGATGAGCTTAAGAGGGGCAACGTGGACGAGATCCTGGCCAGGGCCGGAATCTTCCAAGGGGTAGAACCCACTGCGGTCGCTGCGCTGACCAAACAGCTGCAGCCCGTCGACTTTCCGCGCGGACACACGGTGTTCGCCGAAGGCGAGCCCGGTGACCGGCTCTACATCATCACGTCCGGCAAGGTGAAGATCGGCCGGCGTTCCCCTGACGGCCGGGAGAACCTGCTGACGATCATGGGCCCGTCCGACATGTTCGGCGAGCTGTCGATCTTCGACCCCGGCCCCCGTACCTCCAGTGCCACCACGATCACCGAGGTGCGTGCGGTCTCGATGGACCGCGAGGCGCTGCGCGCGTGGATCGCCGACCGCCCGGAGATCGCCGAGCAGCTGCTGCGCGTGCTGGCCCGCCGCCTGCGCCGCACCAACAACAACCTGGCCGACCTGATCTTCACCGACGTGCCCGGCCGGGTCGCCAAGCAGCTGCTGCAGCTGGCCCAGCGCTTCGGTACGCAGGAGGGTGGCGCCCTGCGCGTGACCCACGACCTGACGCAGGAAGAGATCGCCCAGCTCGTCGGCGCCTCCCGCGAGACCGTGAACAAGGCGCTGGCCGATTTCGCCCACCGCGGCTGGATCCGGCTCGAAGGCAAGAGCGTCTTGATCAGCGACTCCGAGCGGTTGGCCCGCCGAGCGCGCTAGCGTTCTCCCGCCGAGACTGTATTCCAGACGCAAAACTCCGAGTACCGGCCTTCTGGAATGCTGTTTCGGCAGTCAGCTGCGTAGGTAGTCCAGCTGGGCCTGCGTCGATTTCTCGGCCGCGGGCCACAGCTTCTGGTCCACATCGGTATAGACGTGGGCGACGACCTGCTTCGCGGTGGCGTCCTCACCCAGCACCTGCAGGGCGCCGCGAACCTGTTCGAGTCGTTGTTCGCGATGGGCCAGGTAGGCGGTGGCGACACCGGCCAGATCGTCGAGTTCGGGGCCGTGTCCCGGCAGCACGGTGCGCGGCCCCAGCCCCTGTAGCCGACGCAGCGATTCCAGGTAGGCCGCCAGACTTCCGTCCTCGTCATCGATGACGGTGGTGCCGCGTCCGAGCACGGTGTCGGCGGTCAGGACGGCGTCATCGACGAGGAACGACAACGAGTCCACGGTGTGGCCGGGCGTGGCCATCACCGTGATGCGCAGACCGGCCGCGTCGATCACCTCGCCGTCGGTCAGCGGTCCGCCCATACCCCGCAGAAATCCGCTGCCCACCGCGCGGACCACCGCGCCGGTGCGCTCCACCAGCATGTCGATACCGTCGGTGTGGTCGCCGTGCTTGTGACTGATCAACACCAACGGGATCTTCCCCAGTGCCGCGATGCGCTCGATGTGCTCGGTGTCGTCGGGGCCGGGATCGACGATCACCATCTCGTCGCTGCGCGGGCCGCGCAGCACCCAGGTGTTGGTGCCGTCCAGCGTCATGATGCCCGGGTTGTCGCACAGTAAAACGGAGGCCGTCACAGTCTCCGTTTCCAAGACCGGCCTCAGCACGCCGTACGCGGGATGGGTCGTCACGCGACCTCGACGATCACTTCCACTTCCACCGGGGCGTTGCGGGGCAGCTCGGACACCCCGACCGCGGAGCGCGCGTGTGCGCCGGCCTCGCCGAAGATCTCACCGAACAGTTCGGAGGCCCCGTTGATGACGCCGGGCTGTCCGTCGAATCCGGACGCCGAGGCCACGAAGCCGACGACCTTGACCACCTTGACGACCGCGTCGATGCCCACCAGCGCGTGCACGGCCGCCAATGCGTTGAGCCCACATTGGCGGGCCAGGTCCTTGGCCTGCTCGGCGGTGACCTCGGCGCCGACCTTGCCGGTCGCCAGCAGTGCACCGTCGCTGATCGGCAGTTGTCCTGCGGTGTAGACCAGGTTGCCGGTGCGCACCGCGGGTACGTACGCGGCCAGCGGCGCGACCACGGCGGGCAGCTCGATGCCGAGCTCGGCCAGCTTTGCCGAGACGGGGCTCACTTGGGCCGCTTCAGGTAGGCGACATGCTGCTCACCGGTGGGGCCGGGCAGCACCGACACCAGTTCCCAGCCGTCGACACCCCAGGTATCCAGGATCTGCTTGGTGGCGTGCGTCAGCAACGGAACTGTGGCGTATTCCCAACGGGTTAACTCGCTCATGTGGGCGAGCTTATCCGGCCACCCCTCACGCATGGATAGCATGCAGGCGTGGAACAAGAATCCAACGACCGCAAACCGGTCGGCTGGCCGTCCCGCCTGACCAAGGCACGGCTGCACTTCGTCACCGGCAAGGGCGGCACCGGCAAGTCGACGATCGCGGCGGCGCTGGCACTGGCGCTGGCCGCCGGGGGCCGCAAGGTACTGCTGGTGGAGGTCGAAGGACGCCAAGGCATCGCCCAACTCTTCGACGTGCCCCCGCTTCCCTACAAGGAAGTCAAGATCGCCACCGCCGACGGTGGCGGGCAGGTCAACGCGCTGGCCATCGACACCGAGGCGGCGTTCCTGGAATACCTCGACATGTTCTACAACCTCGGCATCGCCGGTCGCGCGATGCGCCGCATCGGTGCGGTCGAGTTCGCCACCACGATCGCTCCGGGCCTGCGCGATGTGCTGCTCACCGGCAAGATCAAAGAGATCGTGGTGCGCAACGACAAGCCGGCCAAGACCGGCCAGACCGCCTACGACGCGATCGTGGTCGATGCTCCCCCGACGGGGCGCATCTCACGCTTTCTCGATGTCACCAAGGCGGTGTCCGAGTTGGCCAAGGGCGGTCCGGTGCACTCGCAGGCCGAGGGCGTGGTCAAGATCCTGCATTCGGATCTGACCACCATCCACCTGGTGACCCTGCTGGAGGCGCTGCCCGTGCAGGAGACCATCGAGGCGATCAGCGAACTGCGCGAACTCGATCTGCCCATCGGCAGCGTGATCGTCAATCGCAACATCCCCTCCTACCTGTCCGCCGCGGACCTCACCAAGGCCGCCGAGGGTGACATCGACGCCGATGCCGTCCGCGCCGGACTCGAGGCCGCCGGGATCACGTTGTCGGACAGCGATTTCGCCGGACTGCTCACCGAGTCCATCCAGCATGCCACCCGGATCGCCGCACGCGCCGAGAGCGCGGAACTGCTCGAAGATCTCGACGTGGCCCGGCTGGAACTTCCCGCCATCGCCGACGGCGTCGACCTCGGCAGTCTGTACGAACTCGCCGAAGCACTTGCCGCCCAAGGAGTCCGATGAGTACCACGCCTCCCACCCTGAACCTGGGTGCGATTCTCGCCGACACCGCCAACCGGGTGATCGTGTGCTGCGGCGCCGGCGGCGTCGGTAAGACAACCACCGCCGCCGCAATGGCGCTGCGCGCAGCCGAAAGTGGCCGCACCGTGGTGGTGCTGACCATCGACCCGGCCAAACGACTGGCGCAGGCACTGGGCATCGAGAGCCTGGGCAACAACCCGCAGCGGGTGCCGCTGGCCCCCGAGGTGACCGGCGAACTGCACGCCATGATGCTCGACATGCGCCGCACCTTCGATGAGATGGTGCTGCAGTACTCATCGGATTCCGAACGCGCAGAAGCGATTCTGGAGAACCAGTTCTACCAGACGGTGGCCACCTCACTGGCGGGCACGCAGGAGTACATGGCGATGGAGAAGCTCGGCCAGCTGCTGGCCGAGGACAAATGGGACCTGATCGTGGTGGACACCCCACCGTCGCGCAACGCGCTGGACTTCCTGGACGCACCCAAACGGCTCGGCAGCTTCATGGACAGCCGGCTGTGGCGACTGCTGCTGGCCCCCGGCCGCGGGATCGGCAAGCTCGTCACCGGCGCCGTCGGACTGGCGATGAAGGCACTGTCAACGGTGCTCGGATCCCAGATGTTGGCTGACGCAGCAGGTTTCGTGCAGGCGCTGGACGCCACCTTCGACGGGTTCCGGCAGAAGGCGGACAAGACCTACGAGCTGCTCAAGCGCCGCGGCACCCAGTTCGTGGTGGTGTCGGCGGCCGAACCGGATGCGCTGCGCGAGGCTTCGTTCTTTGTCGACCGGTTGTCGCAGGAGAAGATGCCGCTGGCCGGGCTGATTCTCAACCGCACCCACCCGACGCTGACCAGCCTGGCCGGCGAGAAGGCCGCCGAGGCCGCCGATCAGCTCGATGCCGAGCAGGGTGCGGGCGGGTTGACCGCTGCGGTGCTGCGGGTGCACGCCGCGCGGGCGGCCACCGCCAAGCGCGAGGTGCGGCTGCTGTCCCGGTTCACCGGCGCCAACCCGCATGTCGCGATCGTCGGGGTGCCGTCGCTTCCATTCGACGTATCGGATCTGGAAGCGCTGCGCGCCATCGGCGATCAGCTCACGGGCGTCGCGGCGAGCTAGACCGCGCTGCGGTGCTTGCGCTGGGCGGCGAAGAAGTCCGCCCAGGACACCACCTCGGGGTGCTGCTTGAGCAGGGCGCGGCGCTGGCGCTCGGTCATGCCGCCCCAGACCCCGAACTCGACCTTGTTGTCCAGGGCGTCGGCGCCGCATTCGGCGATGACGGGGCAATGCCGGCAGATGACTGCCGCCTTGCGCTGGGCGGCTCCGCGTACGAAAAGCTCATCGGGGTCTGCCTGCCGGCAGCGCGCCTGCGAAACCCACGCGATCCTGGCCTCGGCCTCAGCTCCGGGGGCGGCAGCGTGGAGTTGGGGGCTAACGCCAATCTTGTGCGTGGCAGATGATGTGACTGACACCAGCGATCCCTTCGTCCGGACTACATAACACGTAGATGTAATCTGCGCCACATTGCGTCCAGAGTGTTACCTGAATCGCATTGTGTGTCCAAGCTAGGTGGTCAGTGGCCTTTTACGCAACAGTCAGATCACGCTTTTTTGGGACGACCGTGCCGTCAGGGCCCCGAAAGCGGCATTCGCCCGGCTCGCGGGCCCCGATTGGACCCGCTGGCTACTCTGTAACTCATGCCTGAGCAGCCCCCGACACGTCCCCCGGTAGCGGTGACGGTCATCAAACTGATGTGGTGCTGTCTGCTGGCCGCCGTCATCGCCGCCGGATTGATGTTCCCGGTCGTCGGCGGGATAGGCCTGATGTCCAACCGGGCCTCCGATGTGGTCGCCAACGGATCGGCGCAGTTGGTCGAGGGTGACATCCCGGCGGTGTCGACGATGACCGACGCCCGCGGCAACCCGATCGCCTGGCTGTACACGCAGCGCCGCTTCGAGGTGCCCACCGATCAGATCGCCAACGCCATGAAGCTGGCGATCGTCTCCATCGAGGACAAACGGTTCGCCGAGCACAACGGTGTGGACTGGCAGGGCACGCTGACCGGCCTGTCCGGTTACCTCTCCGGCAACCTGGACACCCGTGGCGGTTCCACCATCGAGCAGCAGTACGTGAAGAACTATCAACTGCTGGTGGTCGCCCAGACCGACGCCGAGAAGCGCGCGGCCATCGAGACCACCCCGGCCCGCAAGCTGCGCGAGATCCGGATGGCGCTGACGCTGGACAAGACGCTCACCAAACCGGAGATCCTGACCCGGTACCTGAACCTGGTGTCCTTCGGTAACGGCGCCTTCGGCGTCCAGGACGCCGCTCAGACCTACTTCGGGGTCAACGCCTCCGAGCTGAACTGGCAGCAGGCCGCGCTGCTGGCCGGCATGGTTCAGTCGACCAGCGTGCTGAACCCCTACACCAACCCCGAGGGTGCGCTGGCCCGCCGGAACCTGGTGCTGGACACCATGATCGAGAACGTGCCGCAGGAAGCCGAGGCGCTGCGCGCGGCCAAGCTGGAACCACTCGGCGTGCTGCCGACGCCCAACGAGTTGCCGCGCGGGTGCATCGCGGCCGGGGACCGCGCCTTCTTCTGCGACTACGCGCTGGACTACCTGGCGCGCGCCGGAATCAGCAAGGAGCAGATCGCCAAGGGCGGATATCTGATCAAGACGACGCTGGATCCCGATGTACAGGCCAACATCAAATCGGCCGTGAACCAGTACGCCCCGTCGGATATCACCGGCGTCGCCAGCGTGATGAGCGTCGTCAGGCCGGGCAAGGAGGCCCACCCGGTGGTGGCGATGGCCAGTAACCGCACCTACGGCCTGAACACCGACGCCGGCGAGACCATGCAGCCGCAGCCCTTCTCGCTGGCCGGAAACGGTGCGGGTTCGGTGTTCAAGATCTTCACCGTCGCCGCCGGCATGGAGATGGGCATGGGCATCGACACCCAGCTTCCGGTGCCGCCGGCATTCCAGGCCAAGGGACTGGGCAGCAGCAGTTCGCCGGGTTGCCCGCCGGCCACCTGGTGTGTGCGCAACGCCGGTGGTTACAGCGGCTCGATGAACATCACCGACGCGCTGGCCACCTCCCCGAACACTGCCTTTGCGAAGCTGATCTCCCAGGTGGGCGTGCAGCGGGCCGTCGACATGTCGGTGCGCCTGGGGCTGCGGTCCTACGCGCTGCCCGGTACCGCCCGCGACTACGACCCGGACAGTAACGAGAGCCTCGCCGATTTCGTGAAACGGCAGAACCTCGGCTCGTTCACCCTGGGCCCCATCGAGGTCAACGGGCTCGAGCTGTCCAACGTCGCCGCCACGATCGCCTCGGGTGGCACCTGGTGCCCGCCGAATCCGATCGACAAGGTCTTCGACCGCAACGGCACCGAGGTCGCGGTGACCACCGAGACCTGCGAGCAGGTCGTGCCCGAGGGCCTGGCCAACACGCTGGCCAATGCGCTGAGCAAGGACGACACCGGCGCGGGTACCGCCGCCGCGGCGGCGGGATCGGTGGGCTGGAACCTGCCGATGTCCGGCAAGACCGGCACCACCGAATCGAACCGCTCCTCGGCCTTCCTGGGTTTCACCAGTGAGTTCGCCGCCGCCAACTACATCTACGACGACTCCACCACGCCCAGCGAGCTGTGCTCGTTCCCGTTGCGGCAATGCGGTTCGGGAAACCTGTTCGGCGGCAACGAGCCCGCCCGGACCTGGTTCGCGGCGATGAAGCCGATCACCCCGGACACCGTGGTGCTGCCGCCGACCGATCCCCGCTACGTCGAGGGTGGGCCGGGTTCCCGAGTGCCCAGCGTGGGCGGTATGAACCTCGATCTGGCCCGCCAGCGGCTCCGTGAGGCCGGGTTCCAGGTCGCCGCCGACCCGCAGCCGGTCAACAGCACCTCACCGGCCGGTTACGTGGTGGGGACATCGCCGTCCGGGCAGACCATCCCGGGCTCGATCATCACGATCCAGACCAGCAACGGCATCGCGCCGCCCCCACCGCCGCCGCCGGTGGGCATCCCCGGCCTGCCACCGCCGGTCGGCGAGACGGTGATCCAGATTCCCGGTCTGCCGCCGATCACGGTGCCGGTGTTGGGGCCACCACCTCCCCCGCCACCCCCTCCCGCACCATGATCGAGCAGTAAGCTGCTCACATGTCGCACCTGAAGAACACTGCCGCGATCGCCGCCGGCACCCTGGCCGCAGGCATCGGCTATGCGTCGTTGATCGAGCGCAACGCGTTCGCACTTCGGGAACTGACGATGCCGGTGCTGACACCGGGATCGACGCCATTGCGGGTGCTGCACCTGTCCGACCTGCACATGCTGCCGCGTCAGCGGCGCAAGCAGGCCTGGCTGCGGGAGCTGGCGACGTTGGCGCCGGATTTCGTGGTCAACACCGGGGACAACCTGTCGCATCAGAAGGCGGTACCCGCCGTCGTGCAGGCCCTCGGCGATCTGTTGTCGGTGCCCGGGGTGTTCGTGTTCGGCAGCAACGACTATTTCGCGCCGAGGCCCAAGAACCCAACGAACTACCTGTTCAACAAGAAGCGCCGGATCCACGGTGACCCGCTGCCCTGGCAGGACCTGCGGGCGGCCTTCACCGAGCGGGGCTGGCTGGACATGACGCACACCCGCCGCGAGTTCGATGTCGCCGGGCTGCGGATCGCCGCGGCCGGGGTGGACGACCCGCACCTCAAGCGGGACCGCTACGAGACCATCGCCGGAGCCCCCAGCCCGACCGCGAACCTGTCGCTGGGCGTCACCCACTCCCCCGAGCCGTGGGTGCTCGACCGGTTCGCCGCCGACGGCTACCAGCTGGTGATGGCCGGGCACACGCACGGCGGTCAACTGTGCCTGCCGTTCTACGGTGCCGTCGCGACAAACTGCGAACTGGACCGCACCCGCGCCAAGGGCCCGTCGCAGTGGGGCGCGGATATGAAACTGCATGTGTCCGCGGGCATCGGTACCTCCCCGTACGCACCGGTGCGGTTCTGCTGCCGGCCGGAGGCCACGCTGCTGACCTTGGTGGCCACGCCCACCAAGAACTCGCTGCTGGGTACCCGTGCCGGACAAGCACATCCGACCGTATCGGCCCGGTGAGCGTCGAGGGCGATATCGCCTGTGGCGGGCCTCGAGACTGGGTGGACAATGCCGTCCGGTTGATCGAGGCCGACGCACGCCGCAGCGCCGACACCCACCTGCTGCGCTATCCGCTGCCGGCGTGGGCCGACGAGTTCGACGTTCAGCTGTATCTCAAGGACGAGACGACGCACATCACCGGCAGCCTCAAGCACCGGTTGGCGCGCTCGCTGTTCCTCTACGCGCTGTGCAACGGCTGGATCGGTGAGGGCACCACCGTCATCGAGGCATCGTCGGGATCCACCGCGGTGTCCGAGGCGTATTTCGCCGCTCTTCTGGGCGTGCCGTTCATCGCGGTGATGCCGTCCTCCACGAGCGCGTCGAAGATCGCACTCATCGAATCCCAAGGTGGGCGTTGCCATTTCGTCGCGACATCGGCCCAGGTGTACGCGGAGGCCGAACGGCTGGCGGAACAGACCGGTGGGCATTACCTGGATCAGTTCACCAACGCCGAACGTGCCACCGACTGGCGTGGCAACAACAACATCGCCGAATCGATCTTCGACCAGCTGTGCCAGGAGACGCACCCCGTGCCGGACTGGATCGTGGTGGGCGCCGGGACGGGAGGCACCAGTGCCACCATCGGCCGCTATCTGCGCTACCGCCGCCACCGGACCCGGTTGTGCGTCGTCGACCCCGAGAACTCGGCCTTCTACCCGTCCTACGCGCAACGCGATCCGGCGTTCGCGACCGGGGCGTCCTCACGCATCGAGGGAATCGGCCGGCCGCGGGTCGAGCCGTCATTCTTACCGGGCGTGGTGGACCGGATGATGACGGTGCCCGATGCGGCGTCCGTGGCCGCCGCGCATCACGTCGGCCGGGTACTGGGCCGCCGGGTGGGCCCGTCGACGGGCACCAACATCTGGGGTGCGTTCCGGCTGCTGGCCGAGATGATCTCCCAGCAACGCAGCGGCTCGGTGGTGACCCTGCTGGCCGACAGCGGCGACCGCTACGCGGATACCTACTTCGACAGTGAGTGGCTGGCCAGCCACGGGTTGAACCCCTCGGAACCGGCCTCGGCGCTGGCCCAGTTCGAATCCTCGGGCCGCTGGGCCTGATCCTCGCGCCGCCCGCTCACGTACAGCCAGAGCGCAGCCAGGACGAAGAACCCGATGTAGATCGACGCTCCCAACCCGGTCATATCTGCCTCACTTCATGTCATGGACCGCCCCCGCCGGCGTCCTTGATGTCTATAACAACACCGGGGTCCGACATCCTTCCCGCACGGCGGTAGCCGTTTGGCTTTCCGGCCACCCGGTGCGATACGCTGTCGTGGCTTCACGCGGGGTGTGGCGCAGCTTGGTAGCGTGCTTCGTTCGGGACGAAGAGGTCGTGGGTTCAAATCCCGCCACCCCGACTCGTGGGAAAACAGGTGAGAGGCCCTGACCGGGAAACCGGTTCAGGGCCTTCTTGCTTTTCGCTGCAACAATGCGGATTCTCTATGGTCAGCGCAAACAGGCGCGGTTCCCATACTCCCGGTCGATTGTGTGCCCGGCCTCGTGTCGGGACTTGCCGATAGGCTTCCTCCGTCGTGTGACGTGGAAGGGCGTGTGGTGTCCGGACAGCAGAGCACCGCCGGCGAGCGGTCGGCCGCGCCCACGACCATCGAGGTGCGTGGCGCGTGCGTGCACAATCTCGCGCACGTCGACATCGACGTGCCGTTGCACCAAATGGTGGCCATTGCCGGGGTTTCCGGATCGGGCAAGTCGTCGCTGGCGATGGGAGTCCTGTACGCCGAGGGTTCCCGTCGCTACATCGAGGCGTTGTCGACCTACACGCGACGCAGGATGTCGCACGCCACCAAGGCCACCGTCGACAGCGTCCGTCACGTGCCCGCCGCGCTGGCCCTGCGGCAGCGACCGGGCGTCCCCGGCGCCCGCAGCACCTTCGGCACCTCGACCGAACTCCTCAACGTCCTGCGCCTGTTGTTCTCCCGCCTGTCCGAACACCTCTGCCCCAACGGTCATCGCCAGAAGCCGACCATCGACGTCGCCGCCGGCCTGGACCTGACCTGTCCGGTCTGCGACGTCACGTTCAGCCCGGTGGGCGCCGAAGCGCTGGCCTTCAACTCCGACGGGGCATGCCCGACCTGCGGCGGCCTGGGGGTCGTGCGGGAGATCGATGACGCCCTGCTGGTCCCCGACCCCTCGCGCACGATCGCCGACGGCGCGGTGGCCCCGTGGAAGATGATGGGCCTCACCGTCATGCCGCAGATGGTGGGCGAACTCGGCGTTCGCACCGACGTGCCCTACCGTGATCTCACCGACGCCGAACGGGACGTCGTCCTGCACGGCCCCGCCGAGAAGCACCGCATCACGGTGCCGTCGAAGAGCGGCAAGCTGTTCGAGGTCAACTTCACCTACCGCAACGCCCGCCTCGCCGTGCAGGAGGCGCTCGACAAGGCCGCCAGCGAAGGCGGCATCAATCGGGTCAACAAGTTCATCCACACCGGCACCTGCCCGACGTGCCACGGCACCCGGCTGAGCGAGCGGGCGCTCGCACCTCGGGTCACCGGGATCAATCTGGCCGAGGCGACGGCAAAGACGCTCGACGAGGTGATCGCCTGGGCACCGTCGGTGGTCGACACCCTGCCCGCCGACATGCGATCGATGGCGGCCACCATCGTCGCGCAGCTGCTGGAGATGGCGGAGCGGCTCGTCGAACTGGGTCTCGGCTATCTCGGGCTGGACCGGCCCAGTTCCACGCTGTCCACCGGTGAGCGGCAACGGGTAGCGCTGTCCCGAGCGGTCCGCAACCAGACCACCGGGGTGCTCTACGTCCTCGATGAGCCATCCATCGGTCTGCATCCGTCCAATATCGACGGCCTCAACGGCGTCATCCGCGACCTGCTGCGCGACGGGAACTCCGTCGTCCTGGTCGACCACGACGTCCAGGTCCTGCGGAAAGCCGACTGGTTCATCGAGATCGGCCCCGGATCTGGCAGCGAGGGTGGCACTGTTCTGGCCGAGGGCACACTCGACGATCTGGTGGCCAACCCGTCGTCGCTGATCGCCGGATTCCTCGACGGTACCGAACCGGTCCGCGTGCGCGCCACGGTGAATTCGCCGAAGCTGTTCGCCGACGGCACGATTCGTCTGGCCACCCGCCCGCTGCACACCGTGCACGCACTCGACGTCGAGATCCCGAAGGGCCGGCTCACCGCCGTCACCGGGGTGTCCGGATCCGGCAAGACCACGCTCGTCCTGGAGAGCCTCGTACCGGCGCTGCGGGCCGCCGCGACCGGTGACGCACCACCTGCGCACGTCGCATCGGTCGACCCGTCGGGCATCGCGCGGGTCAACGTCGTCGACGCCACGCCGATCGGCACCAACGTGCGGTCCACCGTCGCCACCTACAGCGGAGTGCTCGACGACCTGCGCCGTGTCTACGCCTCCCTCGGCGAGGCGCGCCGCCGCGGCCTGACAGCGTCGGACTTCTCGTACAACACCGGCTCTCTGCGGTGTCCGCGCTGCGAGGGCACGGGGCAGATCTCGCTCGACGTCCAATTCCTCCCCGACGTCGACATCCCCTGCCCCGACTGCGACGGCAGCCGTTACGCGCCGGCGGCACTCGACTTCCGACGCGAGACCGAGGGTGGGCTCGCGCTGCCCGAACTCCTCGCGCTCACCGTGAAGCAGGCGATCGAGGTCACCGGCGATCTGCCGAAGGTGCACCGCAGGTTGCAGACCCTGATCGATCTCGGGCTGGGTTATCTCACGCTCGGTGAGGACACTCCGGCACTCTCGGGCGGCGAGGCGCAACGGCTCAAGCTCGCAACAGAACTCGGCCGCAAGCAATCCGATGCACTGTTCGTCCTCGACGAACCCAGCGTCGGACTGCACCCCCTCGACGTCCGCGTCCTGCTCGCTGTCATCGACCGCCTCGGCGCGAAGGGTGCCACCGTTGTCGTCATCGAACACGACCTCGACATGATCGCCAACGCGGACTACGTCATCGATATGGGTCCCGGTGGTGGCGCCGCTGGCGGCACCATCGTCGCCACCGGCACACCGGCCGAGATCGCCGAATCCACCGCAAGTGTCACCGGGCGCTACCTCGATCGGGTTCACCTTCGCGGACGACACGGGCCGGGGCAGTAGCGACCACGAAGCGTGTTGACATACAGCTGTCGGACTCAGCACTCATCGTCCGGGGAGGACCGGCTGCACAATGCGCGGGGCATCTGAACTGTCACCGAAGATGCGCTGCCGGGCCGGCCGCCGGGTCCCCCGCCCGCACCGAGGTGGCCATCGCCAGCAGCGCCCCGGCGGCCGCGATCGCGCCCAGGGCGATGAACATCGCGGCGTATCCGCCCAGGACGCTGGCCAGCGCCGCGCCGACAAACGGACCGACCGCGGTGGCGATCATCACCGGTGCGTTCAAAATGCCGCTGAGATGCCCGTAATGGGTTGGGCCCCAACGTTCGGTGACGGCGGTGGCTTGTAGAAGCGTCATGATGCCCCGCATGACACCGGCACCGATGGCCACGACCAGCAGTGCCCCGTAGCTGCTGAAGGCTCCCAGCAGCACGGTGGTGGCGGCGACACCGGCCATGATGATCACCGTCCGGGGTACCACCCCGACACGGCGCACCAGGGTGTGATAGCCGAGCCGGCCGAGTACCTGCCCGGCACCACCGAGACCGAGTGCGAGCGCCGCGGCGCCGGTGCTGATGCCGCGCTGGCTCATCAACGGCACCAGATTGGCGATCACCGCGTAGGACGCGAGACCGGCGAGCGCGAATGCCGCCACCAACGCGAGGAACGGCAGGCTACGGGCGGTGCGGGTGGGCGTCTCCGCCTCATGCGCGGTCGTCATCGACGGCCATGGGCGGCGCAGCCCGAAGAAGTGCGCGGGAACCGTGATCGCCGCCAGCACCGCAGCCAGAACGAGATAGGTCTGGCGCCAACTCATCTGCGCCGCGAGGGCGGCAGTCAGCGGCGCGAAGACGGTGCTGGCGAACCCGGCGACCAGCGTCAACACGGTCAGCGCGCGCACCGCGCGGGTGCCGAAGTACCGGGTCAGGGCGGCGAACGCGGGCGCATAGAACACCGCGCTCATCGCCACCCCGGCCAGCACCCAGGCCGCGACGAACCATCCGTAGTTCGGCGCGGCCACCACCGCCAGCACCGAAACACAGCCCAGCACCGAACCGGCCGTCATGATCCAGCGAGGACCGACCCGGTCCAGCAGCCCGCCGACCGGGATTCCGACCAACGCGGCGGTGACCAGGCCCGCGGAGAACGCCGCGGTCACAGCGGGCGCCGACCAGCCGGTGTCGGCGCTGATCTGTTCGGACAGCACGGTGAAGGCGTAGTACAGCACGCCCCAACTGGTGATCTCGGTGACGCAGAGGGTCAGCAGCACCCAGCGCAGCGTCCCCGTCATCCGCCCACAGGGTCGAGCGACAACGACAACGGCTGCGGGGATGACGGTGCAGGCCCACAGCACCCACCCCGGCGTTCTCCCCCTCGGGGCTGTCGAACAGTCCTGCGCCGTTGCACACCCCGGTATCGGGCAGGGTGAGCTCGACTCGGCCGGCGGCCTCATGGTCGCCGGCCAGTTCGGCGGCGATGCTGCGGACCTGCTCGTAGCCGGTCATCGCGAGGAACGTCGGCGCCCGGCCGTAGGACTTCATGCCCACGATGTACAGATCCGGCTCGGGGTGGGCCAATTCGGCTGCGCCATGGGGCAAGACACTGCCACAGGAATGCATGTTCGGATCGATCGAGGGCGCCAACATGACCGGCGCCTGCAGAATCGGGTCGAGCTCGATGCGCATCTCGGACAGGAACGACAGATCCGGCCGGAACCCGGTCAGCACCACCACGTGATCGGCCGGCGCCAGTGCCCGGCCGTCCTCCGCGGTCACGACCGCGCGTCCGTCCGCCAAGTCGACGCGTTCGCTACGGAACCCGGTGAGCAGCGAAACGCGGCCTGCCTCAACTGCTTCCTTGGACCGCACGCCCAGGGCGCCACGCTGCGGGAGCTCATCGGCGGCGCCACCGCCGAAGGTGTCATCGCTGACTCCCCTGCGCAGAACCCACGTCACCGAGGTCGACGGGTCCTTGCGCACCACCTCGCCGAGCTGGATGACCGCGGTCATCGCCGAGTGCCCGCTGCCGATCACCACGACATGCCGACCCGCCAGCGCCGCGGACTGCGCCACCGTCGGCGGGATGTAGCTCAGTACGCCGGCCGCCGCCGCTTCGCGCTCACCGATAGCGGGGACACCGTCGGCGCCTGCAGGATTGGGCTGACCCCAGGTGCCCGAGGCATCGATGACCGCCCGCGCCTGCACCCGGGATTCGCCTGCCGCATCGCGGACATGCACGACGAACGGCGTCTCGGCCCGGCCCGGACTGACCAGCCGGTCCCGGCCCAGCCGTGACACCGCCTGCACCTTCGTCCCGAACCGCACACGGTCACCCAACACATCGGCCAACGGCGCCAGGTACGCGTCGATCCACTCCCTGCCGGTGGGGAACCCGGATTCTGGAGCCACCCAGCCGGTCGGCTCCAACAGCCGCAATGCGGCCGGATCGATGAGTTCGGGCCAGGGCGAGAAGGTGCGCACGTGCGCCCACTGTTCGACCGCCGACCCCGGCCCGGCGCCGGCTTCCAGCACCAGGGGCGTCAGACCGCGCTCCAGCAGGTGTGCGGCGGCTGCCAAACCCAACGGTCCGGCACCGATGACGACAACGGGCAGCTCTGACATGGTTCGATCCTCTCATCGACAGCCTTCGATGAATCGATCGTGGTCGATGTATCGATGTTTGTCAATATGTGTGTCATCATGGACGTCGTGACCACTTCCGTGACCGTCGGCGATGTGACGGCCTGCTGCTCGCCGCTGACCGGTGGCGCCTTGGATTCCGCTGCCGCCGAACGTCTTGCGTCGGTGTTCAAGGCGCTCGGCGATCCGGCGCGGGTCAAGCTGGTGTCCCTCATCGCCGCCTCCGAAGGCGGCGAAGCCTGCATCTGCGATCTCACCGGACCGCTGGGATTGAGCCAGCCCACGGTCTCGCACCACATGAGAATGCTGGTCGATGTCGGCCTGGTCAGTCGCGAACAACGCGGCAAGTGGGCCTACTACCGGGTCGTTTCGGAGGCTCTGGACCGCATCGCCGCCGCGGTGTCGACTCGGGTCTAGACCGGGCGCCGACCGGCACGGTGACGGAAGAATCTCGGTCGGGTTGAGATGTGATGTCGCCCAAGCCCATCCCCGGGCGGCGCTGTCATCATCGGACGGTGGCAATCAAGGCGGCGCCGAGGTCAGACAGCAGGCTGGCTGCTCGTTGTGCCGCGCTCGCCTCCTTCGGCGCTGCGCTCGTCCACTTCGGCGTCGCTCCGGCACATTGGCGGGAATGGGCGCTGTCCGGGTTGTTCTTTGTGTCGCTGGCGCTCCTGCAGTTGAGCTGGGCGCGAGTCGTCCTGGTCAGGACCACGACGGCGGTGCTGGCAGCCGGGATCGCCCTCAATGTGGGTGCGGTGGCGCTGTGGGTGGTGACCCGGACCTCGGGTGCCCCGTTCGGTCCGCACGCGGGCGAACCGGAAGTGGTGCAGGCCGCCGATCTGTGTGCGCTGTTGCTGCAGATCTACGTCGTCATGGGCGCTTCCTGGATCTGGTACCGCGGGCTGCGCGGGGCGCCGATTTCGGCGTTCTCCAGCGCCGCGGTCCTCATCGGTGCGGTCGGTGTCGTCACGTTGGCATCGACGGTCGGCGTGGCCTCCGGGCAACAACATGGCCATCACGGTGCGGAGATCGATCATGCAGACGGCCATGCCGGGCACGACCGGGATCCGGTTGTCCCGCTGAACGTCAAGCCGGTCCAGGCGCCGGCGGCACCTCCCCCCGTCGATGCCGCCGCCGTACCGGCTCAGCCGCTCGACGGCCACGGCGATCACGACCATCACGAATGACCCGTCTGGGTGGCGTGCTCAGCGGTCCAGTACTGCTTTCGCGCTGACCTCCGGTCGGAGGTCGAGACGCCGCAACACTTGCGCGTTGAGCGCGACGACGATGGTGGACAGCGACATCAGGATTGCGCCGACCGACATCGGCAGCACGAAGCCGACGGGCGCCAGAATCCCGGCGGCCAGCGGCACGGAGACCAGGTTGTAACCGGCGCCCCACCACAGGTTCTGTTTCATCTTGCGGTAACTGGCGCGGGACAGTTCGATCACCGACAGCACCGAGCGCGGATCCGAACTGGCCAGGATGACGCCCGCTGAAGCGATCGCGACATCGGTGCCCGCTCCGATCGCGATGCCGACATCGGCCTGGGCCAGCGCGGGGGCGTCATTGACGCCGTCGCCGACCATGGCGACCTTCTTGCCTTCACGTTGCAGTGCAGACACTTTGGAGGCTTTGTCTTCGGGCCGGACGCCGGCAAAGACACGGTCGATGCCGAGTTCGTGCCCGACGGTGTCGGCAACGGCCTGCGCGTCACCGGTGATCATGACGACTTCCACGCCGAGCTTGTGCAAGGCGTCGACGGCCTCGCGGGATTCGTGACGGACTTCGTCGGCCAGACTCACACCACCGATGACGGCGCCGTCACGCACCACGTGCAGGATGATGGCACCGTTCTCCCGCCATCGTGCGGCGGCCTGGACTTCGCGTTGGTCGAGTTCTTCGAGCAGGCGCGGGCCGCCCACCCGCACTTCGCGGCCGTCGATGGTTGCGGTGACCCCCACGGCCGGAGACGAGGAGAAGCCGGTGGCGCGGGGGACGTCGAGCCCGCGGTCATCGGCCGCCCTCACGATCGCCTTGGCCAGCGGGTGTTCGCTGTCGGCCTCAGCCGCGGCGGCCAGCGCGAGCATGGTTGCCGCATCGAGGTCGCCGACGGTCTCGATGGCGGTCACGGTGGGTTCGCCTTTGGTCAGGGTGCCGGTCTTGTCGAAAAGCACCGCATCCACGGTGCGCATGCCCTCCAGCGCGAGCCGATCTTTGATCAGAACGCCGCCGCGTGCGGCGCGCTCGGTGGCGATGGAGACGACCAGCGGAATGGCCAGGCCCAGGGCGTGGGGGCAGGCGATGACCAGGACGGTGATCGCGCGTACGACGGAGGCATCCGGATCCCCGGCGATGGCCCAGACCAGTGCGGTGGCGCCGGCGGCGGCGAGCGCGAACCAGAACAGCCATCCGGCGGCGCGGTCGGCGAGGCGTTGAGCTCGCGATGTGGAGTTCTGCGCCTCGGTGACCAGGCGCTGGATACCGGCCAGCGCGGTATCGTCCCCGGTCGCGGTGATCTTCACGCGCAGACCGGAATCGGTGGCGACGGTGCCTGCGGTCACCGACTCTCCGATTCCCCGGGCCACGGGTCGGGATTCACCGGTGACCATCGACTCGTCCATGTCGGCGCGTCCGTCGACGATCGTGCCGTCGGCGGGAACACTTCCGCCGGGGCGGATCACCACCAGATCACCGACGCGCAGATCTGCCGGGGACACCGTCACGGTGCTGTCGCCGTCGACTTTTTCCGCTTCGTCGGGCAGGAGAGCGGCCAACGAGTCCAGTGCCGATGTCGTCTGGGCCAGCGAGCGCATCTCCACCCAGTGGCCCAGCAGCATGATGACGATGAGGAGCGCCAGTTCCCACCAGAATTCGAGCTCATGGTGCAGCAGACCCAGGCTTGCACCCCAGGACGCGAGGAACGCAACGGTGATGGCCAGTCCGATCAGCAACATCATTCCCGGTTTGCGGGAACGGATCTCACTGACGGCGCCGGTGAGGAAGGGACGTCCACCAACGGTGTACATCACCGTGCCCAGCAGGGGCGCAATCCACGGTGCGAGGCGGAAATCCGGTATGTCGTAGCCGACGAGCATGGCGAACATGGCCGAGAACACCACGACCGGTATGGCGATGATCAGGTTGATCCAGAACAGTTTCCGAAACTGGGCGACGTGATCTCCGTGGCCGCCGTGACCCTGGTGCTGGTGCTGGTGTGTCATATCCGTCCTGCTCTTCGTCGACCAGCGGGTCGATGATGACCCCGCCGAGATCCGCAGATTCCCTCTCCACGTATACCCCTACCGGGTATGCCTGCCAACATATACCCCGGATACCGGGCAACCGTCAGCTTTACGGAATCTTCATCGAAGAAATAGCGGAAGCACAGGGTCCACCACCGACAGGCCCGGCGCGACGTACCTTCACATTGGTTCTGTTGCAACGAATCTCATTGCGGGAATTCGGCACCGCTGTTTCCAATGTGGCCGATGTGAACTAGTGTGATCTACGTACTCAGTACGTACTTTGTTGTCACACCATTGAATCCGTGAGAGCCGCAGTGGCGCGAGGGAGAACGATGTGAGATTCGGTATTCGACGTTCACGTCCAGAGCCGACAACTGCCTGCAGCCATCGACGGCGTCTCATGGCAATCTGCGCAGCCGCCACGGTGGGGGCGCTCCTGTACGCGCCGTCCGCAACAGCGGAACACACCGGTGGACACTGGGATCCGCTGCTACCCAAGGTGGTCAGCGCCGGCGCGCCCGGTGACCCCGTCGCCATGGCCAATGCGTCGTTGCAGGCGAGCGCCGCGGCAACGCAGACCGCTGTCAACATGGGTCGCCGTTTCTTGAGTGGCCTGGGGATCCTCGGTTTCCCGTCGAGCCCGGCGACGAGTATCCGCAGCAGCCGACTGTATGGCGCACAGGCCATAGAGCACGTCATCCGCCGAGCAGGCACTCAGCTCGGCGTGCCCTACTCCTGGGGCGGAGGCACTCTCGACGGCCCCAGCCGCGGAGTCAATCAGGGCGCCGGAACTGTCGGATTCGACTGCTCCGGGCTCACCCGATTCGCTTTCGCCGGCGTGGGGGTGCTGCTGCCGCGCTACTCCGGCGACCAATACGGGGCCGGGCGCAAAGTTCCGCTGTCCGAAGCCAAACGCGGCGATCTGCTGTTCTGGGGGCCCGGCGGCGGACAACACGAAGCCATCTACCTCGGCGGGGGCCGGATGATCGAGGCACAGCAGACGGGCGTGCCCGTCAAGGTGTCACCGGTGCGCATGGCGGGCATGACCCCGCATGCCGTACGCATCATCGAAAGTTGAGCCTGCGTGACGATCCGCCCACGATCACGCCTCCGGCAGGCACGATGAACACCATGGAACACGCGAAGGGGTACCGGGCCCTCGTCGTCGACGATGAGGTACCGCTGGCCGAGGTGGTGGCCAGCTACCTGCGACGCGAGCAGTTCGAGGCGATCGTTGCCGACAACGGCATCGATGCCATCGCCGTGGCGCGCGAATTGGATCCCGACGTCGTCATCCTCGACCTCGGCCTGCCGGGCATCGACGGCCTGGAAGTGTGCCGCCAGCTGCGTACCTTCTCCGACGCCTACGTCGTGATGCTCACCGCCCGCGACGCCGAGATCGACACCGTCCTCGGCCTCACCGTCGGGGCCGACGACTACATCACCAAACCCTTCAGCCCACGCGAGCTCGTCGCGCGCATCCGAGCCATGCTGCGTCGCCCACGCCTGCTGCACGCCACGTCTGCCGCCTCCGAATCCCAGCAGGTGCCACCTCGCCAGTTCGGGCCGCTGAACATCGATGTGGCGGCCCGCGAGGTGCGCGTCGACGGCGAGCCGATCCTGTTGACCCGCACGGAGTTCGACATCCTCGAAGTCTTGTCGGGACGCCCCGGCGTAGTCCTCAGTCGCCGTCAACTGCTCGAAGATCGTGCGGGACGGCCCATGGGTGGGCAACGAGCACCTCGTCGACGTCCACATCGGACACCTCCGACGCAAGCTCGGCGACGATGCCGCCCAGCCGCGATACATCACCACGGTACGCGGGGTCGGATACCGCATGGGCTCCGGACAATGACCGCAGACCCGCAGCTCAGATCGCCCGAACGAATCCGGTCTCACCGTCCGGGCATCGGACTGCGACTGCTGGCCGCTCAAGCCATCGTGGTGATCACCGGCGCTCTGACCACCACCGCCGTGGCCGCCATCGTCGGCCCGCCGCTGTTCCGCGAGCACCTGCACCGAGCCGGGGTGCCGGCAGATTCCGCCGAGGAAGTCCACGCCGAAGAGGCCTATGGCTACGCCACAGTCATCTCGATCGGGGTCGCCGTGGCAGTGTCGGCGCTGGTCGCCTTGGCCGTCAGCTTCTACGTCAGCCGGCGTCTGCAGCGCTCGATCACCGAGGTCGCCTCGGCAGCCAGGGCGGTGACCAAGGGCAGGTACGACACCCGTGTCGCGCCACCGCGCCTCGGCGACGACTTCGACGCACTCGCCATTGCCTTCAACAAGATGGCGTCCCGCCTGCAGACCGTCGACTCGACGCGACAACGGTTGTTCGGCGACCTCGCACACGAAATCCGGACCCCCGTGGCCGTACTGGAGGCCTACATGGAGGCACTCGAAGACGGGGTACGCACCCTGACGCCCGAGACCGCGGCCATGTTGCGCGACCAGACCAGAAGGTTGGTGCGCTTCTCCGACGATGTGGCCGCACTCGCCAAAGCCGAGGAGAGCTCATTCTCTTTGACACACAGCATGATCGACGCCGGCGCTGTCGCCCGTCGCTGCATCGCCGCCGCCCAAGCTCGCTACGACAGCAAGGGGGTGGGTGTCGGCCTCAGCCAGCACCACGCGCTTCCGGCCCTCTGGGCCGATGAGCAACGACTTGCCCAAGTGCTCGCCAACCTTCTCGACAACGCCCTGCTCCACACACCGCCCGGAGGCTCGGTCCAGCTGAGTTGCGCCCGTGTCGGCGACAGCGTGACGATCGCCGTCGCCGACAACGGCGAAGGCATCGCCGCCGAACACCAGCCCAAGATCTTCGAACGGTTCTACCGCGCGGATGCCGCCCGCGACCGTGAACGCGGAGGGGCCGGCCTCGGCCTCGCCATTGCCAAAGCCCTCGTCGAAGCGCACGGCGGAACCATCTCCGTGTCCAGCGCAGGACCCGGAACCGGCGCGACCTTCACGGTCCACTTGCCCATATCCGCCGCGGCCCGCTGAGCCGCCGGGCGTCCTACTCGGCGAGCAGGGTCCGCATCTCCTCGATCTCCGCTTGCTGCGACGACACGATGCTGCGCGCCATGTCGACCGCCGCCGGGAACTGCCCGTTGTCGATCTCCTGCTGGGCCATGACGATCGCGCCCTCGTGGTGCTCGATCATCTGCTCCAGGAACAACCGCCCGGCGTCCGCGCCCTGCGCATTCTGCAGCGCCGCCATGTCGGCGTCGGACATCATGCCGTGACCACCGCCACCCATACCCGGCATATCGCCCATGCCGCCCTCGCCCGACATGTCATGACCGGGCATGTTGTGGCCGGGCATGTCGGCGCCGCTCGTCGCCGGTGCAGCCGGGACGCCCCACTGTTGCAGCCAGCCCTGCATCGTCTCGATCTCGGGCGCCTGAGCGCCCTTGATCGTGTCGGCCAGTGAGACCACCGCAGGATCCACTCCCTGCTTCCCGAGGAGCATGTCGCTCATCTCGATCGCCTGCTCGTGGTGCGGGATCATGCCCTGCGCAAATGCCACGTCGGCGTCGTTGTGCGTGCCGGCGTCGGCCGAAGCACTGGCTGATGTCGACATCGACGTGGTGACCGACGACACCTCGCCGGTGTCCGCCGTGCCCGAACACGCGCTCACGAACAGAGCCGACGCAGCGAGCGCCGCGACCCCGTATCCATATCGATGACGCTGCATCGCACATCCCTCCTGGGCACACTCGGTGACCACACGTATCAGCGCGGCACGAATTCGCCGCCCCCTCAGGATCAATCAGCCGAGTATGGGTCGGTTCGACGTCCGATAAAGATCTGATGAAGACGCGCGACCCGCCGTCCTGCACCATCGACGACTGCTGACTACTCTTTCCCTGTGTTAGAACCCGGTGATGTCATCTCCGACTACACCATCGACGCCCTGCTGGGCAGTGGCGCAAGCGCCGATGTCTACCGCGTGCATCACACCGGAAGCACCGATGCGGTGGCGTTGAAGGTCTTGCACACGGATCCGGCGGGCCACCCCCGGACGCGGGAGCGGTTCGCGCGCGAATTCACCATCGCCGCCATGCTGGATCATCCACACATCGTGGCCATGTACGAGCAAGGTGACAGCCCGGCGCTGTGGATGACGATGCAGTACATCGACGGCCCGGAATCCTCGGTCCTGATTCCGAAGACCGGCCAGGAACCGGACATCGCAGCGATCCTGCGAGCGTCGGGCCAGATCGCCGATGCTGTGGACTATGCCCACTCGATGGATGTCCTGCACCGAGATATCAAGCCCGCCAACATCTTGCTCGACATCGGTCACGAAAACGCGTTCCTCAACGATTTCGGCATCGCCCAGTTGATAGACGATGTCTCGCCGCTGGCACGCAACGGCCGTGTCCGTGGTTCCATCGCCTACGCGGCACCCGAACTGCTTCAGGGCCAACAATTGACGCCCGCAACAGATCTCTACGGGCTGGCCTGCACCATGGTCGAGTGGATCACCGCGCTTCCGCCGTATCCCCGCAGCACACCGTTCGCGATCACCTACGCACATCTGCACGATCCGACGCCCGCACTGAGCAGGCGGCGCCGTTGGCTTCCCAGTGGCATCGACTCGATATTCGCGAAGGCTCTGGCGAAAGATCCTGCAGCGCGCTATGTCTCGTGTACAGAGCTCGTCGACATCGTGTCGCGTCTGCTGCGCGGCGTTCCGGTGCCACCGGCCCGCTCCGCCGGCCACCGATGGCCATGGGACAGAAACTGACAGTAGCTGCCACTTACTTTCGTCGAATGACCCTGCCGGACAAAGCCGTTGGCTGACCTTGACGCACCATTTCTGTTAGCGCAATGTTTACACGCTCAAGTATCGCGTCTGGTCAACCAGGAATACTCTCGGGCCAGAGCCATGGTGCGCGCCCAACGGTGAGCGTGCTTGGACACTGCGCACATTCATCGGGGGCGGTTATGTCGACCGACGCATCAACATACGACAATTCGGCACTGACACACGAAGACGAGGGCTACCACAAGTCGCTCAAGCCACGGCAGATCCAGATGATCGCCATCGGCGGAGCGATCGGCACCGGCCTGTTCATGGGTGCAGGTAGTCGACTGCACGACGCCGGACCCGGCTTGTTCCTGGTGTACGCGTTCTGCGGTGTGTTCGTGTTCTTCATCATGCGGGCGCTCGGCGAACTCGTGCTGCACCGGCCGTCCTCGGGCTCCTTCGTCTCCTATGCGCGCGAATTCTTCGGCGAGAAAACGGCTTACGTCACCGGCTGGCTGTACTTCTTCAACTGGGCGGCGACCGCCATCGTCGACGTCACCGCGGTGGCGCTCTACGTGCATTTCTGGGGGATGTTCGAGGCCATTCCGCAATGGCTGATCGCCCTGGTCGCGCTGGCCATCGTGATGACCATGAACATCATCTCGGTGAAACTGTTCGGTGAGATGGAATTCTGGGCATCCATCATCAAGGTCGCCGCACTGGTGACGTTCCTGGTCGTGGGCATCGTGTTCCTCGCCGGCAGATTCGAGATCGAAGGCGCATCAACCGGTTTCAGTGTCATCAGCGACAACGGCGGACTACTGCCCACCGGCATGTTCTCCCTGGTGATCGTCACCTCCGGTGTCATCTTCGCTTATGCGGCAGTGGAACTCGTCGGCATCGCCGCCGGCGAGACGGCCGAACCGGCCAAGGTCATGCCGCGCGCCATCAACTCGGTGATCGTGCGCATCGCCGTGTTCTACGTCGGATCGCTGATACTGCTCGCGCTGTTGCTGCCGTACACCACCTACCGGGCCGGCGAGAGCCCGTTCGTCACGTTCTTCTCCAAGATCGGCGTCCCCGCGGCGGGCGGCATCATGAATCTGGTGGTGCTCACCGCCGCCATGTCCAGCCTCAACGCCGGTCTCTACTCCACCGGTCGCATCCTGCGGTCGATGGCCATGAACGGCAGCGCGCCGGCATTCACCGGAAAGATGAACCGCAACGGTGTGCCATTCGGCGGTATCGCGCTGACAGGCGCGCTCACCCTGCTCGGCGTGATCCTGAACCTCTTCGTTCCGGAAGAGGCGTTCAACATTGCGCTCGATCTCTCGGCGCTGGGCATCATCGCCACCTGGGCCATGATCGTCGCCTGCCAGCTTCAGCTCTGGCGCTGGGAGCAGAAGGGCATCCTGCAACGTCCGAAGTTCCGGCTACCCGGCACGCCGTACACCAGCTACGCGACGCTGGTGTTCCTCGCCGCGGTGACGGTGCTGATGTGCTACGAGAACTATTGGAACCTCATCGCCATCCTGGTGATCGGCCCGATGCTGGTGGGTGGTTGGTACGTCGTCCGCGGCAAGGTGATGACGATGGCCCAACAACGGATCGGCTACACGGGCGACTACCCCGTCATCCCGCAACCCCCCATCCCGGAGCGTGGCGGGCACGGCGACGACACGTAGTCCACCCCCGCCCGGTCCCAACCAAGCGGTTGATACGGTCCGGGTATGACCACCAAGAGCTGGATCGCCGGCCTGCTCGACTTCGACCGCGACGGCGATGTGTTCATCGCCCCGCAGTGGAGCGGGCCGGGGGCGCGGCTGTTCGGCGGACTCATCGCCGCCCAGTCGCTGGGTGCCGCGGGCGCGACCGTCGATCCCGACAAGCGACCGCAGTCGCTGCACGCCTACTTCGTCCGCGGTGGACAACACGGGGTCGATGTCGAACTGCAGGTCGAGCGCACCCGCGATGGCCGATCCTTCGACACCCGCCGCGTCACCGCCCGCCAGCAGGGCAAAGTCATCCTGGAGATGATCGCGTCCTTCCACGTCGACGAACCTGGCGCGGACTGGTTCCCGCCGCGGGCGCCCAGCGTCGAACTCGTCGACGCCCTCGCGAAGAACCCGGACCTGGACGTGGTCGACCGGTTCGAACTGCGCTGCAATCCCGACGACGATTCGCCGTTCGCGGTCCCGCCGTTCTGGATCCGCACCCGCGACCGGATCGAGGACGATCCGCTGATCCAGGCCTGCACCCTGACCTACATGTCCGACCTGGGCCCGGTGCCCGCCGCCCGCCCACCCGGCACCCCGGTCGGTGAGGACGTCGGCTACGCCGCCAGCCTGGACCACTCGGTGTGGTTTCACCGGCCGTTCCGCCCCGATGCCTGGCACCGGTATGAGGTCGACTCGCTGGGCAACAGCCACTCCCGCGGACTGGTGGTCGGCGGGTTGTACGACGAGACCGGCTCACTGATCGCCAACACCAGCCAGCAGGCCCTGTGGCGGCTCGGCGGGCAGGAGCGCAGCGAC
Source organism: Mycobacterium sp. ITM-2016-00316 (assembly GCF_002968335.2). Lineage (NCBI taxonomy): Bacteria > Bacillati > Actinomycetota > Actinomycetes > Mycobacteriales > Mycobacteriaceae > Mycobacterium > Mycobacterium sp. ITM-2016-00316. Next base: position 5,417,451 of record NZ_CP134398.1, read on the forward strand.
CCGGGAGGTGTTCCTGACGGCGTGTGAGCAAAGACGCGCCGCACCGATTTGACCGGCCAGTCGACGGTCAACAAAGATCTTGACGTGCTCAAGATCGATGAAGGTGAACAGATCGCGAATGTCGAAGACCGGCTCATGAAACGTTTCACCGACGTGCCCGCGGAGCAGGTCAGCGCCACCGTCGCGCAGGCCCACAAGCACTTCATCGCCAGCACGGTCCGCGACTACGTCGCGCTGCTCGTCGAGCGCCGTGCCCACGCGGAGCTACAGGCGAGCCTTCACCGCCGCGGATAACCGGGCCCCGTCGGCCTTGCCGGCGGCGATGACATTGGCCGCCTTCATCACCTGACCCATCTGCCTGACCCCGGGCCGTTCACCGAGTTCCTCGGCGACCTGGGCCAGCGCGGTGTCCACCACATCGGCCAACTCGGCATCGGTCAACGGTGTGGGCAGGTACTCGTCGATGACACGGGCCTCGGCGTGCTCATTGGCCGCCAGCTCACCGCGCCCGTTCTGGGTGTAGATCTCGGCGGCCTCACCGCGTTTCTTCGCCTCCCGCGACAGCACCTTCAGCACATCCTCGTCCGAGAGCTCACGGGCCTGCTTGCCCGAAACCTCTTCGGACTGGATCGATGCCAGCAACATGCGCAACGTCGCGGTGCGCAGTTTGTCCTGGGCCTTCATCGCCGCAGTCAGATCGGTCCGCAGCCTGGCCTTCAATTCCGACATGGCTGCGACGCTACGCCAATGACAGGATGGAACCATGAGTAGCGACGCAGGCGGGTACCACCCGTACTACCCGCCACCGCCTCCCTACCCCGCGTACAACCAACCGCCGCCGTACAACCAGCCGCCGCCCTACTACCAGCCGCCGATCAAGCCCGGCATCATCGCGCTGCGCCCGCTGAACCTGTCCGACATCTTCAACGGCGCGTTCAGCTATATCCGGGCCAACCCGAAGACCACCCTGGGCGTCACCGCCATCGTTGTCGTCATCGCCCAGTCGCTGGCCCTGCTGCTGCAGTTCGGGCCGTTGGCCACCAGCGGGATCCTGGAGCCGCCGAATCTGACCGGCCCGGATCCCGACGTCTCGATCCTGGTCGGGTCCGTCCTCGGCGCGCTGGCCGGCGGTCTGGCCACCTGGATCTCGATGATCCTGCTCAGCGGACTGCTCACCGTGATCGTCGGCCGGGCGGTGTTCGGCTCGCCCATCACCATCGCCGAGGCATGGCAGCGGGTGAAGGGCAGACTGCTCGCGCTGCTGGTCTACACCGCGCTGGAATCGCTGGGCGCCGTCCTGCTGGTGGCGGCGGTCGCCGGGGTCATCACCGCGGTCGCGTTCGCCCTGAACGGCTGGTTCGCATTCGCCGTGGGTGTGCCGCTGGTGCTCGGTTCGATTGTGGCGCTGGCGTTCCTGTTCACCAAGCTCAGCTTCGCGCCCACGCTGATCGTGCTGGAGCGACTGCCCGTCATCGCCGCGATCGAGCGGTCCTTTGCCCTGGTGCGCCACGACTTCTGGCGAGTTCTCGGTATCCGGCTGCTGGCGGTGCTGGTCGCCGGGCTCATCTCCGGGGCGGTCGCCATGCCGTTCAGCCTCGGATCACAGGCGCTCATCATCATGGGCGGTTCGGCCGGCGCCGCGCTGGCCGGTCTGGCTCTCGCCTCCATCGGCGGCGCGATCGGACAGATCCTCACCGCCCCGTTCACCGCCGGGGTGGTGGTACTGCAGTACACCGATCGGCGCATCCGCGCCGAGGCCTTCGACCTCGTCCTGCAGACCGGCGCCGGTATCGGTCCGGCCTCCCCCGCCGATTCCACCGACTACCTGTGGCTGACCCGCCGGCCCTGACGTGACCGGTATCAACATCGACGGCGACGCCGCGCACGATGCTGCCCAGCGCGAACTCGGCAAGCCGATCTATCCCCGACCGTCGCTGACCGAACAACTGCTGGCCTGGCTCGACGAGATCCTCTACAAGGTCTTCACGAACGGATCGTGGTTACCCGGTGGTTGGATCACCCTGGCGCTGCTGCTGACCGTCCTCGCCGTGGCGGTCTTCGTGGCGATCCGGATCGCCCGGCGCACCATGCGCACGAATCGCGGATCGGCACGCTCGCTGTTCGGTGATCACGATCTCAGCGCCGCGCAACATCGCACCGAGGCTGAGAGGTTTGCCGCACAAGGCGATTGGGCGCTGGCCATCCGGCACCGGTTACGCGCGGTGGCGCGTGGGCTGGAGGAGACGGGCTTCCTGGATGCAGTGCCCGGCCGCACGGCGACCGAGCTGGCCCACGACGCCGCGGCGGCGCGGCCCGACCTGGCAGCCGAGTTCGGTTACGCGGCAGACACCTTCAACGGCGTCAGCTACGGGGCAAAGCAGGGCACCGAAACCGGCTACCGGCAGATCGCCGCACTGGATCGCAACCTGCTGCGGGCGGGCACAGCGTGATCAAGCAACGTTGGCGGACAGCACGCTGGGTTCTCCTCGCGCTGTTGGTGATTGCGCTGGTGTCCACGCTCAGCGCCTATCTCACCGCACCGCGCCCGGGTGGCCTGATGGAGGCCGGCTCCACCTCCCCCGACGGCGCGCACGCTCTGGTCACGCTACTGGAAGACCAGGGGGTCGACGTGGTCGTCGCCGAGGACGTCGACGATGTCGCCGCGGCGGCGCGTCCGGACACGCTGATCCTCATCGCCCAGACCTTCTTTCTGCTCGACGACGCCGATCTGGCCACCCTGGCCGACCTTCCCGGCGACCGGTTGTTGGTCGCCCCCGCCGCACGCACCCGGGAACGACTGGCACCGTCGATCCGGCTGGACGGTACGGTGCAGTTCGGCGGCCAACCCGGTTGCGATCTGCGGGAAGCCGTGACATCGGGGGACGTGCAGTTCGGCATCAGCGACAGCTACCGCAGCGACGGCGACCTGCCGGTCACGCGCTGCTATGACGGTGCGCTGGTGCGCTTCACAGAATCCGGACGCACCACCACCGTGGTCGGCAGCGCGGACTTCATGACCAACGCCGGCCTGCTGGGGCAGGGCAGCGCGGCGCTGGCGATGAATCTGGCCGGCACCCGCGACCGGGTGATCTGGTATGCGCCGCAGCGCCTGCAGGGCGAATCCTCCGGTGAGGCATCGTTGTTGGATCTGGCGCCCAGCCAGGTCGGTTGGGCGGTCCTGCAGTTGTGCCTCGCGGTGGTGCTGGTCGCCTGGTGGCGCGGGCGCCGACTGGGGCCGCTGGTCGCCGAGCAACTGCCCGTCGTGGTGCGGGCGTCGGAGACGGTGGAGGGCCGGGCCCGGCTGTACCGCTCCCACCGCGCACGTGACCGCGCGGCCGACGCACTACGTACCGCGGCGCTCGCCCGCCTGCTTCCCCGACTCGGCCTCGGGCGCTCCGCGTCGCCACCGGCCGTGGCCGCGGCGCTCACCCAACGTGTCGGCCGGGACTTCGGCTCCGTGCTGTTCGGTCCGGCCCCCGAGACCGACGCCGAACTTCTCGAACTCGCCCACCAACTCGATGATCTCGAAAGGCAGGTCGCACAGTCGTGACGTCACCTTCGCACCCGGATGCCGCCAGGGAGGCGCTGCTCGCGCTGCGCACCGAAATCTCCAAGGCCGTGGTCGGCCAGGACGCCGTGGTCAGCGGACTCGTCATCGCGCTGCTCTGCCGCGGCCACGTGCTGCTCGAAGGTGTACCGGGCGTGGCGAAGACGCTGCTGGTACGCAGCCTGGCCGCCACGCTCCAGCTGGATTTCAAACGGGTCCAGTTCACCCCGGACCTGATGCCCGGCGATGTCACCGGATCCCTGGTGTACGACGCCCGCACCGCGGAGTTCGAGTTTCGGGCCGGCCCGGTGTTCGCCAACCTGCTGCTGGCCGATGAGATCAACCGCACCCCGCCGAAAACCCAAGCGGCGCTGCTGGAAGCGATGGAGGAGCGACAGGTCACCGTCGACGGACAGGCCCGTCCGCTGCCGGACCCGTTCATTGTGGCGGCCACCCAGAACCCCATCGAGTACGAGGGCACCTACCAGCTTCCCGAGGCCCAACTGGACCGTTTCCTGCTGAAACTGAATGTGCCGCTGCCGCCACGCGATCAGGAGATCGCCATCCTGGGCCGACATGCCGCCGGATTCGACCCCCGCGATCTGTCCGGGCTCACCGCGGTCGCCGGGCCGGCCGAACTGGCCGCCGGCCGCGCGGCGGTGCGCAAGGTCCTGGTGGCCCAGGAGATCCTCGGCTACCTCGTCGACATCGCCGGTGCCACCAGACATTCCCCGGCCCTGCAACTCGGGGTCTCCCCGCGCGGCACGACCGCCCTGCTGGCCACGGCACGATCCTGGGCCTGGCTGTCGGGCCGCGACTACGTGACACCCGACGATGTCAAGGCGATGGCCAGGCCCACTCTGCGCCACCGGATCGCACTGCGGCCGGAGGCCGAGCTCGAAGGCGCCAGCCCCGACGGCGTGCTGGACGGCATCCTGGCCTCGGTCCCGGTGCCACGCTGGTGATCCTGACCGGCCGGGCCGGCCTGTTGGCGCTGTTCGGCATCCTGCCGATCGTGGTATCGCCCTGGCCCGCTGCGACTTTCGCCGCCATGCTGGTGGTGATCGCCATCGTGCTGATCGCCGACGCCGCCCTGGCAGCGAGCCCGGGACAGCTGGCGCTGACCCGCTCCGGTGACACCTCGGCACGGCTGGGACAGCCGGTGGACATCACCGTGGAAGTGCACAATCCGGGGGCGCGGCGGGTGCGCGGTGAGATCCGCGACGCGTGGGCGCCCAGCGCCCGGGCACATCCGCGGACCCGGCCGGTCGTCATCCCGGCCGGTGGGCGGGCGCGGCTGGTCACCACCTTGACACCCGCGCGACGCGGTGACCAGGACGGTGCACAGGTCACCGTGCGCACCGTCGGCCCGCTCGGACTGGCCGGGCGGCAACGCTCTCATGACGTGCCCTGGCGGGTGCACATCCTGCCGCCGTTCCTGTCCCGCAAGCACCTGCCCTCGCGGCTGGCCAAACTGCGCGAGCTCGACGGCATGGTGCCGATCCTGATCCGCGGTCAGGGCACCGAGTTCGATTCGTTGCGTGAATACGTCGTCGGTGACGATGTGCGGTCCATCGACTGGCGCGCGACGGCCCGTCGAGCCGACGTGGTGGTGCGCACCTGGCGTCCCGAACGTGACCGGCGGGTGGTCATCGTGCTGGATACCGGTCGGACATCGGCGGGGCGGATCGGGGTGGACCCGCTGTCTTCGGATCCCGCGGGCTGGCCGCGGCTGGACTGGTCGATGGATGCGGCACTGCTCCTGGCGGCGCTGGCGGCCCGGGCCGGTGATCACGTGGATTTTCTTGCCCACGACCGGGTCTCCCGAGCTGGCCTGTTCAACGCGTCCCGCCGCGAACTGCTCGCCCAGCTGGTGACGGTGATGGCACCCCTGCAGCCGGCGCTGGTGGAATCCGATGCCGCGGCGATGGTCGCCGCGGTCCACCGACGGGTGCGCCGCCGGGCGCTGGTCGTCCTGCTCACCGATCTGAACGCCTCGGCCCTCGACGAGGGTCTGATGAGCGTGCTGCCGCAGCTGTGCGCGAAGCACCAGGTGCTGCTGGCGGCCGTCTCCGACCCGCGGGTGGATGCGCTGGCGGCCGGGCGCGCCGACGCCGCGCAGGCCTACGACGCGGCGGCGGCCGAACGCGCCCGCACCGCGCGGCATACGATCGCCACCCGACTACGCAGCCACGGTGTCGACGTCATCGACGCGCTCCCGGAACAACTCGCACCCGCGCTCGCGGACCGTTACCTGGCCATGAAGGCGGCAGGGAAGCTCTAACCGGTGGGCACCACGTCCGGCGCATCGTCGAGATCGCCGGTCTCCCCGGCTCGCGATGCCCTACGCCCGAAATGGAACACATAGGCCAGGAAGGTGATCTCGGCGCCGACACCGATCGCGATGCGGGCGTAGGTCGGCAGCGGTGACGGCGTCACCAGCGCCTCGATCAACCCGGATATCAGCAGCACCACGACCAGCCCGCCGGCCACCGAGACCACGGCGCGGCCCCGTTCGGCCAGCACCTGTCCGCGCGGCCGGTCCCCCGGTGCGATCACCGACCAGCCCAGCCGCATTCCGGCCGCGGCGGCCAGGAACACCGCCGTCAACTCCAGCAAACCGTGCGGGGTCAGCAGCCCCAGGAACAGATCGCCCTTCCCGGCACCGAACATCAGCCCGCCGGACACCCCGACGTTGGCGGCGTTCTGGAACAGCACCCAGGGAATCGGCAAGCCCAGCAGGATGGCGAAGGCAATGCACTGCGCGGCCACCCACGCGTTGTTCACCCATACCCGCAGCCCGAACGACCCTGCCGGGTTCTCGCTGTAATACGACTCGAAGTCATGGTTGATCAGCTGCTCGAGCTCGGCCGGCGTACCCAGGGTGGCCCGCACCTCCGGGCTACCGGCGACCCAGAATCCGATCACGATCGCGACGACCAGAAAGCCCAGCGCCGAAGCCAGCCACCAGCGCCGGCAGTCGTAGGCGACGACCGGGAACGAGACGGTCCAGAACCGGACGAACTCACTGCCCAGCGGTGCGTGCGCGCCGGTGACCACGGCGCGCGCCCGCGCCACCAGACCCGAGAGCCTGCCGACCAGCACCGCGTCACCGGTCGCGCTGCGCGCCATCGACAGATGGGTCGACACCCGCTGATACAGGTCGACGAGTTCGTCGACCTCGGCTCCGGTGAGCTTGCGGCGGCGCTTGACCAAGTGCTCGAGGCGGTCCCATGTCGGGGTGTGGGCGAGCACGAACGCGTCGACATCCACTCCTGCGATCCTAGTAGCGTCTGTTGCATGGTCTTCCAGCCAGAACCCGTGGTGACCGGTGATGCCGTCCAGCTCGAGGTGTCGATCGCGCAGCTGCCGGTGCGGGCCGCGGCGGCGCTGATCGACGTCGCGGTGATGGCCACCGGTTATGGGGTACTGGCCATGTTGTGGGCGCTGACCTTGTCCGAGCTGGATCCGGCGCTCTCGGCGGCGGTGCTGCTCATCTTCATGGTGCTGGTTCTCGTCGGGTATCCGGTGGTGTTCGAAACCGCCACCCGCGGCAGATCGCTGGGCAAGATGGCCCTGGGACTGCGGGTGGTCTCCGATGATGGCGGCCCAGAGCGGTTGCGGCAGGCGGTTTTTCGCGCCCTGTCCAGCATCGTCGAGATCTGGATGCTGACCGGGGGGCCCGCGGTCATCTGCAGCATGATCTCGCCGCGGGGGAAGCGGATCGGCGACGTGTTCGCAGGCACCATGGTGATCAGCGAGCGTGCCCCGAGGCTGAATCCGCCGCCGCTGATGCCGCCGGAACTGGCGTGGTGGGCGGCGAGCCTGCAGCTGTCCGGGCTCGGTGGCGAGCAGGCCGATATGGCGCGGCAGTTCCTGTCCCGGGCCGGCCAACTGGATCCCCGGATGCGCGAACAGATGGCGCACCGCATCGCCGGTGACGTGGTGGCGCGCATCGCTCCGCCGCCGCCGCCGGGTGCGCCACCGGAGTACGTACTGGCCGCCGTGCTTGCCGAACGGCACCGCCGCGAACTGGCCCGACTCCAGGTGAGGCCACCCACCTGAACCAAAATGGGACACGAATGTCCCATTTTGGGATAATGTTGCTACAGTTGGCGGCATGAGTGTCCTGGACATGGGTGAACCGGGTGCGCGTGGCCGCACCCGGCGCGCCATCATCGAGGCCGCCATCTCGGTCATCACCGACAATCCGGCGGCCACCCTGACCGATATCGCCGAGGTCGCCGGTGTCGGGCGCAGCACGCTGCACCGGCACTTCCCCGAGCGCAGCGACCTGCTCCGCGCGGTCGCCCTGCAGGTGCACGCCGCCAGCAATGCCGCCATCGAGGCCGCCGACCCGAACTGCGGTCCCGTGCACGCCGCGCTGCGCCGGGTGGTGGAAAGCCAGCTCGACCTGGGGCCGATCGTGCTCTTCGTCTACACCGAGCCGACGATTCAGGCCGATCCCGACCTGGCCGCCCACCTCGACACCGGCGATGAGGCGATCGCCGAGATCCTGGCGCGCGCAAGCGCGGACAAGCCGGAATACCCGCCCGGTTGGTCGCGACGGGTGTTCTGGTCACTGCTGCTGTCGGGCTATGAAGCCATGAAGCAGGACCGCACACCGCGACACCAGATCGTCGACGCCATCATGAACAGCCTCACCGAAGGAACCATCAAATGACCACCCGGTCGGCAACACCGCCGACGACCACACCACGGCGGTCCTGGATAGCGCTCGCGGTCCTGACCCTGCCGGTGTTGTTGATCGCGATCGACAACACCGTCCTGGCCTTCGCGCTCCCGGCGATCGCCGAGGATTTCCGGCCCGCGGCGTCCACCCAGTTGTGGATCGTCGATGTGTACTCGCTGGTGCTGGCCGCCCTCTTGGTCGCCATGGGCAGCCTCGGTGACCGCATCGGCAGGCGGCGGCTGTTGATGATCGGTGCCGCCGGCTTTGCCATCGTGTCCGCCGTCGCGGCCTTCGCGCCCAGTGCCGAGATGCTGGTGCTCGCCCGTGCCGTGCTGGGCTTCTTCGGCGCCATGCTGATGCCGTCGACGCTGTCGTTGATCCGCAACATCTTCACCGAGGCGTCGGCGCGCCGGCTGGCCATCGCCATCTGGGCCTCCTGCTTCACCGCCGGATCGACCCTCGGGCCGATCGTCGGTGGCGCGTTGCTCGAGCATTTCCATTGGGGCTCGGTATTTTTGATTGCGATCCCGATCCTGCTGCCGCTGCTGATCCTGGCTCCGAAACTGGTGCCCGAGTCCCGTGACCCGAATCCGGGCCCGCTGGACCTGGTCAGCGTGGTGCTGTCCTTCGTGGCGATGCTGCCGCTGGTCTGGGCCATCAAGACCGCCGCGCACGACGGTCCGTCGCTGCTCGTCGCGGCCGCGGTCGTGGTGGGCATCGGCGCAGGCGTGCTGTTCGTGCGGCGCCAGAACCGCAGGCCCATACCGATGCTCGACATGGAGCTGTTCCGCTCGGGGCCGTTCACCTCGTCGGTGCTGGCGAATTTCCTGTCGATCGTCGGGCTGATCGGGTTCATCTTCTTCGTGTCCCAGCACCTGCAGCTGGTACTCGGGCTGAGCCCGCTGGAGGCCGGTCTGGTCACCCTGCCCGGCGCCGTGGTGTCCATGATCGCCGGCATCTCGGTGGTGAAGGCGGCCAAGCACTTCAGCGCTCAGACCCTGATCGTCTTCGGCCTGGTGTTCGTCGCGGCCGGCTTCATCTTGATCCTGCTGTTCCGCCACGATCTGTCGGTGGCCGCGATCATCGTGTCGTTCGTCGTGCTCGAACTCGGTGTCGGTGTTTCCCAGACGATCTCGAACGACACCATCGTGGCCTCGGTGCCGGCGGCGAAAGCCGGTGCCGCATCTGCTGTTTCGGAGACGGCATACGAGCTGGGCGCGGTGGTGGGGGCGGCGACCCTCGGCACCATCTTCACGGCGTTCTACCGCGCCAACGTCGAGGTACCTGCCGGGCTGACCCCGGTTCAGGCCGGGGACGCAGCAGAGAGCATCGGGGGCGCGACCGCGGTGGCGCGCGAGTTGCCCGCGTCGACCGCCGAGAAGCTGCTGGAATCGGCGCATACCGCCTTCGATTCGGGGATCGCACCGACCGCGACCCTGGCGGCGACGCTGGCCCTCGCGGCCGCCGTGATCGTCATTGTCGCGTTCCGGCGATCACCGGCAGACCGGTGACCAGGCCGTGAGAACGGTCTCCCCCACCGGACCGGCGAGGGAGACCACTCATTGTCGTGCGGTCAGGCCGCGGCGCGCGGGTTACCCGCCCGCTTGGGCGAGGTTTTGCCGGACCCGGCCTTCTTGAGGGTGGGCCGGGCGGCGGGCTCGGCTGCCTCCTCCGGTTCCTCCGCCTCTTCGACCGCTTCGGCCTCTTCGGCCGGCGTCTCGGTCACGGCCTCCTCGGCAGGCACCTCGGTCACGGCTTCCTCGGCGGGCGTCGGCGTCGGCATCCCGGCCGACTCCTCGCCGGCGCTCACCGGGGTTACCTCCGTTGCGGAGCCGTCGGTTTCGGCACCGGGGACGGCGATTGTGAAGGTCTGGGCGGCCGCCGTCGGTGCGGTCGCCACCGACGCGGTCGTGTCCGCCGTCGCCGGTTGACCGGCTTTGAGCGCGTTGACGATCACGTCGCGGATGTAGGGCACCGTCTGGACCATGAAATCACTGACATGGGTGATCGCGTTCAGCAGCACGTCGGCGACACCGTTCTGGACGGCGTTGATGACATTGATCGGGTTCAGTGTCCCGATCGACTTGAGCACCGACTCGGTGACCGTGACGAGGTTCTGCAGGACCGGGGTGGTCCCCACCGGAAACCCGATGCCGATGAACGTCTGTGCCAGCGCCACCGTGAGCGCGAGCCCGCTCTCGAACGCTGCGGCAACCAGTTCCTGGCCGACCGCAAACGGACGTTCGAACGCGTCCTGCAGCGGCACGGTGACACCGGAGATGAAGTTCAGGATCGGCCCGAGGCCGCTCGCGACCAGGCTGTCGATCGCGCCGTTGACATTGCCGGTGCGCAGGATGGCACCTGCGGCGTTCAACGCAGCCGGCAGTCCTTGCACCAGTTCGGTCAGCGCGGCCCCGCCGCCGTTGATGGCCGCAAGCAGCTTCGAGACGGTGTACTGCTGGTTGGCGAAGATCTGACGCAGGATGGGAAACGGATCGGCGAACTCGGCCTGCAGCGTCTCCCGGATCAGGTCACCGGCGGCATTGACGACCGGCGTGAAGACCTTGATGGGATTCTCGATGGACGCCGCCAGAGTGACCGGCGGCATGTGCAGATCGGCCCGCGGGGCGATCGGCGCTACCGCGATGACACTGGCACCCACCAGCGCGACGCCAACCGTCACATACGGCTTCATCGTCAATTGCATGGACATGTTCTCTTTGCCATCCCTTCAGGCGGTTCCCCCGGACCGGAGAAAACTTACTCACCGGTAAGTTGCCGTCAAGAGACGCGCACAAAGTGGCACCCGCTGCCGCGTTTTCCGGGATGGCACCTTGCGGTTTCGTAACGTTGCTGTTGAAAGGCACTTTTGTCGTAGTTTTCGATTTTGGCAAACTATTGGACTCGACCGCCCCATAGTTTCTTATGCAAACGATCTAGTTGTCTGCGCAACTATCGAGCGCGGCGCCCCAATGTTTGCCAGCCGCAGACTACCGCCCGGTACGACCTGCGTGATTCAGCACACAACCCGACCGTGGCGTGGTGTGCGCCATACTCTTGCCGGGTAGCCCGCCGCGCCCGCACCACGAGTTCGCGGCCCGCCCGGGACGGTCATTTCAGCAACAGCGCGCGGCCGTCGATCCCGTGTTGCCGGGACCGCCGGTACCGCGCAGCAGGTGCGGATTCCTGGCGTCCACATCGTGAGACGCCGGTGTTCACTCGCTGACCCAGTTTCCGTGGAAGCCGAACGGCACGCGCTGCGGCAGCGCGATGGTCGCCACCGCGGCTGCCCCGAAGTCCGACGCATCCAGGATCACCAGATCACTACCGTCACGCACCGGGTCGTACACGTAGCTGAGGTACCAGCCGCTGCTCTCGTCGGCCGGTCCGGACGCCGGCACGAACACCGCCTCACCGGACACCCCGGGCCCGAAGGAGTGCGTCTCGGCGGCACCCGTGGACAGATCGTGACGCACCAGATCGGTATCCCCCACCGAGACCGAGTAGCGCGCCGCCAGTCCGGCCAACCGATCGTCGATTCGCGGGAACTCGATGCTGCGATCATCGAGCTGGCGTTCGGTGACCGTGCCGGCGTTCAGGTCGATCCGCCACTCCCACAGCACCGCCTGCTCGCCGAAACCGCCGTCGTTGCGCCACAGCTCCGGATATCGGGCCGCCTGCAGCACAACGGAATTCGCGGCATCTAAAGCGTTCGCGACATGGAAGATGTAACACGGGTCGATATCGAACCAGCGGATTGGGCCGAATGGGTCATCGCGGCGCAGCACGCCGAACCGGGCACCGTAGGTATCGCTCCAGCGGTACGGCATGGCGCCCTCACCCTTGCCTGCGATGTCCAGGTCGAAAACGACCGGCAGGTCCATGAAGACCACGTGGTCGGCGGTCATGGCGAAGTCGTGCATCATGGTGTGCGCCTTGACATCCACCGGCCGGTTGATGATCAGTTCGCCGTCCGCGGCCACCCGGTGGTAGGTGACGTAAGGTTCGAAGATGCTGCCGTATCCGAAGAAGTGCATCTCACCGGTGATCGGGCAGATTTTCGGGTGGGCGGTCATCGAATTGGTGAGCTTGCCCCCGAAGTCGTAGGCGCCCAACGTTTCCAGTTCATTGCTGATCTCGTAGGGAAACGACGATTCGACAAGCGCCAGGGTCTTCCCGGCATGGTTGACCACGTGGGTGTTCGCGACCGCGGAGCGCAGGTTGCGAGATCCGTCGGCGTTGTAGAGCGGGAAATCCTCGACGAAGCTGTCGGTGCGGACCCACCGGTTGCGGTACCACTTGGCCGCCCCGTTCTCGATCCGAACGCCGTGGATCATGCCGTCTCCGGTGAACCAATGCGCATTGGCCTCGCGCGGGTTGGGCCCGTTGCGCAGGTACCACCCGTTGATCTCGGGCGGGATCACGCCCCGGACGGGCAGGTCGTACTCGGTGAGTTCATCGGCGACGGGCGCGTAATTGCCGCGCCGGAAGAAGTCACCCTCGGCCGGCAATGCGGAGGCTGTGGTCATGACAACACGATGACATTCCAGTAGTGACATGTCAAGAGTGACATGTAGGATGCCGGCCATGAGCTTGCGAATGGCGGCACTCGGCCTGCTGAGCCAACATCCGGGCAGCGGGTACGACCTGCTCAAACGTTTCGAGAAGTCGATGGCCAATGTCTGGCCCGCCACCCAGAGCCAGCTCTACGGCGAGCTGAACCGGTTGGCGGACAACGGATTCATCGAGGTCACCGAGATCGGCCCGCGCGGGCGCAAGGTGTATCGGGTGACCGAATCCGGCCGTTCCGAGCTATTGCGGTGGGTGACCAACCCGCAGGACGACCCGCCCGGTCGTAGCCCGGAACTGTTGCGCATCTTCCTACTCGGCGAACTCCCCGACCGCGACGCCGCCGCCCACGTCCAAGCGCTCGTCGAGCACGCCGAGTCCGAACTGATTCGCCTGCGAGCCCTGCGCGAGAGTCTGCATTTCGATGATTCCGACGACTCCTTCTACGGCAACGCCGCCCTGGAATACGGCCTGCGTTTCGAGACCATGCAGGCGGAATGGGCGCGCTGGCTGGTGGCCGCCATCGAAGATCGCACCCAAATCTAGTTGCATCGCGATAGCTTCCGATATATCGTTAACGCATCGGAAGCGCACACCGTGCTTCCCTCTCCAGAAAGAAGCACCCCATGAACACCCCCTTCACACCCCCCAACCCGGCATTCGGCTTCGGCCCGGCAGCCTTCGGTCCCGTCGGTTTCGATCGACGCCACGCCCGGCGCGAGTTCCGCGATCACATCCGCGAGCAGGCCGCCGGCCAGCAGGGCCCGTTCGGACCGGGATTCGGTCCCGGCTTCGGCAGAGGATTCGGCCCCGGCTTCGGCGGGCCAGGCTTCGGCGGCCCCCGCGGTCGCGGCGCTCGTGGCCGCGGCAAGCGCGGTGACGTGCGCGCCGCGATCCTGACCCTGCTCACCGAACGTCCCATGCACGGGTACGAGATGACCCAGGAGATCGCCGCCCGCAGCAACGATCTGTGGAAGCCGAGCCCCGGCTCGGTCTACCCGACCCTGCAACTGCTGGTCGACGAGGGTCTGATCACCCCGACCGAGAGCGAGGGCAGCAAGAAGACCTTCGAGCTCACCGAGGAAGGCCGCGCTGCGGCCGCCAAGATCGAGACCGCCCCGTGGGATGAGATCGCCGAGGACGCCGATCCCAACGCGGTGAACCTGCGGGCGGCGCTGGGCCAGCTGTTCGGCGCCGTCGGGCAGTCGGCGCACGCCGCCTCTGCCGATCAGCAGCGGCGCATCCTCGACATCGTCAACACCGCACGTCGCGAGATCTATCAAATTCTCGGCGAGGAGTGACGCCCGTAGCATGGCCAGACGATGATCACCGGTAACTTTCTCGATGTTCTGATCCCGCTGCTGGTCGCGGTTCTCGCCGCGGCCGGCAGCGTGATCGGGATTCCGTTCCGCGACGCCGATTCCTACACCCGCCGCCGCGGCATGTGGCTGCTGATGTTGGTCGCGGTGTCGGCGATCGCCACCTACGCCGCGCTCGATTCGACCTCCGCGGGAGGGAGCGCACTGAGGCTGCGGGGCTGGCAGCCGCGGCCGTCGCCGCCGCCGTCGGCGCCCATGTGCTCTGGCGCAGAGTTGTTCTCGATGCCGAGCGGGGCACCGCCACGAAGGCCACCGCCGCCACCGGCCTGGCTGTGGTGGTCATCATCGCGGCGGTGTCGTTCAGTTACGTCGACGGCAGAGCCTGCCGTCAGGTCGAACCACTGGTCGCGCTGAGCGCCCAATCGTTCGTGATGCCGAGCTTCACGAACGAGCCAGGACCGACGCCCGGCGATTTCGACGAACGCGCTCGGGCAATCCGCGATGAGGCACGCCAGATCGCTCCCGGCAAAATCGCGGATCACGCCGGCAGGCTGGCCGATCTGGCCGGCCAGATCGCCTTTGCGGTCCGGAACGACGACACCGCCCAGCACGCCTTGCTGGGCGCCCAGTATTACGAAGAACTGAAGCCCATCCTGCGCACGTGCCGGATCGGTCTGAGTAGCTAGCTTCGGATCACGCTAAGTCCAACCCTGGCGCCGGCGCCGCAGGCCCGCCATATTCCGATCGGTGACCATCACCGACAGCCCGCCGCCTGACCAGACCGCCGCGGATCGTTCCACCGTCCGCACGGCGCTGCTGGCCAGCCTGGTCGGCACCACCATCGAGTGGTACGACTTCTTCCTCTACGCCACCGCGGCCAGCCTGGTGTTCAACACCGCGTTCTTCCCCGACCAGAGCTCCTTCGTCGGCACGCTGCTGGCCTTCGCCACCTTCGCCGTCGGATTCCTGGTGCGGCCCATCGGCGGATTCGTCTTCGGGCACATCGGCGACCGCATCGGACGCAAACGCACCCTCGCGCTGACGATGTTCCTGATGGGTGGCGCCACCGCGCTCATGGGGCTGCTGCCCACCGCCGCCCAGATCGGTGTCGCCGCACCGATCCTGTTGCTGCTGCTGCGCATCGTGCAGGGCTTCGCACTCGGCGGTGAGTGGGCCGGCGCGGTGCTGCTCGCGGTCGAGCACAGCACGCCGCAACGGCGCGGTTTCGCCGGCAGCATCCCGCAGGTCGGGCTGGCGCTCGGTCTGGCGCTGGGGACCGGCGTCTTCGCCCTGCTACAGACGGTGATGTCGGCCGAGGCATTCCTGTCCCATGGCTGGCGCATCGCCTTCCTGTTCAGCATCGTGCTGGTGGTGTTCGGCGTCGTGGTGCGACTCAAGGCCGCCGAGACCCCGGCCTTCGAGAAGCTCAAAGCCGACGACAACGTGGCGTCGACGCCGCTGCGGGAGCTGTTCGGTGGTCCGTCGCTGCGTCCCACGCTGCTGGGCATGCTGAGCCGCTGGGGCGAGGGCGCGGCGTTCAACACCTGGGGCGTGTTCGCCATCGCCTACGCCACCAGCGCGACCGGCCCGCTGCACCTGGACAAGGTCGACGTGCTGATCGTGGTGACCGCGGCCGCCCTGCTGATGGCGGCGCTGCTGCCCGTGTCGGGCCTGCTCGCCGACCGCTTCGGACCCCAACGCGTCTACGCGACCGGTATCGCCGCCTACGCGGTGGCGGTGTTCCCGGTGTTCGCGCTGTTCGACACCGGGAGTCTGACGGCGTTCGCGATCGGCATCGTCATCGTGTTCGGCGTCATCCACGCCTGGTTCTACGGCGCGCAGGGCACGCTGTACGCCTCGCTGTTCCCGACCCGGATCCGTTACACCGGCCTGTCCACGGTCTATCAGCTCTCCGGCGTCTACTCCTCGGGGCTGACCCCGCTGATCCTGACCACACTGATCGCGCTCGGCGGTGACGCACCGTGGTTGGCCTGCGGCTACCTGGTGGCCACGGCGATCATCAGCGTGGTGGCGACGCTGCTGCTCAAGCCCGCGGACCTCGCCGACTTGTAGCCTGACGGACGTGACCGACCTGGATCGCATGCCCCGCGGTGGCCCCGATGCGTCCTGTCTGGACCGGCTGCTGCAGACCGACCGGACCGAGTATCTGGATCGCACCGATGTCGATCCCGCGGTCAAGCGCAGCGTGGTGGATGCGCTGGAGTGGACCGGCCGGGTGTTCGGCAACCACCGGCAGTTCGGACACCTGGTGCTCGACGAGATCGCCGACGTACCGGACCCGAAGGTGCTCGAACTGGGCGCCGGTCACGGGGCACTGTCGGCGGTCATTCTCGAAGGACACCCCACCGCCCACGTCACGGTGACCGATGTCGAGCCGGACTCGGTCGCCGCGATGGCCGCCGGTGAACTCGGCAGCCATCCGCGCGCCCTGGTGCGGGAGATGGACGCCTCCGCCGTCGACGCACCCGACGGCCATTTCGCGCTGGCGGTCTTCGCCCTGTCCTTTCATCACCTGCCGCCCGCGACGGCCGCCGCGGTGCTCGCCGAGGGCACCCGCGTCGCGGACAAGCTGCTGATCATCGACCTGCCCCGACCACCGGCACCGTTGCATCTGCTACGGCTGGCCACGATGCTGCCACTGGCCCCGTTCATCCCGCTCGTGCACGACGGTGTGATCAGTTCGCTGCGCAGCTACAGTCCGTCGGCGTTGCGCGCACTGGCCGAGTACGCCGGTGTCGACATCGAATTACGGGGCGGTCTGCTCAGTCCACAGATCGCGGTGGCCGTTCGACGCTAGTGTCGACGCTGTGGGCGAAGAGGTTTCCCGCACGGAATTCAGCCGCGCACAGCGTCGCGAATACCGGCGCAAGGTCCAGCTGTGCCTGGACGTGTTCGAGACGATGCTGTCCCAGTCCAGTTTCGAGTTCGACCGGCCGCTCACCGGCATGGAGATCGAATGCAACCTGGTCGATGCCGACTACCAGCCGGCGCTGCGCAATCAGGAGGTGCTGGCCTCCATCGCCGACCCGGCCTACCAGACCGAACTGGGGGCCTACAACATCGAATTCAATGTTCCGCCCCGCCCTCTTCCCGGGCAGTCCGCGCTGGAACTGGAGGCCGAGGTACGGGCCAGCCTGAACGCCGCCGAGGCCAAGGCGACCGAGGACGGCGCGCACATCGTCATGATCGGGATCCTGCCCACGCTCATGCCCGAGCATCTGGAGTCGGGGTGGATGAGCCAGTCGACCCGCTACCAGGCGCTCAACGACTCGATCTTCACCGCGCGCGGCGAGGATATCGACATCGACATCACCGGGCCCGAGCGCCTGTCGCTGCAGTCGGCCGATATCGCACCCGAATCGGCTTGCACCAGTATGCAACTGCATCTTCAGGTGTCGCCGGCGGAGTTCGCGCAGAACTGGAATGCCGCGCAGGTGCTGGCCGGCCCGCAACTCGCCCTGGGCGCCAACTCGCCGTACTTCTTCGGCCACGAGCTGTGGGCCGAGACCCGCATCGAACTGTTCGGTCAGGCCACCGACACCCGGCCCGACGAACTCAAGACCCAGGGTGTGCGCCCACGCGTCTGGTTCGGTGAACGATGGATCACCTCGATCTTCGATCTGTTCGAGGAGAACGTCCGCTACTTCCCGGCACTGCTGCCGGAGATCTCCGAGGAGGACCCGGTCGCCGAGCTCGCGGCCGGGCGCACCCCGCAACTCTCGGAGTTGCGTCTGCACAACGGCACCATCTACCGGTGGAACCGACCTGTCTACGACGTGGTGAACGGCAAACCGCACCTGCGGGTCGAGAACCGGGTGCTGCCCGCCGGACCCACGGTACTCGACATGCTGGCCAACTCGGCGTTCTACTACGGCACCCTGCGGGCCCTCACCGACGAGGACCGCCCTCTGTGGAGCAAGATGAGTTTCGCTGCGGCACAGCATAATTTCTTCGCATCGGCGCGGCACGGAATGGACGCCCGGCTGTATTGGCCCGGCCTGGGCGAGGTGACGGCCGACGAACTCGTGTTGCGGGAGCTGCTGCCGCTGGCCCATGACGGGCTACGACGCTGGGGCGTCGCAACGGATGTGCGGGAACGCTTCCTCGGGGTCATCGAAGCACGCGCCAAGACCGGTCGCAACGGAGCAGCGTGGCAGACCGCCACCGTGCGTGCGCTGCAGGAACGTGGTCTGGCGCGGCCCGCGGCGCTGGCGGAGATGCTGCGCATCTACTGCGAGCACATGCACACCAATGCACCGGTACACACGTGGGAGACACCCACCGCGTGAGCGCGCGTACGTTGGATGTCATGGCATCTGAGGTACTGGACTGGGACAGCGCATACCGCCACGACAGCGAGCTCCAGGGACCACCGCCGTGGAGCATCGGTGAACCGCAACCCGAACTGGCAGCGCTGATCTCGGCGGGCAAGGTGCGTAGCGACGTCCTGGACGCCGGCTGCGGGCATGCCGAGCTCTCACTGTCACTGGCATCAGACGGCTACACCGTGGTGGGCCTGGATATTTCGCCGACCGCGATCGCCGTGGCGAATCGTGCAGCACAGCAACGCAACCTGCGCTTCGCCAGCTTCGCCCAGGCCGATATCACCTCCTTCACCGGCTACGACGGTCGATTCCACACCGTCATCGATTCGACGTTGTTCCATTCGCTGCCCGTCGACGGCAGGCACAACTATCTGCACGCCGTGCAGCGCGCCGCGGCCCCGGGCGCGAACTACTACGTGCTGGTGTTCGCCAAGGGGGCGTTCCCCGCCGAGGTGCAGACCAAGCCCAACGAGGTCGACGAGTACGAACTGCGCGATATCGTGGCGGCGCACTGGACCGTGGACGACATCCGGCCGGCGTTCATCCATGCCAACATGCCATCAGGGCCGGGGGCGCCGTTCGACATGCCCCCGCATGACCACGACGACAAGGGCCGGATGAAGCTGCCGGCCTTCCTACTGACCGCGCACAAGTAACCTCAAGCTCCCCAATACTGCCCGAACGGGCAGTAAAGGCCGACCATTCGGCTCGCGCGCCGGCCACTGTTGGCCAATAGCGTTGTCCAGCATGAGCATTACTTCCGTCCGGCCGGCCGAGGTCGACCCGTTGAGCCCGGTGCCCGATGGCGTGTGGCGCGGGAGCGGTGTACGGGTGCGGCGACGGGCCGGTACCCGGAGGGAGCATCCCGACAGGCCACGGTTCTGTGCCGACCGCCGCGGCGGCGTCCTCACCGTCGAACACGACCTCACCCCCGATGAACTGTCCGACACCCTGGCGGTTCTGCTGACCGAACAACTGGACGGAATTCTGCTGGGCCGCCAAGATTTCGAGTCGGTGTTCACCGGGGTCGTGCGCACCACCGTGCCGGGCGGGATCGCCGCGTGGTCACGGTTCTACCGTAATTCGCTGGATGCGCTGGAATCCGGGCAGACCGCCTTCGCGACGATCCACCGGCGGGCAGCCGGCCTGGTGACCGGGCCGTGGCTCCTGGACCTCGGATCATGCTTCGGTTTCTTCGCACTGCGGATGAGCCGGCTGGGCTACGAGGTGACGGCAACCGATCTGAGCGCACCGACGATGGATCTGCTTGCGCGCGTGAGCTCTCGATTGGACCGGCCGCTGCGCACCATCGCCTGCGACGCCGCGCAGGTTCCGCGTGCCGACGGCGCGGCCGATACCGTCACCGCGCTGCATCTGCTGGAGCACCTCGATCCCGACACCGGCCACGCGGTGCTGGCCGAAGCGTTGCGGCTGGCGCGTCGCCGCGTGGTGGTGGCGGTGCCGTTCGAGGATGAACCGCAGGCCTGCTACGGGCACGTCCGCACCTTCGACTTGGCGACGTTGCGCGATCTGGGTGCGCGGTTCACCGGTGTGCGCGCCAGGGTCTTCGAACATCACGGCGGCTGGCTGGTACTGGACCGGATCTAGATCAGCCCGCGCTTGCTGGCCGCGTATACCGCCTCGGCGCGCCGGCTCACCTGGAGCTTGCGCATGATGTTGCTGACGTGGAACTTCGCGGTGGTGGCGGAGATGAACAACTTCTCGCCGATCTTGCTGTTGGACAGCCCGGTTGCCAGTAACCGCAGCACTTCCAACTCACGGTCGGTGAGCTGTTCACGGTGTTCGGTGCGACCATTGAGCGAGCGCACAACCGCCGCGGCGCTGCGTGAATCGAAGGCGCTCTCCCCCGCCGAGATGGCACGGATCGCCCGGACCAGTTCGGTGGTGTCGACGTCCTTGACCACATACCCCCTGGCCCCGGCGTGCACGGCGCGCACCACCAGGTCCTCGTCCAGGAAGGTCGTCAGCACCAGCAGTCCCAGGGCGGGGTACGCGGCGGAAAGCTTCGTGCACAACGACAAACCCTCGAAATCCGAACCCGCCGAGAGTTTCAGGTCGAGCAGCACGACGTCCGGCCGCACCGCCGACACCATGGCCTCGGCCTCCGGCTCAGTCGAGGCCTCTCCGACGACCACCAGATCGTCCTCTCGCTCCAGCAGTGACCGCAGCCCCTGCCGCAGGATGGCGTGATCGTCGACCAGTGCCAACTGAATGGTCATCGTGAACTCTTTTCCCTGGGAATGGTCGCGACCAGCCGCACCCCGCCGATTCGGGAGCGCTGCACCGCAAGCGATCCGCCGTGTTCACGACAGCGGGCGAGCATATTGGCCAGGCCGCGGTGGTGCCCGTCGACATCGGTGACATCGGCCATCCGCAGCATCAGGCGCAGCTTCTCCGGATCACCGCAGCCATCGTCGGCGATGGACAAGGTGACCGCCTGTGCCCGGTACTGCAAGCGCAGGATCGCCCGGCTGCCCTTGCCGTGCATCGCCGCGTTGAACAGGGCCTCGCCGGCCACCCGCAGCAGCGCGTGCTCGACGGCACTGGGTAATTCCGCCACGGCCCCTTCGACTTTCAGGGTCACCCGCAGATCCTCGGGCATATGGACGGTGGCCAACTGCGCCAGCAGTTCCGGAAGGCTGGACCGGCCTGCGTCCTCGGGATGGTTGAGCGCATAGATCGCCGAGCGCAGCTGCTCGGTCGCCGATCGGGTCAGCGTCTTGGCCATGTCCAGGCGGTCGGCGAGATCGGAGTTGCCGGCGTGAGAGCGGATCTCGCTGCGGCACACCTCGATCTGCATACCTGCCGACAACACCGTCTGAGTGACGCTGTCGTGCAGCTCACGGGCGATGCGATGCCGCTCGTTGTCGAGCACCTGATGGCGTTGGGCGGCGCCGAGCTCGCGTTGGGTGGCCAGCAGCTGGGCGTTGTGCGCCTCGGACTGGGCCAGCAACGCCTGCGAGCGCTGGAACAGCTCGCAGTTGTGCAGCGCGACGGCGGTCTGGCTGGACAGGATCCGCATCACCGTCTCGTCAGTGCCGTCCAACGTGCGGTGACTGGGCGTCCATGCCGCGAAGGCGCCGATCACGCCGCCGTCGAGTTCGATGGGCACATGGGCGTGGTGCGGTTCGATCACCGGCAGCCGAAACTGGGCAAGCTGCCCGCGCAGGATGTCGTTGAGCCTGTTGAGCACCACGTCGGGCAGGTGCGGAACCGGATGCTTTGCCCCGGAGAGCCCTTCGAATGAATACGGGTTGCCGTCGGCGTCGAGGATGAGGTGGCGTGGGCGGGCCTCGGGCAACGCACCGTCGGCCAACGCGAGCAGCACCCATTCGGCGCCGAGATGGACCCGGGCAGCCTCGGCGGCCGCCCGGACCAGCTTCTCCGGCCCGTTCACCGTCTGCACCAGGGCACGCGAAATGGCGTCGAGGGCGGCGATGACGCGTTCGGTGCGCTGTGCGGCGACCCGGAACTCCGGGTAGAACGTCGGCTTGCCGGAGCGCACTCCGGTCAACCGCTCCAGATCCGGCTGGGCCCTCACAGTGCGGCCCGGAACAGTGCCTGCAGCTGCGCCTCGTCGGCCGCGCGGGGGTTGGTGGTGATGCACGCGTCGGCCATGGCGTTGCGAGCCAGCACCGGTACGTCGGTGTCATGCACGCCGAGATCGGCAAGCCCGCGTGGCACACCGACTTTCTGCGCCAGCTGTTGCAGGTGATCGGCAAGAGCCAGGGCGGATTCCAGCTCGGGCGCGCGTGTGTCGGCGATGCCGAGATTGGCCGCGATGACGGCGAACGGAGCCGGGTCTGCCTCGGCGTTGAACCGCACCACATGCGGCAGCAACACGCCATTGATGACACCGTGTGGCAGATCGAGCAGCCCGCCGACCTGATGACTCATCGCATGGGCGGCGCCCAGGATGGCGTTGGTGAACGCGAGCCCGGCCTCCAGCGCAGCCTGCGCCATCAACACCCGGGCGCTCATCTCGCGTGGTTGTTCGATGGTGGTGACCAGGTTCTCGGTCACCATCACCACCGCTCGCAGCGCGTGATGGTCGGTGAGCTGGTTGTGCCCGAGGGATACGAACGCCTCGATACCGTGGGTCAGGGCATCCAATCCGGTGGCGGCATTGAGCCATTCCGGCATCGTGGTGAGCAGGCGCGGGTCGATCACGGTGATATCGGGGACCAGTGCACGTCCCAGGATGGTGATCTTGGTGTTGCGGGTGGTGTCGGTGACGATGCAGAACTGCGAGACGTCGGCGCCGGTGCCCGAGGTCGACGGCAGCACCACCAGCGGCGGGATCGGCATGGTGGCCTTGTCGACGCCGGCGTAGTCGAGGATGTCGCCGCCGTTGGCGGCCAGGATCGCGATGCCCTTGGCGGCGTCGATCACCGAGCCGCCACCCAGCGCGATCAGCACATCGCAGCCGCGGGACCGGTAGAACTCGTGTCCGGCGGTGATCTCGTGGTCCTTGGGGTTGGGGGTGAGCGCGCTCCACACCTGGGCCTGGACGCCCTGGTCGCGCAGATGGTCGACGAGCTCGTCCACCCAACCGGCCTCGATCAGGCCGGGATCGGTGACCAGGAGCGGACGCTGGCCGCCGAGCCGGAGCGCGGCGTGCGCCGCCTCGGCCATCGAGTCGATACCGAACACGATCTCGGGGGCGTGAAATTTGAGCAGGCGAGAAGGCACCGCACGACCTCCCTGCCGCTGTGTGATCCACGTAACACGACCAGCCTACGTGCCCCACCAGGGACAACCAACGTGCAGGTGGGCAGGCTTTCACCTACCCGATCGGGCAGGTGTCACGTTCAGGAGAGGGCGTGCGCGAGCTCCGCCGCCTTGGCCGTCAGGGCCTCGGCATCGCTGGCCACCACCACGCGATCGCACACCCGCGCGTAGTCCGGCATGGCGCAGGTGGCCTGGCGCCAGTAGCGCTGCGGCTCGGGCGTCACCCACGCCAACCGGTGCACCCGCCGGCGCAGCGCCCGCAGCCGGTCGACCCCGGGCGGCAGACCGCCGCTGCGGCCGTCGCCGACGATCAGCACCGCGGTCCGGGAATCCAGGGCGTCGGCCTGGCCGCGCAGCATCTCCTCGAACACCTGCCCGTAATCGCTGCTGGCCTGCAGATCCAGGTGCCGTTCGGCCAGCACCGCGGCCAGCGCGTCATCGCCGCCGGCGCGCAGCAGGATCTCGGTGACGTCCACGGGGCGGTCCACGAACGCCATCACCCGGCAGCGGTGTGCCCGCCGGTGCATGGCCTGTGCCAGCCGCAGTGTGAACGCGGTGACCGGGCGCACCGACAGCGACACGTCCGCGATGACCAGCAGCCGGATCCGGTCCGGCAGCGGGGTGCGGGTCATGAGGTGGAAGGGCACGCCGTCGGTGCGCATGCTGGCCCGGACCGTGCGCCGCATATCGAGCCGGCCGCGGCCACGCTCCCGGGGACGCGCCCGCGGTGCCCCGCGCATCCGGCGCAGCACCTCGTGGCAGGCCAGGTCGACATCGGCGGCCAGTCCTGCGCCGGAATCGGTTTCGGGGTGCTCGGGTTCGGCGGACAGCCCGCTGCGCCGCGCCAGTGCCGCGACGAACCCCTCGACCGCCTGCGTCAACTGGTCGAGCTGCTCGGCGGTCAGCGGTTCGTCACCGGCGTCGCCACCGTAGGTGTGAGTCGGGTCGTAGGCGTCCAGCCAGGCCAGGATGGCGTCCGGGTCGTCGAAACTCAGCGAGCCGGCCACCACGGGTGCCACCGAATCGGCCAGATCGCCTGCCGCGCTGGACAGGGCCCGATCCACTTCGACGGTGTAGCGCATGCCGCGGCGGCCACCGTCGGCCTCGGAGGACACTGTCAGCTGGTCATCGGCACCGGTCACGCTGAAATCGTCGTCGTCTTTGTGCGGGTTGAATCCCTGGTCCGCATCCGGGGTGTCGAAGTGGTCGCCGACCTCGGCGGCCCGTTCGTTGTACTCGGCGTACCGACCCACCTCGAGGTCCTCGTCGACATCGAGTTGGTCGGGCAGGCCCGAGCCGGTGTGCGCACGGCCCGGGCCCGCCACCGGCTCCTCATCTTTCGTGCCGGGCCGGCCGAACAGGGCGTCGAAGGCGCGGTCGAAACCGCGTTGTTCGCGTTGATATTTCGCGCAGGTGGCACGCAGCGCCGCCCGCAGACCGCGGCGGTCGGCGGCGCCGAGCAGCCCCAACACGCGGCGCACCTCGATGACCTCCGCCGGCGAGGTCGCCACCCCGGCGCGGCGCAGCAGCTGCCCGAACGTCGCCGCCACGGCGTCCAGAATCTCCGACGGAGTCACCGCCCACCACGCCCGCGGAACACCGAGGTGGTGGTATTGGCCGGCCGCGATGCCACCGTCACCCGTTCCGGGACAACGGTTTCTGCTGCGCGTGCGGGCGCGTCACCGAGGTGACGCAGCGCGATATCCCGGTCGCTGGTGAACTTCACCAGCGCCGAGAGCAGCACCGTGTCGGTGCTGCCGTGGCCGAGCAGCGCGGCCGCCCTGGCACCGTCGATCACCTCGGATATCGACGGACTCTTGCGCAGCGGCAGTTCACGCAGCGTGCGGGCGAGTTCGACGACCGTGGCGACCACCCCGGGCTCGACGTCCGGCGCGCGGACCCCGACGATCTCCCGTTCCCGCTGCGGGGTGGGAAAACCCAGGTGGTAGTGCAGGCACCGGCGCTTGAGAGCGGCGGACAGTTCCCGGGTGTCGTTGGAGGTCAGCACCACCCAGGGCACCGACCGCGCCACGAAGGTACCGATCTCGGGGATGGTGACCTGACGCTCGGCCAGCACCTCGAGCAGCAAGGCCTCCATGGCTTCCTCGGTGCGATCCACCTCGTCGATGAGCAGCACCACCGGTTGCTCGGAGAGCACCGATTCCAGCAGCGGCCGCACCGACAGGAACTCCTCGGTGTAGAGGTCCGCCGCCTCGATGGCCTTGTCCCGCATCATCTGCACGTGCAGCAGCTGTTTGGCGTAGTCCCATTCGTAGAGCACCCGGTTGTCGTCGAGGCCCTCATAGCACTGCAGCCGGATCAGTCGCCGGCCGCTCGCCGCGGCGAGCGCCTTGGCCAGCTCGGTCTTGCCGACCCCCGCCGGTCCTTCCAGGAGTAGCGGGCGGTCCAGCGCGGTGGCCAGATGCACCACGGTGGCCAGATCGTCGTCGGCGATGTAGTCCTGCTCGCGCAGCGAATCGGCGACTTCGGTTGCGGTGGCGAATGTTATCGGATCAGCACGCATGGGTATGTGTGCAGTGGTCACGGCGGGCTCCTCACACGGCGGATCAGTAGGTTTCGTTGATCGCGTGCCCGACAACGGGAATCATCGACCCGACGGTGACCTCACGCGGGTTGCCCGGGGTGCACCAGTCGTCCTGGATGTGCTCCGAGATCGCCAGCACGGTCTTGTCGTCGCCCAAGATCTGCTCGCCGCGACCGGCGTACTTGCCGGTGTTCATCCGGTTCTTCTCGTACGAGTCGGTGCGGACCGCGGAGAAATTGTCCGGGATGCCGACATCCTGGGAGAGCCGGATGGCGGCTTCGACGGCGGCGTCGGCGGCCTGCACGGTGGTCATGTTGCGGGTGTCGACACCCATCGCGGTGGCCAGCTGCGCGTACCGTTCGTAGCGCGAGGGCAGGTTGTATTCCCACACCCGGGGCAGCGCGATGGCGTTGTTCAGCCCGTGATGGCTGTCGAAGAAGGCGCTGACGGCATGGCTGATCGAGTGCACGATGCCCAGACCACCGGAGTTGAATGCCTGCCCGGCGATGTACTGCGCGTTCATCATGCCTTCGCGGGCCTTGAGGTTACGTGGCTCGAACACCGCCTCCCGCAGGTTCTTGGCGACGAGTTCGACTGAGTACAAGGCATTTCCGAGTGATGGTGCGAAGTCCAGCCGAGACACGAACGGCTCGCTGCCGTGCGCGAGCACGTCGAATCCGCAGTAAGCGGTGAAGTGCTGCGGGCAGGTGTAGTAGAGCAGCGGGTCGTCGACGGCCAGCGTGACGATGGTGGCCTCGTCGAAGCCGACCCACTTGTGCGGGTGTTCCATGTCCGAGGTGTCGGTGATGACGTAGGCCCACGATGTCTCCGAACCCGTTCCGGCCGTAGTGGATACCGCGATGTGCGGCGGGTTCTCCTTGTTGGTGGACTTGGCGAAGCCCTCGAACTCGTTGATGTTGCGGCCGTCGTGCGCGATCACCACGCGGGCGCCCTTGGCGGCGTCATGGCTGGAGCCACCACCGATGGAGATGATGCTGTCGCACTTCTCCTGCTGGTAGAGCGCGGCGGCCTCCATGACGTTGTAATCCTTGGGGTTGGACTCCACCTTGTCGTAGAGCACGACCTCGACGCCCTGGTACTCGATCTTGCCGGTGAGTTCCTCGATGATGCCCGAGCCACGCAAGCCGGTGGTCATCAGCAGGGTGCGCTTGAAGCCGAGGCTCTTGGCCTCCACGCCGATGATGTCGTGTGCGCCCACACCGAGCAGGGCGCGGGGAAACGGGTGGAACTCCTTGATCGGAAAGTCCCAAATCTGGTTCAGCTCAATGGCCATCGGTCGACTCCTTGTGGTATCGGACGGGCGGAAGACCCTCCTGGACACCACCGTGGACCTGCGTGGCCCGCGTCACAATGATGTTCTGCGACTACCCGCCGTCTGGCACGCGGAAACTGCCCGATCGGGCAGGCGTCACAGCCCCCCGCGCGACACCAACTGGGCAGCGATGACGTTGCGCTGGATCTCGTTGGTGCCCTCGCCGACGATCATCAGCGGGGCGTCACGGAAGTAGCGTTCCACGTCGTACTCGGTGGAGTAGCCGTACCCACCGTGGATACGCACCGCGTTCAGCGCGATCTCCATCGCGGTCTCGGAGGCGAACAGTTTGGCCATGCCGGCTTCCATATCGCAGCGCTCACCGCTGTCGTATTTCTCGGCGGCATACCAGGTGAGTTGGCGGGCTGCGGTGAGCTTGGTGGCCATATCGGCGAGGTAGTTGCCGATGGACTGGTGGCGCCAGATCGGCTGGCCGAAGCTTTCGCGCTGCTGGGCGTAGGCCAGCGAGTCTTCGAGGGCGGCGGTGGCCACCCCCAGCGCCCGGGAGGCGACCTGGATACGGCCGGTCTCCAGGCCCTTCATCATCTGCGCGAAGCCCTTCCCTGGGGTGCCGCCCAGGATGGCGGTGGCCGGGATGCGGTAGTCGTCGAAGGACAACTCGCAGGATTCCACACCCTTGTAGCCGAGCTTGGGCAGGTCGCGTGAGACGGTCAGGCCGGGGCCGTGTTCGACGAGCACGATGGAGATGCCCTTGTGCTTGGGCTGTGCGCCGGGGTCGGTTTTGCACAGCAGCGCAATGAGATCCGAGCGCCGGGCGTTGGAGATCCACGTTTTGGCGCCCGCGATCACCAGGTCCTCGCCGTCGGTTCTCGCGACGGTGGTCATGGCCTGTAGGTCGGAGCCCCCGCCGGGCTCGGTCAGTGCCATGGTGGCGCGCACCTCGCCGGTGGCCATCCGCGGCAGGTAGGCCTGCTTCTGCTCATCGGTACCGAACAGGGCGAGCAGTTTGGCCACCACGGTGTGCCCGCCCATCGCGCCGGCCAGGCTCATCCAGCCGCGCGCGAGTTCCTGGGTGACCCTCGCGTAGCAGGGCATCGATACCGGCGAACCGCCGTAGGACTCCGGCACCGCCAACCCGTAGATGCCGATCTGCTTCATCTGCTCGATCCAGCGTTCGGGGTACTCGTTGGCGTGCTCGACCTTCTGCACGCGGGGCTTGACCTCTCGGTCGACGAACTCGCGCACCGTCTGGATCAGGAAGGTCTCTTCGTCGTTGAGCGTGGCCACCCGCTCACATTAGAGCCCGGTCGACGAGCGCCGCCGCCGCGAGATCGCGTCCACGCTGGCCGCGAGCAACAGCACCCCACCTGTGACCAGGAAGTTGATATAGGACGACTGATTCAGCAGGCCCAGTCCGTTCGCAATCGTGGCGACCACCACGCCACCGATCACGGCGTCGATGGCCCGGCCTTTACCGCCGAAAAGACTGGTGCCGCCGATCACCGCCGCGCCGACCGCGTACAGGAGCACGTTGCCCGCGCCGGAGGACGCCGACACCTTTCCTGCGTAGGACGCCGCGATGATTCCGCTCAGCGCGGCCAGCGACGAGCAGACGACGAACACCGAAACCCGGATGCGGTCCACGGGGATCCCTGCGCGGCGCGCAGCCTCGGCGTTGCCGCCGACGGCATAGATGTGCCTGCCGTACGTCGTGCGCCTGAGCACCAGCGTCATGGCGATGAGGAGTACCAGGATCAACGGCAGCACGTACGGAATGCCGCTGATATCCACGTTGGGGTTGACGCTGCGGTTGACGCTGAGCACGAACGTGACACCGAGGATCACGGCGGCCACCGCGACCACCCGCGCGATCACCACGCCCAGCGGGGCGTGCGACAGCTGCAGGGACTTCTTACGCCGGTGCTGGTAGACCTCGAGGCCGGTGAAACCGACGACCACCACCAGCGCAATCGCCCATCCGACGGCGACGGGCAGATTGCTGATCGTCAGTCCGCGGATCACCGGGTCATCGACTCGGACCGATCCACCCTCGCCGATGAGTTTCAGGGTCACACCCTGCAGTCCGAGGAAGAATGCCAACGTGACCACGAATGATGGAATCCCGAGTTTGGCGCGCAGCACGCCGATGGCGAGGCCGATCAATGCGCCGCAGGCGATTCCGGTGAGGATGGCCGCCCACCACGGCCAGCTCAGGCTGACGATGGTCAACCCCATCGCGCAGGCCGCCACCCCGCCGGCGACTCCCGCCGACAGGTCGATGTCACCGAGCAGCAGGACGAACACCAGCCCCATCGCCAGCACACAGATGGATCCGGCCTGGGTGACCAGGTTGGCAAGGTTCAGTGCCGACAGGAACCGGTCGTTCGCCAATCCGAACACCACGAACAGCACGACCAGTCCGAGGATGGCGGGCAGCGAACCCATGTCGCCGCCGCGCACGCGCTGCAGGTAGCCGCGCACCGCCTCGCCGAACGTCTGATCGGAACTGATGTCACCGACGAAGTCGGCATCGGCGAGTGCGCCAGCGGATCGAGAAGTGGCGGTGCTTGTTTCGGTGCCCATCGGGGTGTCCTTCAAGTTTCCGTTTCGGTCGTGCACGTCAGAGCTCACATCGACTCGGCGGCCTGTGCCGGCGCCAGTCCGAGGCCGCCGGAACGTCCGGCGGTGATGAGTTCGACGATCTGGCCGTGGGTGACCTCGGATGCCTTGACATCGGCGGCCACCCGCCCGAGGTACAGCGCGCAGATCCGGTCGGCCACCTCGAAGACGTCGACCATATTGTGCGAGATGAGCACCACCCCGACGCCCTGACCGGCAAGTCGGCGCACCAGCTCGATCACCTGCCGTGTCTGGGCGACACCGAGCGCTGCGGTCGGTTCGTCGAGCAGCACCACCTTCGAGTTCCACAGCACCGATTTGGCGATCGCCACGGTCTGGCGCTGGCCCCCGGACAGACTCGACACCGTCTGCCGTACGGATTTGACCGTCCGCACCGACAGCGAGGTGAGGGCGTCGCGGGCCATCGTTTCCATGCGGGCCTCGTCGAGCAGCCCTCGGCTCGTGAGTTCCCGCCCCAGGAACATGTTCTCGACGATGTCGAGGTTGTCGCACAGCGCCAGATCCTGGTAGACCACCTCGACCCCGAGTGCCGCAACCTCGTTCGGACTGTGCACTGTCACCGGCCGGCCCTCGAAAAGGTAGGTGCCGGTGTCGATGGGGTGGATTCCGGCGATCGCCTTGACCAGAGTCGACTTTCCGGCGCCATTGTCACCGACCAGAGCCGTCACCTGGCCGGGGTAGATGCAGAAGTCGACGTCATGGAGCACGTGGACAACACCGAAACTCTTGTTGACACCCTGCAATTCGAGGATCGGTTCCACCGATGGCACTGGAGGGGTCATCGGCGCTAGGCCCCCGCGGCGGTGCACATGGGCGCAAACTGTCCCGTGCACACCTCGTCTCTGGACTGGCCGCCGTCCTCGAAGACGACGCCCACGGTGTCCTTCGTGATCGACTTCGGCGTCAACAGCACCGACGGGACGTCGCGCTCGCCGGTATCGTCGCGCGTCGTGCTGGTGGCCTTCGGCTCCTCACCATTGGCCAGCGCGATCGCCACTTCGGCGAGCGCGTTCGCCTCTTCGGTCGCCGACTTGTAGACGGTCATGCACTGTGTTCCGGCGAGGATGTTCTGCAGACCCTCGACGGTGGCATCCTGGCCGGTGACCGGAACCTGGCCGGCACGCCGGTTCTTCTCCAGGATCGAGATGACCGAGCCGGCCAGACCGTCGTTGGCCGCGTAGACCCCGTCCACACGTCCGTCCGCCGCGGTGTAGAGCTGCTCGAAGATGGTCACCGCCGCGTCGGTGTCCCAGTCGGGCACTGCTTGCTCACCGACGACGGTGATGGTCGGCGTCACGTCGATCGCCGAATGAGCCCCGGCGCTGAACAACGTCGCGTTGTTGTCGGTCGGAGAACCGTTGAGGAACACCACATTCGCGGGCCTGCCACCGAGGCAGTCGACCAGCCCCTGCCCCTGGAGCTCACCGACCGTGGTGTTGTCGAACGATACGTAGATGTCGGCGGAACCGCCCAGGGTCAGGCGGTCGTAGTCAATGGTCTTGACGCCCTGGGTGGCGGCCTTCTGCTGAATCGACGCGCCGCTGTCGGAGTCGAGGTTCACGATCGCCAGCACGGTGACGCCATCGGCGATCATGCCGTCGGCGATCGTGGCCATCGTGTCGGCGGATCCTTCCGCGTTCTGGATGGTGTAGTCCACCCCTGCCGCTTTGAACGCGGCTTCCAGCGCGGGGCGGTCCTTGGTCTCCCAGCGAACCGACGACTTGGTGTCAGGCAGGATCACCCCGACCTTGCCTGCCCCCGAGCTCGTCGACTCCGAACCCGAATCCGATCCGCAGGCCGTCAGCGTCAGGCCGACGCCGACGACGGTCGCGAGGAGCAGGGTGCTGATTCGTTTCACGAAGATCCCTCCAATGGGGCGTGGATTTGTTGTCCGTCGTCACATATTCCGTGATCCAGATCACTTTGTGGGCGGCATTGCGGGATCTGGGTGCGCGCGGGCCTCATCGTGCGCCCATCAGATGCTCGATCGCCAACTGGTTGAGGGCCACGAAACCGCAACCCTTTCCGCCGAAGTAGGCACCGGTGTCGAACTGTTCGTAGGCGGTCGGGTCGGCCAGTAGCTCGGCATAGGTCTCGCCGGCGCCCAAGGTGGGTTCGCGTAGCTCGGGCACTTTGGCCGCCGCCATCGCCGCCTGCACGGCCGGGTCGGCGCGGAACGCCGCGGCGCGCTGGCGCAGCAGCAGGTACATCCGCATGTTGGCCGCCGCCGACGCCCACACACCGTCGGCATCCTCGGTTCGGCTGGGCTTGTAGTCGAAATGCCGCGGTCCGTCATAGGCCGGGCCGCCGCCGGGGCCGCCGTGTTCGAGCAGATCGACCAACGCGAAGGCGTTGGCGAGATCACCATGGCCGAACACCAGGTCCTGGTCGAACTTGATGCCGCGCTGACCGTTCAGGTCGATGTGAAACAGCTTGCCGCTGTAGAGGGCTTGGGCGATGCCGTGCACGAAGTTCAGCCCGGCCATCTGCTCGTGGCCGGTCTCGGGGTTGACGCCGACCATCTCCGGATGGGCAAGGGTCTCGATGAACGCCAGTGCATGCCCCACCGTGGGTAGCAAGATGTCACCGCGCGGTTCGTTGGGTTTGGGCTCGATCGCGAACCGAAGTCCACTGCCCTGGTCGATCACGTACTGGCACAACATGTCCAGCGCCTCGCGGTAGCGTTCCAGGGCGGCCTGGACGTCCTTGGCCGAGTCGTACTCGCTACCTTCCCTACCACCCCACATCACGAAGGTCTCGGCACCGAGTTCGGCGGCCAGATCGATATTGCGCAGGACCTTGCGCAGGGCGAAGCGGCGCACGCCGCGGTCGTTGCTGGTGAACCCGCCGTCCTTGAACACCGGCTGTGTGAACAGGTTGGTGGTGACCATCGGCACGACCAGACCGTGGGTGCTCAGCGCGGAGGTCAATCTGTCGATCATCCGCCGTCGCTCGGTATCGGAGCTGCCGAACGCGAACAGGTCGTCGTCGTGCAGGGTCAGTCCGTACGCCCCCAACGCGGCCAGTCGCTCGACGACCTCGACGACGTCGACCGCGGGCCGGGTGGCGACGCCGAACGGGTCGACGCCCGGCCAGCCGACGGTCCACAGTCCGAACGAGAACTTGTCGGAAGGGCTCGGTATCAAACCCTCCGCTGCCGGGGCGCCGGCCTCCAGGACGGTCATGGGGTCCTCCTCGGGGATCATGGCACCTGTCGGTGCGAGTCGGTGCGATGAAACCTGTATTTGTTCTCTGTGCGAACATAAGATGTGGCCTGGGACACTGTCAAGGCTGAAAGTGAGGGGTTGATGTGTCGGTGACCGGATCGGAAGCCCAGCGAGCCGTCCGGGTGGGAACGAGTACCGACGACGTCCGGCGACGAAATCTGTCCAGCGTTCTCACCCTGGTGCACCGCCACCGAGCGCTCAGTCGCGCCGAGTTGACCCGCCACACCGGACTGTCCCGGTCGACCACCAAGGATCTGGTCGAGGAGTTGGTGACGCGAGGCCTGGTCGACGAGACACCGGCGCCGTCGGTATCGCAGGTGGGACGGCCCAGCCCCATTGTGCGCCCGGGTAATCGGGCCCTCGCGGTGACCGTCAGCCCGGAGGTCGATGCTGTGACCGTCGGGGTCGTGGCGATGGGGGGTGCGGTGCTCGACATGGTGCGCTACCCGACCGAGCGCATACCGACCGCGGCGGACACCGTGGCCATCACCGCCGAGGCGGTCGGCCGGATCCGCGCCGGCCTACACGACGGTCAGGTGCTGACGGCGGTCGGCGTCGCGGTGCCCGGGCTCGTGCACGGTCGCGAATCGGCGGTGCAACTGGCGCCCAATCTCGACTGGCATGATGTCGAGATCGGCCAGCTGCTCAGCACAGCAACAGAATTGCCGGTCTATGCGGCCAACGACGCCAACGTCGGCGCGATTGCCGAGCACCTGTTCGGCAACCACATCGATGCCGATCATCTGATCTATGTCAACGGCGGGCCCAGCGGTATAGGGGCAGGTGTCATCGTTGCCGGCGGACTCCTCGAAGGTGTGGCGGGCTACGCGGGCGAACTGGGCCATACCTACGTCGGTGGGCGCGAAAAATGCCACTGCGGCAGTGTCGGCTGTCTGGAGACCGAAGTGACCCAGCCGCCGTTGGCCCGCCTGCTCGCCGAGCTCGACGGCGCACCCGGCGACACCGAGCCCCGCCCCAGCTCCGCGGAGCGCGATGTGCTCGATCGCCAGGCACGCGCGCTGGCCATCACTCTCGGCAATGCCATCAACATGTTGAATCCCCGGTTGATCGTCCTCGGCGGATTCCTGCGGGTCTTTCCCGCCTGCGCGGCGGCGGTGCTGCGTACCGAATTGGCGCGCCGCAGCATGCGGGCCCCACGCGAACTGGTCCGCGTGGTACCCGCAACCCTCGGCGCCGATACGTTGGTGATCGGCGCGGCCGAGTTGGCATTCGCACCCGTACTCACCGATCCCGGGAGGTTCTGAGCGTGACACTCGTGGCGGGAATCGACTCATCCACCCAGTCCTGCAAGGTCGTGATCTGCGACGCCGAGACCGGCAGCATCGTGCGTTCGGCGTCATCGCCACACCCCGCCGGAACCGAGGTCGACCCGGAGCTGTGGTGGCGGGCGCTGCAGCGCACACTCGCCATGGCGGGCGGAGTCGACGACGTGTCGGCGATTGCGGTGGGAGGCCAGCAACACGGAATGGTGTGCCTGGACTCGACCGGCCGGGTCATACGAGATGTACTGCTGTGGAACGACACTCGCTCCGGTGCGGCCGCCGAACAACTTGTCGGTGAACTGGGCGGTGCCGCGCGGTGGGCCGCGCGCGTCGGCGTCGTGCCGGTCGCGTCGATCACCGCCACCAAGCTGCGCTGGCTGGCCGATCACGAACCCCATCACGCCGACGCGACCGCGGCGGTCTGTCTTCCCCACGACTGGCTGACCTGGCGGCTGGGCGGCTGCTCCGATATCGCGGACCTGCGTACCGACCGCAGCGATGCGAGCGGCACCGGCTACTACTCGGCCGACAGCGACAGCTATCAGACCGATCTGCTCGAGCTTGCCTTCAGAGGCCGGCGGCCGATGGTGCCGAAGGTGCTCGGACCCCACGACCCGGCGGGTGAGACACCGCAGGGCATTCTCCTGGGAGCCGGCGCCGGGGACAACGCCGCCGCCGCGCTGGGGCTGGGCGCCGGAGCCGGCGACTGTGTCGTGTCGCTGGGGACCTCGGGAGTGGTGAGCGCGGTCGGATCGGCGGCCCCGCACGACCCGGAGGGCATCGTGGCGGGCTTTGCCGATGCGACCGGACGTCACCTTCCGCTGGTGTGCACCCTCAACGGAGCACCGGTGCTGGCCGCGGTCGCCGCGATGCTGGGTGTGGATTTCGACGAATTCGACCGGCTCGCCTTGTCGGCGCCGGTGGGGGCCGAAGGCCTGGTGCTGGTTCCCTACTTCGACGGGGAACGGTCGCCGAACCTGCCAGCGGCAGCTGGTGCACTGCAGGGGATGACGACACGAAACCTGAACTCCACCAACATCGCCCGTGCCGCAGTGGAGGGGCTGCTCAGCTCCATGGCCTACTGCATCGACAAGATCACCGAACAGGGCATCGACGTCGGGCGCATCAACCTGGTCGGTGGTGGCGCGCGATCGCAGGCCGTGCGGCGCATCGCACCCGCCATCTTTGACACCGAGGTGCATGTGCCGACACCGGCGGAGTACGTCGCACTCGGCGCGGCCCGTCAGGCGGCATGGGTGCTGTCCGGTCAGGATGTGCCGCCGTCGTGGTCGGTCGGGGAATCCGCCCGCTATGAGGCCGAGGCGACACCCGGGGTACTGGCGCGGTATCGGACAGCACAACCACTGACCTTCAGGTGACGGCGACGAGCGCCTCGGCAAAAAGCTCCAGATCCGCGGCCTCGACGTCCACATGCGGAGACACCCGCAGCACCGGCCCGGCCATCTCGCTGGGAGCCCGCGCCACCTCGCACGCCGTGGTGACGATCCGGTGTTCGGCGATCAGCTTGGCGCGCACCGGTGTCGGCTGGGCACCATTGGTGGGCCGCAGCGTCGTGATCGCGGTCGGCTCGTCCACAGGTTCGACCACCTCCCACCCGGGGATGTCGGCGAGCACCGTCCGGGTGAGCCGGCCGACCTCGGCCAGCCGGGCCCGCACCAGCTCCGGGCCCGTGGCAAGGTGCTCCCCCAATGCCAGCGAAAAACCAAGGCGCGAGCCGATATTTGCCTCGTGCAACTCCATCGGCGCCCATCGCGGCGTCAACCGGCCGTACAACTCGGGCCGCACCGCCAGCGTGCCGACACCGCGCGGGCCGGCCACCCACTTGCGTGAGGACGAATACAGCACGTCGGCGCCCACCGCGCAGTCCACGTGCCCGAGCCCTTGGGCCGCGTCGACCACCAGGAGCAGACCCAACGACCGGCAGACCGGCGCCAACTCGGCCAGCGGCTGCGCCACCCCGCGGTGGCTGCCGAGCACGGTCAGATGCACCAGCGCCGGCGGATCGGCCTCCAACACCGCGGCGGCCTCGTCGACCCGCAGCCGGCCCAGCTCGTCGACGGGCAGGGGGCGCACCTCGAACCCATTGGCCGCCATGATGACCAGGTTCGGACCGTACTCTCCGGGCGGGCATGCCACGGTGCGCGGTCCGGTCCAGCTGCTCAACAACAGATCCAGCGCGTGATTGGAGCCGGTGGTGAAGATGACCTCGGCATCGGGCATCCCGGCCAGGGCGCGCACCGCGGCCCGTCCGGCGTCCAGCACCGGCACCGCGGCCTCGCCCGCGACGTAGCCACCGACCTCGGCCTCGTGCCGGGCGTGGGTGGCTGCCGCATCGATCACCGCATTGCTCTGCCGCGAGCACGCCGCGCTGTCCAGATGCAGGCCCGCCACCGGCACCCGGGCCGCCCGCCATGTGTCGGCGAGGCTCATTTCACCGCCAGCGAGAGACCGAAATCGCCGGCGCCGTCGGACCACCAGTGGGTGCGGCGCAGCCCGGCGGCGGCCAATTCGGCTTCCACACCCTCGGGACGGAATTTGCAGGACACCTCGGTCAGCATCTCCTCGCCGGCCGCAAACTCGACGGTGAGATCGAGCTGCGCGATGCGGACCCGTTGATCGGCGGTCGACCTCAGCCACATCTCGATGCGCTCCTCATCGGGGTTCCACCGCGCGACATGATCGAAGGCGTCCAGGTCGAAGTCGGCGTCGAGTTCGCGGTTCACCACGGTCAGCACATTGCGGTTGAACGCCGCCGTGACACCGGCACTGTCGTCATAGGCGCGCACCAGCCGGCCGACATCCTTGACCAGGTCGGTGCCCAGCAGCAGCGAATCGCCGGGCTCCATGGTGTCGGCGACCGCGGCAAGGAATTCGGCGCGGGGTTCGGGAGTGAGATTCCCGATCGTGGACCCGAGGAAGACCACCATCCGCCGGCCGACCTTGGGCACGGTGCCCAGGTCCCGCTCGAAATCGCCGCACACCACCTCGATCTCGATGTCGGGGTATTCGACATGCAGCGCACGGGCGGCATCGCGCAGCACGCTGGGGTCGACGTCGAACGGGATGAAGCGCTTCAGCGCACCGCTGTCCCGCAGGGCATCGAGCAGCAGCCGTGTCTTCTCCGATGTGCCGCTGCCCAACTCGACCAGAGTGTCGGCACCCGAGGCCTCTGCGATATCGGCTGCCCGGTCCCGCAGGATCGAGGCCTCGGTGCGGGTGGGATAGTACTCGGGCAGCCGGGTGATCTGATCGAAGAGATCACTGCCCTTCGCGTCGTAGAACCATTTGGGCGGCAGGGTTTTCGGTGATTGCGCCAGTCCGTGCCGAACGTCGCGACGCAGAGCTTTGGACAGGTCCGAGGCCGTGCCGGTGGTCATGAGGATCCTTCCAGGGGAGTAAGCGTGAGGTTCGTGCCGGTCACCTCGACGAGGTGCCGGTCGGGGATATCACGCCAGGACGGGTCGTCGTCGTAGGGTTCGCTGGCCAGCACGATGCCGTCATCGCGCTGCAGACAGAACAGGGTGTCTCCCCAGGTGGTGGCGAGCAGGCTGGAACCGTTGGCGGCCAGAATGTTCAGACGGGCACCCGGGTCTCGGGTGCCGATGCGGGCGACGGTATCCCCGAGCGCGCCCATGCCGCGCTCGAAGATGTGCGCGGCCAGTACCGCACTGTCGACGGTGGATTCGGCCGTCGTCGGGGCCGGAAGGACGGCGCGGTCGACGATCCCGTTGTGCGAGAGCAGCCAGGTGCCGTCGCTGAACGGCGCCGAGGCCGAGGGCTCGATGGGCATGCCGACCGTCGCCGAACGCACCGCGGCGACGAAGCAGTCACTGCGTAGTGCGGGAGCCACCGACGCAAACGATGCGTCCCCCCACAGCGGCTTGTCGCTGCGCCAGCGCCGCACACCACGATCGAAGAACCCGACGCCCCAACCGTCGGCATTGATGGTGCCGTGCTTTTGCCGACGCGGCGAATATGACTGCACCAGCAGACCACTCGGCGGATCGAGCACCAACGTGGACACCGGCACCGGTGCACCGAGCCAGCCCAGGTGGCGACACATCAGGCGTCCCAGGCCAGGCGGACACCGGAGAAGATCTGCCGGCGGATCGGATGGTCCCAGTTGCGGAAGCTGGGCCGCAGGATGCCCGCA
The DNA here is from genome assembly GCF_002968335.2 of Mycobacterium sp. ITM-2016-00316. NCBI lineage: Bacteria > Bacillati > Actinomycetota > Actinomycetes > Mycobacteriales > Mycobacteriaceae > Mycobacterium > Mycobacterium sp. ITM-2016-00316. Next base: position 5,455,840 of record NZ_CP134398.1, read on the forward strand.
GCCACCGCCCAGGACCCGCCGCGCAGGACCCGGTAGGCGCCAGTCGACGTAGGTCCCTCGAAGAAAGGGACCGTGTATTGGTCGTAGATCATCGGGGTGAACCCGGGCCAGGGTCGCAGGGGCGAGGTGGTCCACTCCCACACCTCGCCGAGCATCTGCTCCACCCCGTAGGCCGACGCGCCCGCCGGGTAGGCGCCCACCGGTGCCGGGCGCAGCGCATCGCCGCCGAGATTGGCCAGCTCGGATGTGGGTTGTGCGTCACCCCAAGGGAATCGGCGGCGCGCACCGGCCACCGGGTCCCACGCGCAGGCCTTCTCCCACTCGATCTCGGTCGGCAACCGGGCACCCGACCACGCCGCGAACGCCTCGGCCTCGAAGTAGGTGATGTGCTGCACCGGTTCGTCACCCGGAATGGTCTCGCGGTGGCCGAACCGGGTGCGGCTGCCGTCGGCGTTCCAGAATGCGGGCGCGCTCAGACCGGCCTGCTCGCGATGCGCCCACCCGCGCTCGGACCACCACTGCGGGGTCCGGTAGCCGCCGTCGTCGACGAACTCGCGCCATTGCGCGTTGGTGACCGGTACCCGCCCGATCCGGAACGGCTCGACGTGCACCACATGGCCGGGACGTTCGTTGTCCAGCGAGTACGGCTCCTCGGATGCGTTGACGCCCAGGGTGAACGGGCCCCCGGGGATGAGCACCGAGGTTCCGGCCACACCGGCGCGGCCGCGGGGCAGCGCCGCGCCCGTGCTCAGCAGTGCGGGGCCCGCGCGCAGGTTGAGCGCCTGCAGCATGGTCTCGTCGTGCTGGTTCTCGTGGGAGACGACCAACCCGAAGCGGAACAACGACTCGTCACCGTCGGTGCGGTCCAGCACGTCGAGGGCGCGGTCGCGGACGGTGCGGCAATAGGTGCGCGCGTCGGCGGGCGGGAGCAACGGAAGGTCGACGCGGCTGGCGCGGGAATGCACGAATGCGTCATAGAGCGAGTCGACCTCGGGGGCCAGGATGCCAGGGGCGTTGGGGTCGCCATCGCGCAGCAGCCAGAACTCCTCCTGCTGCCCGATATGGGCGAGGTCCCACACCAACGGGCTCATCAGCGGGTCGTACTGGCGATGCAGTTCGGCGTCGTCGAAGTCGACCAGGGCCAGGGTGCGCTCCCGGGCCCGGGTCAATTCGGTGGCCAGCGCTTGCGGTGATGTCACGAGTCGTTCCTCGCCAGTTGGGTCAGAGCCGTCGGTATCCCATGTTCGACAACGAGATCGGAGAAGTCATCGCCCGGGCAGCGGCCGGCCTCGACGCCGGCGAGCAGCCGGGCCATCGCATCGGCCAGTTCAGCCGGGGCATGCTCGGCGGCGGCGGCCACACATGTCACCGCCGCGGCCCGCAGGCCCGGGTCCGCGAGGCCGGCCCGTGCGGCCAGATCCCATTCACCGGAGACCGATTCGGTGGCACTGGTGGCGATCTCAGCGGCTGCGGGATTGTCCAACAACGTGACCAGGGTGAACACCACGGCCGGCCAGATGGAGTCGGGCACGCTGTCGAGGTACCGGATTTCCAACCAGCGCCGCGGCCGCACCGGAGGGAAGAGCGTGGTCAGGTGATACTCGAGATCCTCGTCGCCGGGAAGGCGGGCGTCCAACGGGATACGGCCGTCGGCCCAGTCGGCGTAGGAGACGAACTCGGTCATCGGCACCGCGTCGGGCGTGCGGACCAGCATCACCGGGGCGTGCAGTGCATAACGCGCCCAGTCGGCGGAGGGATCGTCACCGCTGTCGCCCAGCACCGGGCCGCACCGTGCCGAGTCCAGCTGCCCCCAGACGCGTTGGCGGGAGCTGCGCCATCCGGTGAAGTGTCCGCCCAGCAGGGGCGAGTTCGCCGACAACGCGATCATGGTCGGGCCCAGCGCGTGCGCCAGCCGGACCCGGTCCGCCCAGCCCGCCCGCGGGCCGGCCTCGATGTTGATCTGAACCGAGGCGGTCGAGGTCATCATGGCCGCGCCGGCCGCGGGGGTACCCGTTGCGGTGAAGAAGCTCTCCATCGCCCGATAACGGGCGCCGGGGTTGATGCGCTGCGCGGGCCGCAGCGGATCGGCACCGAGCAACACCAGGCCCAGGCCGTGCGCGGCGAAATGGTGCGTGAGGACCGTGCGGTCGGCGGTCATGGCGATGATCGCGTCGGTGGCGCCGTCGGCCGGTGGGCCCGACAGTTCCACGGCGCCGCCCGGTTCGACGGTGATGGCACTGCCGCCGGGCAACGTGGGCACCGTCGCGATGACGTCGCTGAGCTCATCCCAGCCGGGCCGACGCAGGGGATCGGTGATGTCGAAGCAGTGCGCCTCGATCTCCAGACCAACCTTGCCGATCGGCCCGTCGTGCAGACAGTTCGCCGCGATCGCGGCGGCAGCCCGCCCGGACGCGCACTCCATGTCCCGCGCGGCAGCGGTGGTCATCCGAACCACTCCTCCCCAGGACCTGGACGCTGGGAGCCCTCAACCCGATGAGCCCGTGTTATTTCAATCTTCCAGACAGGTCTGACATATTCCCAAGGGTTTTGTTCGCCGTTATTGCCCGAGGGTGTTCTGCATGGCCCCGGCCAGCACGTTGACCGCGGGCCCACCGTTGCCGGGCTGACAGACTTTCGCCTGCAGCAGAACGTTTTCCCGCAACCGGGTCTGGATGAAACACCGGCGGTCGGTGCCGCCTTCCTGTTTCACCCAGACCGCGTCGGTCGGCGTCGCGGTACCGCCGGAGAAGGTCCACACCTGGTTGACGAAGTTGTCCAGGTGCATCGTGGTGGTCTGGCCGGCGCATCCGGTGGTGCGGTCGGTGACGCGGTGGTACGCGCGGGTGGCCGCGTCGTCGGTGGCGAAGACACCGACCGACTGCTTGACCAGGCGGGTCGCATCCGTTGCGGAGGTCTGCGCGACGGCGCCGTTGAACGACGCCAGATCCGGATCGGCGTACACGTCGGGGAGACCGATGTCGGCCCAGTTGTTGCAGGCCGGGTTGTCGACGTAGAACGCCTGGCCCGGGTTGCCGAACTCGGCTTCCCAGGCCAGCGGTGCGCCGACGATGTTGCTGACCGAGCCCTTCGGCAGGACCGCGTAACTGACGACGCCGGGATCGGACGGTCGGGCCGAGGCCGGAGCGGCGAGGGCCAGAGCCACTCCCACACCGGCGGCCAGTGCAGTCAGCCGCATGGCTCGATCATGCCAAAGTCAGAAAAGCGTCTGCGTGCAGTACGTCCGGGCCGGCGCGGGATATGGCCATGCGTAGGAACCGGCGATCGCCGGGCACGCGGATTGATCCCGGACGTCCAGGCGCTGGGTGACCTGCACCAGCACGCCGTCGTCGCGGTCATCGCAGGAGGCCTTCTCGACCAGCCCGATCGGCATCTCCATCAGGTAGCACTGGTTGGCCACCAGGTTGGGCACCAGGCACAGCCGGGCGGTCGACGGTTCGGCGTAGTCGGTCGGAAGGTGCTGGTACTCGGTGGTGGGGCAGTCACCGGCGGCGTCGGCGGTGGCGCCGACGGTGTAGCTCGGATCCTGGGTGCAGGACACCTCGCTGGCCTGCACCGGATCCGGCGTCGGGGCCGCGTCCGCGTCGATTTCCACGCAGTCCCCGACGGCGAATACCGTCGAGGCGGCGACGTCGGGAGCGGCCCCGCGCAGGCTGCAGCCCGGCAGACCCGCCAATACCACGAGGGCCGCGACAAACGCGGCAATGCGCAGCGGTCGGCGTGTCATGGTTAGCGACACTCTCACGGATGAGGTCAGAGTGCCAAGAGTTACGGATGATTCCTCACTCGCCCGCGAGGGTCCTCTTAATGTTTCAGGGGCGCGGCGGCGTGGCCGGAGCGTTGCCGGGCCCCGCGCCCTGACCCTGCTGTGGGCCCTGGAATCCCGGTCCGAACCCGGGGCCACCCTGGGCGCCCGGTCCACCGGGTCCGCCCGGTCCGCCAGGGAAGAAGATGTGCGGCGGTCCCATCGGCGGCCCGCCACGGTGGAACATCCCGCTCTCGCGGTCCGGCCCGCCGCGATGGTGCCCGCCACCGTCGGAGCTCTTGCCCAGGATGAAGCCGGAGAAAAAGATCACCGCGACGACGAAGGTGACGCCGGCGACGATGCCCACCCAGGCGGCCACCTGGGTGACCCGGTTACGTCGAGGGTGCTCCTCGGTCGGGACCACCACCGCGGGCGGCGGCGGGGGTGCTGCGGCTGCAGCCACGGGCGCCGTGGTGCTGGTCGAGTTGTCGGGTTCTTCGCTCATGGATTCATGATGCCGACGAGCGGCAATGTGGCGGCTGGTTAGAGCATGTGAATCAGCTATGAAACGGATACACCGCGTACTGGATCACCCGGTAGGGGGTGCCACCGCGGGGTGTGGTGTTCCACTGGCTGACGAAGACCCGCAATTCGGCCAGCGTCGAGGCCGGTGAGATGTAGCCGCCGTACGGCTGGGCCAGCCGGTTGTCCTGAGGCGCGGGCAGGTCCTCGGGCCGATCGGGCCAGGGCGAGCCGACCACCACCGTCGTCACCGGCGCGGAGCCGAGCTGGGTCGGGTCCGCCGCTACTCGGACCTCCATGTTGCCGGTGGCGGCGTTGAAGTAGGACAACACCGTCTTGCCGTCGATCTGGCGCACACTCAGCTCGCCCACCCGATCGGGCCACAGCGGGGTCGGAGCCTTGCCCCACCCCTCGACCGCCGACCAGCCCTGCCAGGCGCCGCGATCGGTGAAGTTCTGCGGCGCCACCCGATACAGCGTCGCCGGTGCACTGCGGTCGAAATTGTCGGCCACGATGTAGACCCAGCCACGTTCGGAATCCGAGGTCGGGATGGGGTCGTAGTAACCGCTGATCTGGGACTGTCCACCGCCGGCAAAATCTGCCGGGCGCTGCGATCCCATGATCGTGGGCCAATCACCCTTCGCGGCATCGGCTTTCACCAGACGCGAGCTCGACGGGCGGAGGTTTTGCGTCGTCGTGACCAGCATGTAGTTCTCGCGGTTGATCGACACGATGCCCGCCGGTAGCTGCGATGCGCCGGCGGGCGTGGGGTCGGCCAGCAGCCGTGTCGAGGTACCGGTCACCCCGGTGATGCGGATACCCGCCGGGGCGTTGATCGAGTCGGGGTCCACGTGCAGCGCGATCGGCGAGTACCAGCCGCCGTAGCCGACGCCCTGCCCCGCGAAACTGTCACCACACACCTGCAGCAGCCGGCTGGGGAATTCCATGAACTCACACAGATCGGTCGCGCCGATCCCGTAATCTCCTGTCGCAGTGCCTGTTCCGGCCACCGGACCGAGCATGATGACCTGGCCCGGCAAGAGCTTCAGGTCCGCATAGGCGGACGGGGCAAGCGCCACCACCGCCACCATCGCTGCCGAGACTGCGTTCCGGAAGGTGGTTGCTCGCACTTTTCCTTCTGGAATGCAGTTTCGGCGTGGATCAGAGCTGGGCTGCGAGCAACTCGGCAATCTGAATGGTGTTCAGCGCGGCACCTTTTCGCAGGTTGTCACCGGACACGAACAGCGCAAGGCCGCGACCTTCTGGCGCGCCCGGATCCTGGCGGATCCGACCGACCAGCGAGTCGTCGGCTCCGGCGGCGGCCAGCGGCGTCGGCACGTCCACCAGCGTCACACCCGGCGCGTCGGCCAGCAGCTCCTGAGCCCGCGCAGGCGAAAGCGGTCGGGCGAATTCGGCATTGATCGACAGCGAGTGCCCGGTGAACACCGGTACCCGCACGCAGGTGCCCGACACCAGCAACTCCGGGATGCCGAGGATCTTGCGACTCTCGTTGCGCAGCTTCTGGTCTTCGTCGGTCTCTCCGGAGCCGTCGTCGACGAGCGCACCGGCCAGCGGCACCACGTTGAACGCGATCGGCGCGACGTACTTCACCGGGGCCGGGTAGTTCAGCGCCGAACCGTCATGCACCAGTTGCTCGACCCCGTCGATCACCGCCCGCGCCTGTGACGCGAGTTCTTCCACCCCGGCCAGCCCACTGCCGGAGACGGCCTGGTAGCTCGACACGATCAGCCGGGTCAGGCCGGCCTCGTCGTGCAGCGGCTTGAGCACCGGCATCGCGGCCATGGTGGTGCAGTTCGGGTTGGCGATGATGCCCTTCGGCCGATTCGCCGCGTCCCGGTCGAAGTTGACCTCGCTGACGATCAGCGGCACCTCGGGGTCCTTGCGCCACGCCGAGGAGTTGTCGACGACGACGGCGCCGGCCGCGGCGAACCGCGGCGCCTGCACCCGCGACATGGTCGCGCCGGCGGAGAACAACGCGATGTCGAGCCCGGACGGGTCGGCGGTTTCGCTGTTCTCGACCTCGATCTCCTGGCCGCGGAAGGTCAGCTTCTTACCCTCGGAACGCGCCGAGGCGAAGAACCGCACCGAACTCGCCGGGAAGTTGCGCTCCTCGAGCAGCGCGCGCATCACCTGGCCGACCTGACCGGTCGCGCCGACCACACCGATGGAAACCATCTCTAGATCCCGCTTCCCGCGTAGACGACGGCTTCCTCATCACCACCGAGGCCGAAGGCCTCGTGCAGCACGGCGACGGCGGTGTCGAGTTCGGTGTCCTTGATCAGCACCGAGATCCGGATCTCCGAGGTGGAGATCAGGTCGATGTTGATGCCCGCGTCGGCCAGCGTCTCGCAGAACGTGGCGGTGACGCCCGGGTGGCTGCGCATCCCGGCGCCGACCAGCGACACCTTGCCGATGTGATCGTCGTAAAGCACCTGGGTGAAACCGATCTCACCCTGCAGCGAGGCCAGCTTCTGGACCGCGGACGGGCCGTTCTCCCGCGAGCAGGTGAAGGTGATGTCGGTCTTGCCGTCCTCGATCTTGCTGATGTTCTGCAGCACCATGTCGATGTTCACATCGGCATCGGCGACCGCGCGGAACACCTTGGCGGCATATCCGGGTACGTCGGGAACGCCGACGACGGTGACCTTTGCCTCGCTGCGATCGTGTGCAACTCCGGTCAGGATGGCGTCTTCCATGGGAATGTCCTCGATCGATCCTTTGACGATGGTGCCTGGCTTGTCCGAGTACGACGAACGGACGTGTATCGGAACGTTGTACCGACGGGCGTATTCCACGCAGCGCAGCATCAGCACCTTGGCGCCGCACGCCGCCATCTCCAGCATCTCCTCGAAGGAGACGCTGTCGAGGTGCTTGGCGTTGGGCACGATGCGGGGGTCGGCGGTGAAGATGCCGTCCACGTCGGTGTAGATCTCGCAGACATCGGCGTCGAGCGCGGCGGCGAGCGCGACCGCGGTGGTGTCCGAGCCGCCGCGGCCCAGCGTGGTGACGTCCTTGCTGTCCTGGCTGACGCCCTGGAACCCGGCGACCAGCACGATCAGACCCTCGTCGAGTGCCTCGCGCAGGCGGGTCGGCGTGACGTCGATGATCTTGGCGTTGCCGTGGGTGCCGGTGGTGATCACGCCGGCCTGCGATCCGGTGAAGGACCGGGCCTGCGCGCCGAGGGACTCGATGGCCATCGCCACGAGCGCGTTGGAGATGCGCTCACCGGCGGTGAGCAGCATGTCCATCTCACGGGCGGGCGGCGCCGGGGAGACCTGGCGAGCGAGATCCAGCAGGTTGTCGGTGGTGTCGCCCATCGCCGAGACGACCACGACGACGTCGTTGCCAGCCTTCTTGGTCTCCACGATGCGCTCGGCGACGCGCCGGATCCGATCGGCGTCTGCCACCGATGATCCGCCGTATTTCTGCACGACGAGCGCCACTGTAAACCTCTCAACCAGCCGGGGATGTCCTGACAAGGATAAGGGGTCGATGCACGGCCTTTTACTGCTCCACCTTCCAGGCGCTCGACTTGCGGTGAAACCGTTTACCCGCCCGCAACGCAACGATGCCGTCCACGTAACAGAAACGGAGGTTACTGCCAGTGGTCGGCCCGCTCGGGCCGCGCACCTCAGGAGACGTTGATGGATACAGGTACTACGGCCTTCATACTCTGTTGCATCATCGGCCTCACGCTGATGATTCCCGGCCTGGCGCTCTTCTACGGCGGCATGGTCTCGGTCAAGAGTTCGACCAACATGATGATGATGACGTTCGGCGCGGTCGCGATCGTCGGCCTGCTCTGGGTGCTCTTCGGCTTCTCGATGGTGTTCGGGACCTCGATGGGCGGCTTCGTCGGCGACATCACCGAATTCGCCGGTATGACAGACCTACTCGAACCGATGACCACCATCGACGGCCTACCGATCAGCCTGTTCGCGCTGTTCCAGGCGTTGTTCGCGGTGATCACCGTCGCTCTGATCTCCGGTGCGGTCGCCGATCGGATGAAGTTCGGCGCGTGGATGGTGTTCGCGGCCGTGTGGGCGGTGCTGGTCTACTTCCCGGTCGCGCACTGGGTGTTCGCGTTCGACGGTGTGGTCACCGAGAACTCGGTGGGTGGCTGGATCGCCAACACGCTGGGCGCCGTCGACTTCGCCGGCGGGACCGCGGTGCACATCAATGCGGGCGCGGCCGCTCTGGCGGTGGCCATCGTGCTCGGCAAGTCCGCGATGTTCGGTCAGCTGCGCAAGCCGCACAATGTGCCGCTGACGCTGCTGGGCGCGGGCATGCTCTGGGCCGGCTGGTACGCCTTCAACGGCGGATCGGCACTGGCGGCCGGCAATTCAGCCGCGATCGTCATGGTCACCACATTCGTGGCGACCTGCGCGGCGGTCCTGGCCTGGCTGGCGGTGGAGAAGATCAAGACCGGTCACGTCACCGGCGTCGGCGCGGCCTCCGGCGCCATCACCGGCCTGGTCGCCATCACCCCGGCCTGTGGCGCGGTCACGCCGATCGGCGCCATCTTCGTCGGTGGTATCGCCGGGGCGATCTGCGTGTACGCGGTCGGCGTCAAGGACAAATTCGGTTACGACGACTCACTGGATGTGGTCGGCGTGCACCTGGTGGGTGGCGTCGTGGGCACCCTGCTGATCGGCTTCTTCGCCAGCGAGGGCATGCCCAACGGCGTCAACGGCCTGCTCTACGGGGGCGGTATCGACCTGCTCTGGAAGCAAGCCGTGGCGGCCGGCGCGGTGATGGCGTATTCGTTCGTCATCGCCTTCGCGATCGCCTTCGCCATCAAGAAGACGATGGGCATCCGCATCTCCCCGGATGAGGAAGAGAAGGGTATCGACGCCAAGTTCCATCGCGATTCGGCGTACGAGCTCGAATACTCCTGATCCACCGATGATTCCCCGGTGACCATCGGTCGCCGGGGTTTCCTCGGCTTGCACGAGTTTCATACAGTGATACTCTGTTTCTTACAAAGAGACGAGTCATAACAAGATGACGAAAGTTCTGGTAACCATGACCACCGATCTCGCCACCCTCGCCGAGAAGTCCAGCACCCGTTTCATCCTCGCGCTGTTCGTCGACCTGCGCGGAAAGCCCTGCGCCAAGCTGGTTCCCGTCGAAGCCGTCGACCAGCTGGCCACCGAAGGCGTCGGCTTCGCCGGCTACGCAGTGGGCGCCATGGGCCAGGAGCCCAAGGACCCCGACCTGATCGCCGTGCCGGATCCGGCCTCGTTCACCCCCATCCCGTTCATCAAAGAGGGTCTGGCGCTGGTGCACTGCGACCCGCACGTAGAGGGCAAGCCGTGGCCGTACGCCCCGCGGGTCATTCTCAAGAACCTCGTGGCCCAGGCCGCCGATGCCGGCTTCGAACCGTGGGTCGGCGCCGAGGTGGAGTATTTCCTGTTGCGCCGCAACGAAGATGGCGCCCTGGTCACCGCCGATGCGGCTGACACCGCCGCCCAACCCTGCTATGACGCCCGCGGCGTCACCCGGATGTATGAGCACCTCACCGCGATCTCCACGGCGATGAACACGTTGGGCTGGTCCAACTACGCCAACGACCACGAGGACGGCAACGGGCAGTTCGAGCAGAACTTTCAGTTCGACGAGGCACTGGTGACCGCCGACCGGGTGATCACGCTGCGCTACCTGCTGTCGATGATCGCCGCCGAACGCGACATGGTGGCCACCTTCATGCCCAAGCCGTTCGCCGACCGCACCGGCAGCGGACTGCACTTCCACCTCTCGCTCACCAGCGCCGGCAACCCGGTCTTTCCCGCCGACACCGATGACCGCGGCCTGGGACTGTCCGACACCGCGTACGCCTTCATCGCCGGGATCCTCGAGCATGCCTGCGCGCTGCAGTCCGTCATCGCCCCGACCGTCAACTCCTACAAGCGAACCGGTGCCACCACCACGGCGTCGGGCGCATCCTGGGCGCCCCGCAAGCCCAGCTACGGCGGCAATGATCGCACCCACTACATCCGGGTTCCGGACAACCAGCGGATCGAGCTCCGCGGCGGGGACGGATCGGCCAACCCGTATCTGGCAATCGCCGCCGCGCTGGGCGCCGGGTTGGACGGGATCAAACGCAGCCTGGACCCCGGCGCGGTCGGCGCCCAAGGCCCCGCGAATCTGCCGCCCACGCTGCTGCATGCGGTCGATGAGTTGGACGCCGATCCGGTGGTGGCCGGGGTGCTCGACGCCGCCGGCGACGGTGTGGCCACCTACTTCGCCGGCATCAAACGCGAGGAGTTCTTCGCCTACCACGGCACCGTCACGCCGTGGGAAGTCGACCAGTACCTGACAGCCTTCTAGAAAGGAACGCTATGTGCGGGATCGTGGGTTTGCACCTGCGCACACCTGAGCTCTATCCCCGGCTGGGGGAACTGCTCAGCGGGATGCTCGGTGAGATGTCGGACCGGGGGGCTGATTCTGCCGGGGTTGCGGTCTACGGGGACCCGCTGTGGTCGCCGCCGGGACGGGGTTGCGTGTCGGTGACCGATATCGAGGTGGTGCCGGATCTCGGAACCGATGTCGATGTGGTGCAGGTGGATTCGAGCTACCTGCTGTCGTCCGACGTGTCCTCCGAGGAATTGTTGGAACGGGTGCGGCTGTCCTATCCGGAGGCGCTGATCGCCGGTTTCGGCGCCGACCTGGCGGTGCTCAAGGGGGTCGGGCATCCGCGGGCGCTGACCGACGCATGGGGCCTGGCCAAGGCTCAGGGATGGCAGGGCGTCGGGCACACCCGGATGGCCACCGAATCGGCGGTGACACCGTCGGGCTGCCATCCCTATACCGTCGGCCCGCAACAGTGCCTTGTGCACAACGGGTCCTTCGCCAACCACGCCACCATCCGCCGCGACCTGCGCCGGGCCGGGGTGGTCTTCGACAGCGAGAACGACACGGAGGTGGGTGCGCGGTTCGTCGCGCAGCAGCTGGCCGCCGGCCGTGATGTGGAAACCGCGCTGAAGGAACTCTGCGCCACCTTCGACGGTTTCTACACCCTGCTGGTCTCCAACCACGATTCGTTCGCCGTGGTGCGCGACGCCATCGCCTGCAAGCCGGCCGTCATCGCCGAGACCGCCGACTGGGTGGCCATGGCCAGCGAGTACCGCGCGCTCTCCGAGTTGCCCGGTGTCGAATCGGCCAAGATCTGGGAACCCGAACCGGAGGTGGTGTACGCATGGACCCGCTAGTCCAATACGACTTGGCCACAACGCCCCTGCGCGAGGTCAACTCGGCGCTGCACAAGACCGGCATCACCGGCGAATACGTCATCGACCATCCCGACGGCGCGCACAACGTCGCGGTCGGCGTGAACGCATCGGTGCGCGTCACTGTCAACGGTCACGTCGGCTACTACGCGGCCGGCATGAACCAGCACGCCGAGATCGTCATCAACGGCAACGCCGGAACCGGCGTCGCCGAGAACATGATGAGCGGCACCGTGCGGGTCAACGGCAACGCCTCTCAATCCGCTGGGGCCACCGCGCACGGCGGCCTGCTGGTCATTCAGGGAGACGCGGCCGCGCGCTGCGGGATCTCCATGAAGGGTGTCGACATCGTGGTGGGCGGCGATATCGGCCACATGAGCGCATTCATGGCCCAGGCCGGGCGACTGGTGGTGCGGGGCAACGCCGGTGAGGCACTGGGTGACTCGATCTACGAGGCTCGCATCTACGTGCGTGGCGCGGTCGCCTCGCTGGGCGCGGACTGCGTCAAGAAGGAGATGCGGCCCGAACATCACGCCGAGCTGGCCGAACTTCTCGCCGCTGCCGGGTTCACCGATGAGACCGCGGAGTACACCCGCTACGGCTCGGCCCGCAACCTGTACCACTTCCACGTCGACAACTCTGCGAGCTACTGAAATGTCTGCTACCGATGACCGGGCCCGGCTGGGCCTGCGCGAATCCGCCACGTTCGACCGGCCCACCATCGCCGCCATCCAGCGCGCCGCCGAGACCGGCATATACGACATCCGCGGCTGGGGCGCCAAGCGGCCGCTGCCGCACTTCGACGATCTGCTGTTCCTGGGCGCGTCGATGTCGCGGTATCCGCTGGAGGGCTACCGCGAGCGCTGCGGCACCGATGTGGTGCTCGGTGACCGGCACGCCAAACATCCGCTGCACCTGGATATTCCGGTCACGATCGCGGGGATGAGCTTCGGCGCGCTGTCCGGGCCCGCCAAGGAGGCCCTGGGCCGCGGCGCGAGCGAGGCGGGCACCTCGACCACCACCGGTGACGGCGGCATGACCCCCGAGGAACGCGGCCAGAGCAAGCACCTTGTCTACCAGTATCTTCCGTCGCGCTACGGGATGAACCCCGACGACCTGCGCAAGGCGGACGCCATCGAGATCGTGCTCGGACAGGGCGCCAAGCCCGGTGGCGGCGGAATGCTGCTGGGACAGAAGATCTCCCCACGCGTCGCCGGGATGCGCACCCTGCCCGAGGGCATCGACCAGCGCAGCGCCTGCCGGCACCCGGACTGGACCGGACCCGATGACCTGACCATCAAGATCAACGAGCTGCGTGAGATCACCGACTGGGAAAAGCCGATCTACGTCAAGGTCGGCGCCACCCGCACCTACTACGACGTGAAACTCGCGGTGCACGCCGGTGCCGACGTCGTGGTGGTCGACGGGATGCAGGGCGGCACCGCCGCCACCCAGGACGTGTTCATCGAACACGTCGGCATCCCCACCCTGGCCGCGGTGCCGCAGGCCGTGCAGGCGTTGCAGGAGCTCGACGTCCATAGAAAAGTCCAACTCATTGTCAGCGGCGGTATCCGCAACGGTGCCGATGTGGCCAAGGCGCTCGCCCTGGGCGCCGACGCCGTCGCGATCGGCACCGCGGCGCTGATCGCGCTCGGCGACAATCACCCCCGCTATGAGGCCGAGTACCAAAAGCTGGGCAGCGCAGCCGGTTTCTACGACGATTTCCAGGACGGGCGTGACCCCGCCGGGATCAGCACCCAGGACCCGGAACTGGCCGCCCGCTTCGACCCCGTCGAGGGTGGGCGCCGGCTGGCCAACTATCTGCGTGTGCTCACCATGGAGGCCCAGACCATCGCCCGGGCCTGCGGCAAGGCCCACGTCACCCATCTGGAGCCCGAGGACCTGGTCGCGGTCACCATCGAAGCGGCCGCCATGGCCCGGGTGCCGTTGGCCGGCACTGAGTGGATTCCTGGCCGGGGCCCCGGGGCCGGATTGTGAACGAGACCGCGGACGTCGCCATCGTCGGTGGCGGCCTGGAGGGTGCCGCGGCGGCCTGGGCATTGAGTCAACGCGGTGTCACCGATGTTTTTGTCGCCGAGCGCAATACCGTCGGCTCGGGGATGACCGGAAAGTCCAGCGGCATCGTGCGGTGCCATTACGGGGTCAGCTCACTGGCCGCGATGGCGGCGTCCAGCCTGGAGGTGTTCGAGAAGCCTCAGCAGTTCATGGGTGATCACGCCACCGATATCGGCTTCCGGCAGACCGGCTATGTCGTCGGTGTCGGCGCCCCCAACGTCGAGTCGATGCGCAAAAGCCTTGCTGCGCAACGCGCCGTCGGGGTGCAGACCGAGGAGATCGGTGTCGACGAGGTCGCCAAGATGTGGCCGACCGCCGATCTGAGCCCGTTCGCGGCGTTCGGTTGGGAGGCGCGCGGTGGATACGGGGACGCCTACCAGACCGCACAGGCGTTCGCGGTGTCGGCGCGTGCCGCCGGGGTGCGAATCCGGCAGGGCGCCAACGTCACCGATCTGCTCACCGACGGTGATCGCGTCACCGGCATCCGGCTGGCCGACGGCACCGAGGTCTCGGCCGGGACCGTCGTGGTCGCCACCGGCGCGTGGACACGTGCGTTCCTGGCCCGCTACGGCGTCGACGTGCCGATCCGCGTGGTGCGCGAGCAGATCGTCACGATCTCCCCCGGAATGGATCTCGGGCCGGTGCCGGTGTTCTCCGATCTGGTCTCGCTGCAATATGTGCGCCCGGAACTGGGCGGGGAGATCCTGTTCGGCAACAGCGACCTCGCGCACTGCGAAGAGGCCGACCCCGACGACTACCTGAACCGGGCCACCGACGCGTTCGTGGAGATGACGGTGGACAAGGTCGGTACGCGGTTCCCGGGGCTGACCGACGCGAGGATCACCGGCAGTTACGCGGGCTGCTACGACGTCACCCCGGACTGGAACCCGGTGATCTCCGCGGGCGGGCTGGACGGATTGGTCGTGGCGGCCGGGTTCAGCGGGCACGGCTTCAAGATCGCCCCCGCGGTCGGACGGCTGGTCGCCGACCTGGTGACCGACGGCCGCAGTGCCGACGCGCGCATTCCGGAGACCGACTTTGCGCTCTCCCGGTTCGCCGGTGGCACACTGCTCAAAAGCCCGTATCCGTACGTGGGTGCCGGGGAGATGCGTTAGACGACAGGGGGGCCGGCCGTGAGTGACGTTCCGCTGCTGCGCAACCAGTCCGGAACGGCTCGCGAGCGGGACCCGCACGAGCCGGTCGAGGAACTGGAATTCGAGGCCGCGATCGGCCGCAACGTGCGCCAACTGCGCCAGCAGCACGGGCTCACCGTCGCCGAGATGGCGGCCCGGGTCGGCATCTCCAAGGCGATGATGTCCAAGATCGAGAACGCGCAGACCTCGTGCAGCCTGTCCACCCTGGCGCTGCTGGCCCGCGGCCTCGACGTGCCGGTGACCAGCTTGTTCCGCGGTGCCGATGTCGAGCGCCCGGCCGCCTTCGTCAAGGCCGGCACCGGTGCGGAAATCGTGCGCAACGGCACCAAGCAGGGTCACGAATACCAACTGCTGAGCTCACTGCGCGGCGAGCACAAGCGTCTCGAGTGCCTGCACGTCACGCTGACCGAGAAGAGCCAGACCTACCCGCTGTTCCAGCATCCCGGCACCGAGTTCATCTACATGCTCGAAGGGGTGATGGACTACAGCCACAGCCGGTCGGTGTACCGGCTGCATGCCGGGGATTCACTGCAGATCGACGGCGAGGGTGCGCACGGCCCGGTGGACCTGGTGGAGCTGCCCATCCGGTTCCTGTCGGTGATCGCGTTCCCGGACTCGCAGGTGTAGGTCACGCAGATCCGTCACTCGCGTTTCCGTACTTCGCCTTCATTCCGGCAAGGGCCACTTCGTAGAATCTCTCGATACGATCGTTGACCCATTCGAGCGGATCCGCGAAGCTTTCGAGCTCCAGCCTGGCCTGCTCCGCGAGTTCGGCGAGGGGCAGGTCTGGACGCCGTACGAATCGCGTCAGAAATTGCCATCGCTTGGACTTGCTCAACAACCCGAACTCGTTGGGCGCGTCGAGGAGTCCGATCATGCAATTCGTCTCGCCTTCGCGTGCCCAATCATAAATCTGCAGTTTGCACTCAGCGTTCCGATAGTAGGCAATCGACAGCTCACGACCACCTTCATCAGATCCGGTGTAACTGTCGTCGAGCACAAACCCGTGACTGGACAAAGTCGGCCCGACAACAGACTCCACTTTGGCGACAAAAGTCGTGGTCACTATTCGTCCTTCACTTTCACCCACGAATCGCCAACTCGCTCATAGCCATAGGCCGGGGCATGTTTACTCAGGAACTCCACCTCCATTTGCGAGAAGCTTCCGGCGCGCTCGACTGCCATATCTTCAAGAGAGTCATACAGGTCGTGGTCCAGAAGGTAGTCGATCCTACCGACGCCATTCTCCAGCTGGGTCCGCAAGAACTGTTCGTTGACCTGCCAACCCAGGCTCTTGGCATCTTCTTTACCGAGACCCGCTTCAACAGCGTTCCAGGCCTCGTCACCCGTGTCGAAATAGATGCCTCCACCATTGTGGCGAGCTTCTCCGATGTAACCGCCGTCCTGTCCATCCCAACGCCCGAGAACCACTCGGTCTGCCCCCTCAACGCGGTGGGTAGCCCAATCCGACACCGCGCGTGCGAGGTCGGCGGTCGGTTGACCATTTACGAACGCGTCGTTGAAACGTTGCGCCGCCTCGATCGCCTCCGGTGCCGAATGTCCCGGCGGAGGCGGCGGATGTCCGTTGACCGTGTGGTGACCGTCCGGCCCGCTCTGCACCGTTCCGTTGTCGCCGGTGCCGGCCCCGTTGTCGGTGTCGGTGGCACCAGACTGATCTCCGTTCGGATCCGAGCCCGAGCCATTCGGCGACGATTCGCTTGGCACGTCACCGCTCCCCGACGACCCACCACCAGGGGTCGAGCCACCACCGCCCGAAGACCCGCTACGCGGACCATCCCCACCACCGGCAGGACTCGGTCCACTCGAACCGGGAGAATCATTAGGCGGGCTCATCGACGGGGATACCGGCGCGCCACCTGACGGCTTGCTCGGCCCGTCGCCGCCGTCGGGGCTGGGCGAACCACCCGTCGGGACAGGTCCATTGGATGACGTCCCATCGCCACCACCCGGGCTCGGTGAGCCTCCGGTCGGAGCGGGACCGTTCGACGACGAGCTGCCGGGGCCCGCTCCCCCACCGGACTGGCTGGGCCCAGACCCGTTGGGCGACGGCTCGGTTGGCGCGGAGCCGCCGCCGGAGCCCGACCCCGGCGATGTCGGGACAGTCGGGGTGGAGCTCGACGGACCACTCGGTCCCAGCACCGATCCGGGAATGCCCGGTGGTGGGGTGAACTCCGGAACATTGGGCGCGCCAGGCATATCCGGGAGTTCGGGGGCATCCGGGGTTCTGCCGCCGCCCAGTCCCGGCAGTCTGCCCAGCGACCCGAGTTCGCCCCTTTGAAGAAGATTGCGGGTGGCGGCCAGCCCCTTGGCCACCGCACCGCCCTTCGCGAACGCCCCGCCCGGGACGAACAACGAGGCCACGTTGACCGCGGCCTCGCCGAAGCCACGCCCGGGATTGTCGCCCTGCCACTGGTCCAACGCGATGAACTCGCTGCCGATCTGCTTGAGCACATCGTCGATCAGCGACGGGTCCTTGGCGACCATCAGCGCCGTATCCGCGATGCCCTTCCAGGTATCGGGATCGGCCAGCGCCACCGTGCCGGACACCAGGGCGATCAGACCGGTTGCCCCGCCCACCTGGATGTCGGTGAACAGCTTGATACCGTCGGCCAGTACATTGCCCGCGTCTTCCCCGAAGGTCTCTACCAGGACCGGCCTTATCCACTTCTGGAAGGCGTCGGCGGCCTCACCCAGTAGGGTCGCGAGTTCTTCGAGGAGCCCGAGGACACCCTTGACCTGATTCTGGAAGTTCTCCAGCACCGTGCTGACATCGTCGGCGATCTCCCGCAGGACCCTGTCGCCGTCGCCGCTGAGGAAGCCCGTGACGGTGTCCCACAGTCCGTCGAGCGAGATCCGGTCCAGCAGATCCCGAATCGCGTCTTGGGTCTCAAGTACCCCGGCCGCGAAATCGCTGATGGACGTGGCCAATCCATCGGCGACGCCGGCCAGCGTGGTGGTGCCGCTGCCCAGATCCGACAGCGCGGTGGTGATGGTGGCGCCTTCGGGGATGTCCTGGGCGCCGACTGCCGCTTTCGCCCCGCTGAGTGCCGACTCGAAGACCTTCAGCCCTTGCCCGATGTTGCGCCATTGCGCGGCAGTCACATTCATCATGCCGGAGTTGCCGCTGGGCCAGGTCATCGCGACGCCGGCCGCCATGCCGAAGGCGGGGATCAGCCGGATGAACGGGGTGATCAGGTGGTATTTCGTCGGCGGGGTCACGATGCTGCCGTTGGGCCCGTAGGGGGCGTCGCCGGCCGTCGTCTCGGCCGGTTCTCCGCTCACGCTGCCGGAAGGTCCCGACCCGCCCGCCGCCGACGCTTGGTCGGCATGCTGATAGTTGTAGCCGGTGGCCTCCAACATGAGGCCGACGTTCTTGAACGCGTTGGCAGCCTGGGCCAGGTACTGGCCGAACTGATCGGCCTGGCGTCCGTAGGAGATCCCGAAGTTCAGCCCCGCCGGATCTGCGCCGGACGCGATACCGCTGGCAAGCACCTGACCCATCGCGTCGGACAGCGCACCCAGCTGGACGCCGAGAGCGCCGACCTGTTTACCCGCATCGATGAGCGCCTGCGGTTCTACCTCAATCCGCACGCGATCAGCCCGCCCACATCTTCCCGTTCTTGTCCACGGCGTCGGTGTAGTTCTTGTGCGCGTTCTCGGCGACCGTGCGCAGCGCCTCCAGCGACGATTTCATCTGCTCGGCGCCGTCTTCCCACAGCTGCTGCGATTGCGCCTGGGTGTCTGAGGCCTGCCCTTCCCAGTTGGCCCGCAGTGCGGCCATCGCCTGGTCGATCTCCTCCAGCACCTCGGCGACCTCGCGCCCGAACTGCTCCATGTGATCGATGGCACCCTGCAGCTGCGGAAAGTCCACCACCAATTTCGACATCAGAGGCTCCGACCCGGCGTTTCCTCCGGCCCGGATGTATCGGCCCCCGCACGGGGTGCCTCGACCGGCGCCGGACCCGCCTGCGCCTCGCCGCCCGCCGCGGTCTCGGACTCCGGCTTTTCAGACCCCGCCTCGACAGTTTCGGACTCCGCGGCGGCAGCGTGCGCCTCCTGTGCCACCTGCGTCGCCACCTGCACGGCCTGCTGCGCTGCGCCGGCCGCCATCGTCCCGGCCTGCATCAATCCACCCGCCACCTGCCCCGCGACCTGCGTGGGGATACCCGCTGCCTGTGACATTGGAGCCATCGTCTCGCCGAGGTTCATCTGCTCCGCCAGACCGGACGGTGAGCCGGTCGAGCCGCCGGTGTCGTCCGCGCCGGCAGCACCCGCCCCGGTCGGGGCACCACCAGCGGTCGGGGCACCGCCGCCGCCGCCAGTCGCCGCCCCCGAGCCCCCACCGGCCTGCATGGTCGAACCGAGCGCGCCGCCGGCCTGCTCATCGGCCGCCCGATAGTTCGTGGCGGCCGTGTCGAGGGCCTCCGACATGGTCTGCAGGGCCCGCACCACCTGGCCCGCCCCGTTGTGCCACTGTTCCCAGTACTTGTCGAAGGCGGTGGCCGCCTCGCCCTTCCAGCCGGACGCGAGCAGGTTGCTGGTCTCCAGGTCCACCGCGGACAGCCCATCCTGCAGGCGCTGTCCCGCGCCCCGTAAACGGTCCGCTGCCAGGTGCAGCTCCGAGGTGACAACCTCGACCGACTCGCCCATCCGACCCCCGAATTCGTAGCTCACTAGCACCCTAAACCGGGTTCGGGACCGCGTCGTGCACCAATTCTGCGACTGCCGTTTTGGCCCGCGCCCCTCCCGGAGTACAGTTGCCCACGTGCAGCGGGTGCTCCTTCTCGGACGCCGCGACGGGGTCTGATCCAGACTGGCCTCCCGTCGCGGGTTTTCGCGATGCGCCGGTCTGAAATCCACACAAGACCCCGGAGCCAACATCATGACCACCCCTGACATCTCATCTGACGCCTTCTCGTCCGTCCGCGCGATCACCACCCCGGCCGGCCCCCGCAATCCCGGCCAGCCCTCCTGGAACACCCAGCGCGCATCCGCCATGCCGGTGAACCGCTACCGCACTTTCGCCGAAGAGGTCGAACCGGTCACCGTGCCGGACCGCACCTGGCCCGACAAGGTCATCGACACCGCCCCGCAGTGGTGTGCGGTGGACCTGCGTGACGGCAACCAGGCCCTGATCGACCCGATGAGCCCGGCGCGCAAGCGCCGCATGTTCGACCTGCTGGTCCGGATGGGCTACAAGGAGATCGAGGTCGGCTTCCCGTCGGCCAGCCAAACCGACTTCGACTTCGTCCGCGAGATCATCGAGCAGGGCGCCATCCCCGACGATGTCACCATCCAGGTGCTGACCCAGTGCCGTCCCGAGCTGATCGCCAAGACCTTCGAGGCGTGCGCCGGTGCGCCGCAGGCGATCGTGCACTTCTACAACTCGACGTCGATCCTGCAGCGCCGGGTGGTCTTCCGCGCCGATCGCGCCGCCGTGAAGAAGATCGCTACCGACGGTGCGCGGATGTGCGTCGAAGAGGCCAAGAAGTACCCGGACACCCGGTGGCGCTACGAGTACAGCCCGGAGTCCTACACGGGCACCGAACTGGAGTACGCGGTGGATGTCTGCAACGCCGTCGCCGAGATCGTGCAGCCGACGCCCGAGGTGCCGCTGATCGTCAACCTGCCCGCCACCGTCGAGATGGCCACCCCGAACGTGTACGCCGATTCCATCGAGTGGATGAACCGGCATCTGGCACCGCGGGACAGCATCATCTTGAGCCTGCACCCGCACAATGACCGCGGAACCGCCGTCGCCGCAGCCGAACTGGGCTACCAGGCCGGGGCGGACCGCATCGAGGGCTGCCTGTTCGGCAACGGCGAGCGCACCGGCAACGTGTGCCTGGTGACGTTGGGCCTGAACCTGTTCAGCCGCGGCGTCGACCCGCAGATCGACTTCTCCAATATCGACGAGATCCGCCGCACCGTGGAGTACTGCAACCAGCTGCCCGTGCACGAACGCCACCCCTACGGTGGCGATCTGGTGTACACCGCGTTCTCCGGCAGCCACCAGGACGCCATCAACAAGGGCCTGGACGCGATGAAAGTCGCTGCCGACGAAGCTGATTCCGATGTCGACGACATCCTGTGGCAGGTTCCGTACCTGCCGATCGACCCCAAGGACGTCGGGCGCACGTACGAGGCCGTCATCCGGGTGAACTCGCAGTCCGGCAAGGGCGGCGTCGCCTACATCATGAAGGCCGATCACGGTCTGGCGCTGCCGCGCCGGCTGCAGATCGAGTTCAGCCAGGCCATCCAGCAGATCACCGATGGTGAGGGCGGCGAAGTCTCACCCAAGGAAATCTGGGAGGTCTTCTCCGAGGAATACCTGTCCCCGATCCGGCCACTGGAGCGCATGCGGCAGAAGGTCGACGCCTCCGAGGTCGACGGCGGGACAGACACCATCACCGCGATCGTCAAGATCGACGGCGAGGAACGTGAGATCGTCGGCGCCGGTAACGGTCCGCTGGCCGCGTTCGTGGATGCCATCGGTGCGGTCGGCTTCCAGGTGAACGTGCTGGACTACTCCGAGCATGCGCTGTCCGCGGGCGAAGAGGCCCAGGCCGCGGCCTACGTCGAAGCGTCCATCGGCGGCAAGACGGTG
Source organism: Mycobacterium sp. ITM-2016-00316 (assembly GCF_002968335.2). Classification (NCBI taxonomy): domain Bacteria; kingdom Bacillati; phylum Actinomycetota; class Actinomycetes; order Mycobacteriales; family Mycobacteriaceae; genus Mycobacterium; species Mycobacterium sp. ITM-2016-00316. The sequence continues at coordinate 5,477,233 of NZ_CP134398.1, forward strand.
TGGGGCGTCGGCATCGCCACATCCATCACCACGGCATCGCTGCGCGCCGTGGTGTCCGCAGTGAACCGGGCGGCGCGGTAACTCAGGCGAAGACGCCGGCGGTCACGGCCGCGAGCGCAGCAGCAGCCGCCCTGTCCGCGTCTGCCCGGCGCAGTGGTTCGGTATCGGTGAGCAGGCTGTAGTACAGCGGGGCAGACACGTACCGGATCACTGCGGCGGGATCGGTTCCCCGCGGGGCCTCACCGCGCTCGATCGCGTCCAGGATGATCGGCGCCATCTCGCCGATGCGTACCTGGTAGAAGCCGGCGAGCGCCTCGGCGGTGCGCACATCGCAGGTGCCGGCGGCGAGAATTGCCTTGAAAAGGCTGCCCTGGCGTCGATCGGCCAGCGTCCGCTGGATCAGTCTGGCCACGCTCACCAGGTCATCCCGGAGGCTGCCGGTGCTGGGACGCGGCCGCGACGTCTCTGCCATATCGGCCAGCAGGTCGTCGACGAGGGCAGACACGGTTCCCCAGCGTCGGTAGACCGTCGATTTGCCGACACCGGCCCGGTCGGCGACCGCCGTCAGCTCCAGCCCCACCAGACCGTTCTCGATGAGCAGGTCGGCAGTCGCGGTGAGCACCGCGGATCGCACCGCGGCCGTCCTGCCTCCGGGTCTGGTCGCCATGATCCCACCTTAACGGGACTGACGTGTCCTTAACGCGCGACCGGTGCTACTCTGACTTAACGGGAAGATAATCTCTTTAAGGAGTGCTGGTGGAGTACCGTCATCTAGGCCGATCCGGCCTGATCGTTTCCGAATTGGCCTTCGGTGCAGCGACATTCGGCGCAAGCGGAGAGTTCTTCGGAGCCTGGGCAGACACCGGAATCGATGAGGCCCGCACCATGGTGGACATCTGCCTGGAGGCGGGGATCACCCTGTTCGACACCGCCGATGTCTACTCCGACGGCGCATCGGAATCCGTCCTCGGCGCGGCCCTGCAAGGCCGCCGCGATTCCGTACTGATCTCGACCAAGGCCGCACTACCCGTCGGCTCCGGACCCGACGACGCGGGCACGTCACGGCGACGCCTGATCACCGCCGTCGAAGGCGCACTTCGCCGCTTGCGCACCGATCACATCGACGTGTTCCAGCTCCATGCCTACGACGCTGCGACACCGGTCGAGGAAGTGGTGGACACGCTCGATGTCCTGGTGACACAGGGGAAGATCCGCTACACGGGCGTTTCGAATTTTGCCGGCTGGCAGCTCATGAAATCCCTTGCCGCGGCGGACGCGTCGCACCGCGTGCGATATGTCGCCCACCAGGTCTACTACTCGCTGATCGGCCGGGACTACGAATGGGACCTGATGCCACTGGGCCTCGACCAGGGGGTGGGCGCGCTGGTCTGGAGCCCACTGGGCTGGGGACGACTGACGGGACGGATACGACGCGGAACGGGTCTCCCGCCCGTCAGCCGCCTGCACAGGACGGCCGATGCCGGGCCACCTGTGGACGATGACGTGCTCTTCGATGTCGTCGACGAACTCTCCGCCATCGCCGACGAGACGGGACGTTCCATCCCGCAGGTCGCGCTCAACTGGGTTCTTCGCCGTCCCACGGTCGCGTCGGTCATCGTCGGCGCCCGCACCCCCGCGCAGCTGCTCGACAATCTCGGTGCGGTCGGTTGGACCCTGACCGGCGAGCAGATCGCGCGTCTGGATGCCGTCAGCACACCCGAGCCGTCTTATCCACATTTCCCCTACGTACGACAAGCGGGGTTCGCGCGGCTGAATCCGCCACTGTTCGCCTGACCGACGCGCTAAGCCCGCACTCCGCGGTAGCCGAGGTCGATGATCCATCGCAGCGGGATGTCGATCGCGTCCACCACGCGGTCGAGCCAAAAGACTCCAGTGCGCAGCGGGCGCGTCAGCGGCAACGTTTCGGACTTCACCAGCACGTGAATGTTGCTGCCGCCCTTACTGTTGCGCTCCGTGGTGATCACACGGTCGCGGTCCTGGGTCTCATCGAGGTGCACCCCCGCGGTGCGCTGCGTCTGGGTGGTGTCCGACCAGGCCATCCGGTAGCCCAGATGGTCCTTGGCCGACAGCAGCGAGTTGTACACGGCCACCAGGTTCCACGGGTGGTCCGGGAAGTCGGCGATGCGGTCGTACTCCTGGGCCACCGTGGTGGTGGTGAACGCCGTCTCGTCATCGGCGGTCAACGGCGGGAGGAGGTCGCCCAGGTTGATCCGGTGCCGACGCATGAACGGCATCTCGCCGCCCTTGCTGTTCGTCGGGTCGCCGAAGGTGATGAAGGCGTAGTCCGCGGCGGTGACGGTGGGGGCGCCGGCCAGGATCTTCTTGAGCTGTTGGGCGATCACGGCGCCCTGGCTGTAGCCGATCACGGTGTCGCCGGGCTCGACCACGGCCACGGCATTGGCCGTGCCCTCACGTACCGCCGCACCGAAGGGGCCGCCGGTGTGCACGCCGTCGCGGCTGTACTGGATCACCGCGTCGATGCGTGCGTCGGGCCCCTGGTCGCCGAGGCGCTCGCGGGCCTGCTCGATGCTCAGCTCCGACGGCGAACCGGCGGTGCGTCCGCCGCCGAGGAACCAGGTGGTGCCCTCGGTGTCCGCGGTCGCCGACGGTGCCAGCGCGAGGGCGGCCGCGAGCAGGATCGCCGGGATGCTGCGGTTCACCCGGTGATCATCGTTCAGAACAGCGCGTACTGGTCGCCGTCCGCGGTCGTGTCGGTGAACTCCTCGACATCGGTGCCGCCGACGGCTTGCCCGATGAGTGTCATGAACTCGGCGTCTCCCATCAGCGGGATGCCCTGCTCGACCGCCTGGTAGCCCTTACCCTGTGCGGGTGCGGCGTCATTGCACACCACCAGGGAGGTCTGCCGGTCGACGTTCTCCGCATAGGAGAGGCCGGCGTCGATGATCCGCTCGATGACCTCTTCGTGGGTATGCGTCATCTCGGCCGACAGCGCGATCCGCATACCTTGCACCAGCGGCCGCCCGGCGACATAGAGCCCCGGATTCAGGTGATCGCACGGCATCCGTGCCGCCAGCACCTTCAGCGGCCGCAGCTCCTCGTGGGTGATCTGGCCGTTGGGCCAGATCCGGCGGCTCACGGAGCGGATCGGCAGCCATGATCTGCGCTCACGGGCCTGCACCAGCGCGGGCTTGAGGATCTGCGCGAGCACCAGCGCGTCATCGAGCGCATCGTGCGGGCGCAACTGGGTGGCGCCCCAGTGTCGGGCCAACGTCTCCAGGCGCAGGTTCTCGGTACCCAGATTCAGCCGGCGCGCCAGCTCGACCGTGCACATGACGGTATCGACCGGCAATTGGGCGCCGACGAGTTCGGCCTCGGCCGCCAGGAATGCATAGTCGAACGCGACGTTGTGCGCGACCAGCGTCCGGCCGTGCAGCACCTCGATGAGCTGAGGTGCGATATCGCCGAACGTGGGTTGGCCCGCCAGCATCTCGGCGGTCAGTCCGTGCACGTGGGTGGGGCCGGGGTCCACGCCGGGGTTCAGCAGGGAGGAGACACTGTGCTCGATGCTGCCATCGTCGCCGACGGCCAGGGCGGCGACGCTGACGACGCGAGCCTGGCCCGGCCGGAACCCGGTGGTCTCCACGTCCACGACGGCCCACCCGGCCCCCGCTTCGGCCGCCGGTCGGCCCCAGCACTGGCTCATATTCCGAGGATGGCACGGTGGTCCGACAACACCGGATCGCAGCAGCGCGTGTCGGGCACCTAAAATTCGCAGGATGGTCACCCCTAGAGCACGGCTGGCGCTGGGCGCCGGGTCCGCCGCACGCTGGGCCTCCCGGGTGACCGGCCGCGGCGCCGGGGCGATGATCGGCGGCCTGGTGGCGATGTCGATCGACAAGTCGGTCCTGGCACAACTCGGCAAGAACCGCCGCGCGGTGGTCGTGACCGGTACAAACGGTAAATCGACCACGACCAGGATGACCGCCGCGGCGCTGTCCACGCTGGGCCCGGTGGCGACCAACGCCGAGGGCGCCAACATGGACGCCGGGCTGGTCGCCGCGCTGGCCGGGGCCCGCAGGGCCGAACTGGCCGCACTGGAAGTCGACGAGATGCACGTGCCACACGTCAGTGACGCGGTGTCACCGGCGGTGATCGTGCTGCTCAATCTGTCCCGCGATCAGCTCGATCGCGTCGGTGAAATCAATCACATCGAACGCACGCTGCGCGCCGGGTTGGCCCGCCACCCGGACGCCGTGGTGATCGCCAACTGCGATGACGTCCTGATGACCTCGGCGGCGTACGACTGCCCGAACGTGGTGTGGGTCGCGGCCGGTGGCAGCTGGGCCGGGGATTCGGTGAGCTGTCCACGCTCCGGGGAGATCATCGTCCGCGACGGCAACCACTGGCACTCCACCGGTACCGATTTCAAGAGACCCACGCCGCAGTGGACTTATGACGACACCGATATCCACGGCCCCGAGGGCCTCACCTTGCCGATGACGCTCGCTCTGCCGGGTGCGGTCAACCGCGGGAACGCCATCCAGGCCGTTGCCGCGGCGGTGGCGCTGGGTGCCGACCCGGCCAAGGCGGTGGCCGCGGTATCGACGGTGGACGAAGTCGCCGGCCGGTACCGGACCGTCAAGGTCGGCGCCCACACGGCACGCCTGCTACTGGCCAAGAATCCAGCGGGCTGGCAGGAGGCCCTGTCGATGATCGACAAAGACGCTGCGGGAGTGGTGATCTCGGTCAACGGACAGGTCCCCGACGGGGAAGATCTGTCCTGGCTCTGGGATGTCCGGTTCGAGCATTTCGAGCGCACCCAGGTGGTCGCGGCCGGTGAACGCGGTACCGACCTGGCGGTGCGCCTCGGCTATGCCGGTGTGGAGCACACCCTGGTACATGACACCGTCGCCGCGATCGCGTCCTGTCCGCCCGGTCATGTCGAGGTGATCGCCAACTACACGGCCTTCCTGCACCTGAACAGGCGGGTCTCGTGACCGTCCGGATCGGGCTGGTGCTGCCCGATGTGATGGGCACCTACGGTGACAGCGGCAACGCGGTGGTGCTGCGACAACGACTGCGACTGCGCGGGATCGACGCCGAGATCATCGAGATCACCCTGGCCGACCCGGTACCGGACTCGCTGGACATCTACACGTTGGGCGGCGCCGAGGACTACGCCCAGCGGCTGGCGACCAAGCATCTGATCCGCTACCCGGGTCTGCAACGCGCCGCGGTGCGCGGGGCCCCGGTGCTCGCGATCTGCGCGGCCATCCAGGTGCTCGGGCACTGGTATGAGACCTCGGCCGGTGAACGGGTCGACGGCGTCGGTCTGCTCGATGTCACCACTGCGCCGCAGGATGCTCGCACCATCGGGGAGGTGTCGGCGACACCGTTGCTGAGCGGTCTCACCCAACCCCTGACGGGTTTCGAAAACCATCGGGGCGGAACGATTCTCGGGCGCGACGCCGAGCCACTGAGCGCGGTCACCAAGGGGGCGGGCAACCGCGCCGGTGACGGCTACGACGGCGCGGTGCAGGGCAGTGTGGTGGCCACCTACCTGCACGGACCGTGCCTGGCACGCAATCCGGAGCTGGCCGATCACCTGCTCACCCAGGTCGTGGGCGAGCTACCTGGGCTGCAACTTGCCGAAGTGGATCTGCTGCGCACCGAGCGACTGGCGGCGCCGCGCCGGGTCTAACCGGCGACCAGCGCCCGCAACCGGGCGCGCACACCGTCGAGTTCGGCGCGGGCACCGCTGATGCGACGACTCACGGCCGCTGGGTCGGCGAACATCTCCGCGAGATAGCTCTTGATGGCACCCGGATCCTGCGACGGCAGGTCGAACCCGCCGGGTTTGAGCATCCGGACGGCCTTCTCGGTCGTCCAGTTCGACACCGCCAGCGGTATGGCGCCCTCGGTAGCGGCGATGATCAGGGCGTGCAGCCGGTCGCTGACGACGATCGCAGAATCCCGATACAGGTTGCGCATGAGCGCTTCCCATTCACCGTGGGTCTCATCGCGCATCACGATCGCCGGCGTGCCGGGATGCAGGATCTCGGCCAGTTTCTCCATCGTGGCACGGTCCCGGCGCACCTGGCTGTACACCTGGATCCGCAACCCGTACATGTGCGCGATCTCCCGGATCAGCGCAACCTTGTCCTCGGTCAACACGTCCCGGTCCGAACGCATGGTCACCGCCAGCACCTTGCGCGCCGAGGGCGCCGGCCCCAGACCGTCGGCCGGATCGGGACCCTCGCCGAACGCCCAGTCCGGGGCGACATCACCGACCTGGAATGAGTTGCGGGTGTTGGCATCTCGCCATGCCACCACCGGCATATTGCGGCGGGCGATCCGCTCCAGCGGCGGAACCTCGATCTGTTCCCGAACGACACGGGTGCCGTCCTCGGCGTTCTTGCCGACCGTCGCCATCCGCACCCCGGCGCCGACCTGCACCATGGCGCCGCCGCGACTCTTGGCTCCGAGCGCCCCGACGAGGGTCCACCATCCCCAGTAGCGGCGGAAGCGCTCAGGCATGAGGATCTCCCCGGTCGGCATGACCAGGATGGTGCGCGCCGCGGCCGAACTACCGAGGGCCCGGAACAGCCACCCGGCCGCCGTGTCGTACTGCTTCTCGGTGCCGTCGAGCCCGATCGCCGTCACATAGTCCTCGGCGTTGGGATCGAAATCCTTGCGGCCCACATGGACATGCAGTTGGGCGCCGTCGATGTTCTGGAACGTGCGTAGTTGACCACGCCGCAGGATCGAATCGCCGATGTTGTCACTCTGCCCCCAGGTCGAAAGGAAGACGCGAGTCACCTTCACCGCCCTTCACGAACTCGTGCACCGACACGCAAGTTCAGCAAACCACCAGCCGCTCGGCAGGCAGTAGACAAATTGACGTCTATGTCATCTAGACCATAGCGCGACGGCCGGCGAGCGCACGTCCTAGCGTCAATTCGTCGGCAAACTCCAGGTCACCGCCCATGGGCAGACCGGATGCAATCCGGCTTACGGTCAATCCGGGGATATCACGCAGCATCCGCATGAGGTACGTCGCGGTCGCCTCGCCCTCGGTGTTGGGGTCGGTAGCAATGATCACCTCGGCTACGTCGACACCGTCGACCCGTTCCCCGATCCGGTTGAGCAGTTCGCGGATGCGCAGCTGGTCGGGCCCCACCCCGGACAACGGATCCAGCGCCCCGCCCAGCACGTGGTAGCGCCCCCGGAACTCACGGGTGCGCTCGACCGCCTGGATGTCCTTGGGTTCCTCGACGACGCACACCAGGGAGGCGTCGCGGCGGGCATCTTTGCAGATCCGGCAGCGTTCCTCATCGGAGACATTGCCGCACACCGCACAGAACGTGACACCGTCGCGGATTCGGCCGAGCACCGCGGTCAGCCGGTCGATATCCGGCGGCTCCACCGACAACAGATGGAACGCGATGCGCTGGGCACTCTTGGGCCCGATACCCGGCAGCTTGCCGAGCTCGTCGATCAGATCCTGTACCGGCCCCTCGAACAACTCAGGTACCCGGCAGTCCGAAACCACCCAGGCCACCGGCCAGCGGCCCGAGCCGCGTCTGGGCGAGGATGGTGACCTGCTTGGCGGCATCGGCGAGCGCACCGACGATGAGATCCTGCAGCGTCTCGGGATCGGACGGGTCGATCACCTTCGGGTCGATGGCCACCGCGATGACCTCACCGCTGCCCTTCATGGTGACCTGCACCAGGCCACCGCCGCCCTGGCCGTGCACCTCGGCGTTTGCCAGCGCCTCCTGCGCCTCCATCAGCTGCTGCTGCACCTGCTGTGCCTGCGCGAGCAACGCGGACATATCGGGCTGACCACCATCGGGTTGCATGACTGTCCCCTCTTGATTTCGACCTGGTCTCGACTTCATTTCACTCACGAGTCCGAGACGATTTGCTCTTCAACACTAGCCGTCACGGCGACTACCGTGGCGGCGTGCACGTCCCCTCCAGCTTGCGTGTCGGCGCCATCACAGCGGCGACGATGCTCGTCGCCGCCAGTTTGTCCGGCTCGGCCGCCCCGCTGGCCGGCGCCGCACCCAACACCATCGCCGGCAAGATCGTGTTCCTCGATCCGGGCCACAACGGCGCCAACGACGCGTCCATCAGCCGTCAGGTTCCCACCGGGCGGGGCGGCACCAAGGACTGCCAGGCCAGTGGCACCGCCACGAACTCCGGCTACCCCGAGCACACCTTCAACTGGGACGTCACGCTTCGTGTCCGCGCCATCCTGGATGCCAACGGTGTGCGCACCGCGCTGTCACGCGGCAATGACGACGCACTCGGACCGTGCGTCGACGAGCGTGCCGCCATGGCCAACGCCCTGCGGCCCAACGCCATCGTCAGCATTCACGCCGACGGCGGCCCAGCCACCGGTCGCGGATTCCACGTGCTCTACTCGGACCCGCCGCTGAACACCGTGCAGGCCGGCCCCTCGGTGCAGTTCGCCCAGATCATGCGAGATCAACTACGCGGCTCGGGGATCCCGCCGGCCAACTACATCGGCTCAGGGGGCCTCAACCCGCGCTCGGACATCGCCGGGCTCAACCATGCGCAGTTCCCGTCGGTGCTGGTGGAGCTGGGCAATATGAAGAACCCGGCCGACTCCGCGTTGATGGAGTCCGAGGCCGGACGCCAGAAGCTGGCCGAGGCGGTGGCCCGGGGCGTCGCGACCTGGCTGGCCAACACCTAGGAAGCCGTTTCGAGTTCCTTCTTCAGGTTGCCCAGCACCTCGTCCTGAATCTTGCGCAGGCCCAGCGGGGCGAAGGTCTTCTCGAAGAAGCCCTTGATACCGCCCGCGCCGTTCCACGACGTCTTGACGGTGACGGTCGAACCGGTGCCTGCGGGCGCCACCGTCCAGTTGGTCACCAGGGTGGAGTTGGCGTCCTTCTCGATGACGGTCTTGCCGGCGACGTCGACGCTGGCCTTCACATCGCGGGAGCGGGACTCGGTGGCCTGCAGCTTCCAGGTGACGACGGTGCCTGCGCCCTGCCCGCCCTGCAGCACGGAGTAGTTGCTGTAATGCGACGAGAGGATCTTGGGCCGCACCGTCTGGTAATCGGAGACCGCGGCAAGCACAGCTTCCGGTGCGGCATCTATCAACACAGTGCTGGAAGCGCTGACCTGTCCCATGAGTGCAAAACTCCTGTCATCACGTATCGGTGCGGTCGCGGCTTCGGCGACCGAGGACTAGCGTATATGTGTGTCTGTTGTGGCAACTGACGCACAAGCTGTACACGGGGCGGGCGTGCAGCGACTACTGGCCAGTTACCGGGCCATCCCCCCGACAGCGACTGTGCGACTGCGCAAACCCACGTCGAACCTGTTCCGGGCGCGGGAGAAGATCGCTGCCGAAGGTCTGGACACCTCCGGGCTCACCGGCGTCATCGCCGTGGACCCCGCAGCCCGCACCGCCGACGTCTCGGGTATGTGCACCTACGAGGATCTGGTGGCCGCCACCCTGCCCCACGGCCTGTCCCCACTGGTGGTTCCCCAGCTCAAGACGATCACGCTCGGCGGTGCCGTCACCGGTCTCGGTATCGAATCAGCGTCCTTCCGCAACGGCCTGCCCCACGAGTCGGTGCTCGAACTCGACGTCCTCACCGGCGCAGGTGAGCTGGTGACCGCCGACCGGGACACCCATCCGGACCTCTTTCATGCGTTTCCGAACTCCTATGGCACCCTCGGCTATTCGGTGCGGCTACGGATCGAATTGGAATCCGTCCAGCCCTTCGTCGCGCTGCGCCATCTGCGGTTCCATTCGCTCGACGAGATGGTCGCCGAGATGGACCGCATCATCGAGACCCGCGGCTACCAGGGTGTGCCCGTGCACTACCTCGACGGCGTGGTGTTCAGCGCCGACGAGAGCTACCTGTGCCTGGGCATTCAGACCGACACCGCGGGCCCGGTCAGCGACTACACCGGCCGCGACATCTATTACCGCTCCATTCAGCACGCCGAGGGCGAGCGCCACGACCGCCTCACCATCGCCGACTACCTGTGGCGCTGGGACACCGATTGGTTCTGGTGTTCAAGGGCTTTCGGCGCCCAGCATCCGGTGCTGCGCCGGCTGTGGCCGCGCCGCTACCGTCGCAGCAGTTTCTACTGGAAGCTCATCGGTTACGACCAGCGGTTCGGGATCGCCGACCGAATCGAGAAGCGTAACGGCCGTCCCCCCAGGGAGCGGGTGGTCCAGGACGTCGAGGTGCCACTGGAGAACTGCACCACCTTCCTGAACTGGTTCCTGGACAACGTTCCCATCGAACCGATCTGGCTGTGCCCGCTGCGGTTGCGCGACCACGGTGCACAGTGGCCGCTGTATCCGCTGCGACCCGGTCACACCTACGTCAACATCGGCTTCTGGTCCTCGGTACCGGCCGGTCCCGCACCGGGACACACCAACCGACTCATCGAACGCAAGGTCGCCGAACTGAACGGCCACAAGTCGCTGTACTCGGAATCCTTCTACGGCGCCGACGAGTTCGACGCCCTCTACGGCGGCGAGACCTACCGATCCGTGAAGAAAACCTACGACCCCGACTCACGGTTACTCGACCTGTACGCGAAGGCGGTGCACAACCGATGACGACGTTCAAAGATCACGCCGATCAGGGTCGGCTCAGTCTCGCCGAGGTGCTCGAAGTCTTCACCGCCGGCAAGCTCCCCCTGAAGTTCACCGCGTACGACGGCAGCACATCGGGACCGGCGGATGCCACCGTCGGCCTTTCGCTGACGTCTCCGCGCGGCACCACATACCTGGCCACCGCACCGGGCGAACTGGGCCTGGCCCGTGCCTACGTCGCCGGCGATATCGAGCCGCTGGGGGTGCATCCCGGCGATCCCTACGACCTGTTGCGGGCACTCGCGGACAAGATGGCGATCAAGCGCCCGCCCGCCCGCGTGCTGGCCAATGTCATCGGTTCGATAGGCCTGGAGCATCTGTTCCCCATCGCACCGCCCCCTCAGGAGGCGCTTCCGCGCTGGCGACGCGTCGCAGAAGGGCTGCGGCACAGTAAGAAACGCGACGCCGAGGCGATACACCATCACTACGATGTGTCGAATATCTTCTACGAACGCGTACTCGGCCCATCGATGACCTACACCTGCGCGTGCTACCCGGATGAGCATGCCTCGCTGGAAGATGCCCAGGACAACAAGTACCGGCTGGTCTTCGAGAAGCTGCGCTTGCAACCCGGGGACCGACTGCTCGACGTGGGCTGCGGCTGGGGCAGCATGGTTCGCTACGCGGCCCGCAGAGGCGTCCGGGTGCTGGGCGTGACCCTGTCGGCCGAACAGGCGGCGTGGGCGCAGCGCGCCATCGCCGATGAGGGGTTGTCCGGTCTGGCCGAGGTGCGCCACGGCGACTATCGCGATATCACCGAATCCGGATTCGACGCGGTGTCCTCGATCGGGCTGACCGAGCACATCGGTGTGGCGAACTACCCCGCCTATTTCGCCTTCCTGCAGGCGAGGATGCGTCCGGGTGCCCTGCTGCTCAACCACAGCATCACCCGCCCCAACAACCGTGCCGGCGCCTCGGCCAGCTTCTTCATCGATCGCTACGTCTTCCCCGACGGCGAGCTGACGGGATCCGGACGCATCATCGCCGAGGCGCAGGACGTCGGGCTGGAAGTGCTGCACGAGGAGAATCTGCGCAAGCACTACGCACTCACATTGCGGGACTGGGGCCGCAACCTGGTCGAGCACTGGGATGAGGCGGTAGCCGAGGTCGGCCTGCCCACCGCCAGGGTGTGGGGTCTGTACATGGCCGGGTCCCGGCTCGGTTTCGAGTCGAATGTGGTTCAGCTACACCAGGTTCTGGCAGTCAAGCTGGATGACCGTGGCCGCGATGGCGATCTGCCGATGCGGCCCTGGTGGGCGCCCTAACTACGTTCGATGCGCTTGGCGCCCAGTTCGTTCTGCAGCAGTTCGATCGCCACTTCCTCCGGGTCGCGGCGCACCACCTCCGAGGTGTCGCTGTTGGCCTCGGCCAGCATGCGTTCCTCTTCGGCCCGCTGATCCGGGCGCGGAGCCGGAGCGGTATCGGACGGCGCGGGTTCGCCCGAGTCCGGCACGCAGCGGATCTGCCAGTTCACCCCGAGCGCGTCCTTGAGTGCCTCGCGGATGACGTCGACGTTGCGTGGCTCACTGAGCCGTTTGGCCAGCGGCGGAGCCCGATGGCTGAGCACCAGCGTGTCACCGTCCACCGCACGCACGATCGCATCGGCCAGCATGGCGTTGACCGGCTTGCTGCGGGCATTCACCTTTTCCCGCACGGTATCCCACATCGAGCGGACCGCCGCGGCATCCGGTTGACCGACGGCGGCGGGCGGGGGCACCGGCGCGGGGGCCGGTTCCGGTTCTGGTTGTGGTTCGGGGACCGGAGCGGGTCGGGGCGGGGGCACCGGCGCTGGAGCCGGTGTGGGCACCGGCGGCGTCACCGGCGCGGGGGCCGGGGCGGGTTCGGGTGTGGGCAGCGGCCTGGGCTGGGGAATCGGCGCGGGCGTGGGTTCGGGCTTCGGCTCGGGAGCCGCCTCGGCCGCGGCCTGGGCCCGGCTGGCGCGGACGAACTGCTTGGCCGACATCGCAGCCGCGGCAGGTGCCGGGGCCGAACCGTCAGCCGGTATGGCCATGTCCAGCCGGGTCTCGATCCGCTCGATGCGTTGCAGCAGAGCCGATTCCGTGTCGTGGGCCGACGGCAACAGCAGCCTGGCGCAGACCACTTCGAGCAACAGCCGCGGCGCGGTGGCGCCACGCATCTCGCCGAGCCCGGCATGTACCACCTCGGCGTAACGCGCCAGCGTGGCCGAGCCCACCTTGGCGGCCTGTTCGCGCATCCGGTCCAGCACCCCGTCCGGGGCATCGACCACCCCGCGGTCGGCGGCATCCGGAACGGCTTGCAGCACAATGAGATCGCGGAAACGTTCCAGCAGATCCACAGCGAATCGGCGCGGGTCGTGGCCGGCGTCGATCACCGATTCCACCGCCCCGAACAGTGCGGCGGCATCGCCGGCGGCCAGCGCGTCGACGGCGTCGTCGATCAGCGCGACATCGGTGGCGCCCAACAGCGACAGCGCCCGCTGATAGACGACGTGATTGTTGTCGGCCCCGGCGACCAGCTGATCGAGCACCGAGAGACTGTCGCGCGGCGATCCGCCGCCCGCCCGGATCACCAGCGGGTAGACGGCGTCCTCCACCGTCACGCCCTCGTCGCGGCAGATGCGTTCCAGCAGGGTGCGCATCGTCTTGGGCGCCAACAACCGGAACGGGTAGTGATGGGTGCGGGACCGGATGGTGGGCAGCACCTTTTCCGGTTCGGTGGTGGCGAACACGAAGATCAGGTGGTCCGGCGGCTCCTCGACGATCTTGAGCAGCGCGTTGAAACCCGCATTGGTGACCATGTGCGCTTCGTCGATGATGAAGATGCGGTACCGCGACTGGGCCGGCGCGTAGAACGCTCGGTCGCGCAGTTCACGGGTGTCGTCCACGCCGCCGTGGCTGGCCGCGTCCAGTTCGGACACGTCCACGTTGCCCGGGCCGTTGGGTGCCAGCGCCACACAGGAGTCGCACACCCCGCACGGCGTCGGGGTGGGCCCCTGCTCGCAGTTCAGCGACCGGGCCAGGATGCGGGCCGAGGAGGTCTTGCCGCAGCCACGCGGGCCGGAGAACAGATACGCGTGGTTGATGCGGCCGGCGGACAGCGCCGTCGACAACGGTGCGGTGACATGCTCCTGGCCGACGACCTCGGCGAAGCTTGCGGGTCGGTACTTCCGGTAGAGCGCCACGGTCAGCAGGGTACCGAGCGGGGGCGACTAATCACGAGCCAGCAGCGACTCGGTGGCCGCCAGCAGGGCACACGTCGAAAGACCATCGATGGCGGCACGCAGGTCGGACTCCGGCGGGAAGCTCGGTGCAATCCGGATGTTCTTGTCCTCCGGGTCTTTTCCGTACGGGAAGGCCGCACCGGCGGCGGTGACGGCGATACCGGCGTCCTTGGCCAGCGCGATGGTGCGCCGCGCCGTACCGGGCCAGACGTCCAGGCTGACGAAGTATCCGCCGTTGGGATCGGTCCATGACGCGATCTTGGCGGCGTCCAGGCGGTCGGCCAGGATCTCGGCGACCAGCGCGAACTTGGGCGCCAGCAGGTCCCGGTGGCGCTGCATGTGCCGCCGGACGCCATCGGCGTCACCGAAGAAACGCAGATGCCGCAGCTGGTTGACCTTGTCCGGGCCGATCGACTTCTTGCCGGCGTGCTTGAGGTACCAGGCGATGTTGTCCGCCGAGGCCCCGAAGAAACTCACGCCGGCACCGGCGAAGGTCATCTTCGAGGTCGACGCGAACACCAGCGGCCGGTTGGGGTGGCCCGCGTCCGCGGCGATGGCGAGCACGTCGATCGGATCGACGAAGTCGGATGTGATGGTGTGCACCGCGTAGGCGTTGTCCCAGAACAACCGGAAGTCCGACGCCGCGGTGCGCATCTGCAGCAGCCGGGTAACCGTCTCCGGCGAATAGGTCGTGCCGGTCGGATTCGAGTACACCGGCACGCACCACATGCCCCGGACCGCCGGATCGGCGGCGACCAGTTCCTCGATGAGGTCCACATCGGGGCCGTCCTCGCGCAGCGGCACCGGCATCATCTCGATGCCGAAACTCTCGGTGATGGCGAAGTGCCGGTCATACCCCGGCGACGGGCAGAGGAATTTCACGCCCGGCTCCTGCGACCAGGGCCGCGGAGAATCGACGCCGCCGTGCAGCAGAGAGAACACCACCGCGTCGTGCATGAACTCCAGGCTGGCGTTGTTACCGGCGATCAGATTCTGCACCGGGATGTCCAGCAGCTCACCGAAGATCGCGCGTAGTTCGGGCAGACCGTGCAGGCCACCGTAATTGCGGGTGTCGGTACCGTCGGCGTCCCGGTAGGCATCGCTGCCCGGTAGGTCGAGCAAACCGTTGGACAGGTCCAACTGCGCCGCCGAGGGCTTGCCGCGGGTCAGGTCGAGAGTGAGACCTTTGGCCTGCAGCTCGGCGTAGCTGCGCTGCAGCAACTCGTGCTGGGCCGTCAGCTCGTCGCGGCTCAGTGACTCGAACGACGAGGACTCAAACGACACGGCGGACCTTTCACGCGAAGCCGCGAACACGGGTTGTACAGAAAACCAGAAAAGCGGGTTGCTTCCACAACGTAAGGGGACCCCGCGCACCCGCCAGAGCCCATTGACCCTTGCTGCCTTCCGGCCCTGGGGGAGTTCACAGGATGGACGCCGCGCGGGGTCCGAGTGCCGAGTGTAGTACCCCGCCTCATTGCGGAGGGTGGTCGGGCGTCTCCCTGCCGTCGGCTACCATGGCCGACGGAGGATTCGCCTAGTGGCCTATGGCGCTCGCCTGGAACGCGGGTTGGGTTAATAGCCCTCAGGGGTTCAAATCCCCTATCCTCCGCAGTTGGTCCGGGGCGCGACCGAAGATCGATCTGGTCGCGCCCCGGGACCACAAACTCGTTCTAGGAGGAGTATGCGGCGCGGTATCGCATCGCTGTGGCACGCGTCATCGCTGGTACTCGCCGGGGTTCTGTTCTTCCTCTTTGTGCTTCCACGCTGGTTCGAGCTGACCGGACAGTGGCCGGGCGCCCTGGGCACCGCGCTGCGCATCGTATGCGGCGTGCTGGTAGCCCTGACGGCGCTGCCGGTGGTGCTGACCCTGGCACGTACCCGCAAACCCGAGCTCGGCACGCCGGCCCTGGCCCTGTCGCTGCGGGTCTGGTCGATCGTCGGACATATCGCGGCCGGGGTGCTGATCACGGGTGCCGCCATCAGCGAGATCTGGCTGGATCTGGACACCGCCGGCCAGTGGCTGTTCGGCATCTACGGCGCCGCTGCCGCGATCGCCCTGCTCGCCGCCTTCGCCTTCTATCTGGCCTTCGTGGCCGAGTTGCCGCCGCCGCCGCCGAAGCCGCTCAAGGTGAAGGCCGAGAAGCAGAGCCGGCGTGGACGCGGCGCGGACGCCTCGACGACCGCCGACGAGACCGTCGCCGAGCCTGCCGAGGACACCTCCGAAGCCACCGAAGATCCCGATTCCGACGAATCCGATTCTGCGGAGTCCGCCGACACCGCGGACGAGCCCGAGTCGACCGAGGATGCCGAAACGGTCGAGGAAACCGCCTCTGAAGAGGGCAAATTGCGCAATCGCCGGCCGTCGGGGAAGTCCCGCCGAGGCCGCACCCGGGGTGGCGTCGCCACCGAGGATTGACGTTCCCGGCGTCAATTACGTCGACAGTTCGCCCACTCACAGTCACTATTGAGGGGAAACCTCTGGCGCTCGGAAGGCGGCGAATGCGCAAGGTCCACTCGCGGCGGTGGCTCACCGCCCTGGTCTCCGCCACTGCTGCCGTCCTGCTGGTCTCCCCTGCCACCGCGCTCGCCGAGCCGGATGCGCTGTCCTGGGCTGCTGATCAGGTCGAGCCGTCTGTGGTCCGTCTGGACACCGTCGTCGACTACCAGCGCGTGATGGGTACCGGCACCGGTTTCGTGATCGACGGCGGCGGTCAGGTGCTGACCAACTACCACGTCGTCCAGGGCGCCGATGTGATCACCGCCGTGGTGGGCGGGCGCTCCTTCGGCGCCGATATCGTCGGCTACGACCGCGGCCGCGACATCTCGGTGTTGCAGCTGCGTGGAGCCGGCGGGTTGCCGCCCGCTGCACTGGGTGATTCCAACGGAATCGTGATCGGCGAGCCCGTCATCGCCATCGGCAACGCTCGGGGCAGCAACAGTCCGCTGACCCGCGAATCCGGCACGGTGACCGCATTGGGCCGCACGATCAGCGCCGAGGACGAGCTCACCGGCGCCAAGTCGCAGATGACCGGACTGTTCGAGATCGCCGCACCCGTGCGGGCCGGTGACTCCGGCGGCCCCGTGGTCAACGGCGCCGGGCAGGTCATCGGCGTGACGACCGCGGCGACCGTGAACTTCCGGACCGACCCCGGTGGTGAGGGTTTTGCCATCCCGATCAACGACGCGATGGCGATCGCCAATCAGATCCGGTCGCGCATACCCTCGGACACCGTGCACATCGGCCCCCCGACGCTGCTGGGAGTCGGGGTCAGCAGCGCCGAACAGCACGAGGCCTTCCCCGGTGTGCTCGTGCGCGAGGTGCTGCCCGGCGGCCCGGCCGAGATGGCCGGACTCGCCAATGGTGATGTGATCCTGACCATCGACGAGACCCCGATCGAGTCTGCCGCCGATCTCACCCGGGTATTGGACCGGCACTACCCGGGCGATGTCATCGGCTTGACGTGGATCGATCGCGCGGGCCAGCAACGCACCGGCAAAGCTGCACTCACACCCGGCCCCTAGGCTTTGCTGAGCGATCGCTCAACACCGGAAAGCCCCGCTCGGGGGCGGCCACGCGCGGCGCCACGGAAATTCGCTGATTCCCCCTCATGGTCACCGTTGCTGCACACCGCGTTGCTCGATCCGGTGTCGGCGACCCTTGTGACCGGCCTTACATCGCGGTGCAGATGAGGTGACGGACACCGTCCGGCGAGGTGGCGGCTCCCGCCGGTCCCGGCGGAGGCGGTCACGGGGCCGCCCGGGGCCGCTCACCGGCGGACCGTTTCCGGGCGCACCTCGGGTGCGGCATCCCGCCGCACCCGCTCCCCGCGGTCCGCGCGGGACATGCCCCGGTGCAGCCATTCGCTGTGAGACCGGATCTTCGGTGAGACAACACTTTTCGAGTCCAGGATGCACGGCAGAAGAGACCGGACGTGCGGGCCCTCACGGCACCGGACCGGACCGGTTCCGACGGACCGATGTACCGGCCCGCAGCACCGGCCCGCACCGGACCCCCACAACCCCGAAACCCGCGCAGAACCGTTGCCGGCACCCCCGGACGGACCGTCTTCAGCGACTGAGCGCTGGCTAACTCCCGGGTTGGGCTGGCAACCGACTGTGAGGTTGCTGGAGACGCGATTAGGTCTTTGACCAGGCAAATGTCGGCAAACTCGGGGGCGTGTGGGGGCTTCCGCCAAGATCAGGTGGAGGTTACATTTAGCTGAACATCGCGCCCAGGCTTGTGCATCACACGCCCCGCTGCCGATGAAGTGGGGAGACACCGTGGTCCAGACAGCAGTCATCGCGTACCTGATCGGTTGGGTGGCGAGCGCCGCCGTCGTCTACGTGGCGAGCCGCCGTCTCAACGATCCCCGCAACCCGGCTCCCCACATCCTGATCCTCAGCGCCGTGGCCGGCGCCCTGTGGCCGATGCTGCTGCTGGGAGCCGTCGAGTTCAGCTCGCTGGTGGCGTGCTCGAACGCCGCCTCGCATCTGAAGGTCGACGGTCCCGAACTCGTCGGCGCGGGCGTCGTACCGCTGCGCTGAACCGCATCACTCGGCGATCCGGTTACCCTCGACATCCCAGTGCTCGGCGACCTTCTTGCTCGGCTGCACACGCGGCGGCTCGCCCGGCATCTTCGGATAGCTGGGCGGGTACGCCAGATCGCCCAGCCCGCGCTCCTCATCCGCCCGCACCATGTCCAGTAGCAACTCGATAGACTGCGCGGTCTCATCGATGCCGGCCCACGGATCGGGCCGGCCGGCAACGAAGCCCGGCACCGTGGCGATCGTGTAGTCATCGGGGTCGGCGCCACGCAGTTCGTCCCACGTCAAGGGCGTCGACACCGTCGCTATCGGCGTCTTGCGGGCCGAGTACGCCGACGCGAACGTGCGGTCCCGCGCGTTCTGGTTGTAGTCGATGAACAACCGCGCCCCCCGCTCCTCCTTCCACCAGGACGTCGTCACGGCCGCCGGCGCGCGCCGTTCGATCTCGCGGGCCAGCGCGATACCGGCGCGGCGCACCGCGATGAAGTCCCAGTCGGTGGCGATCCGCAGGAAGACGTGGACGCCGCGTCCGCCCGAGGTTTTCGGATAGCCCACCAGGCCGAGCTCGTCGAGCAGCGGTTTGAGCACGTCCACGGCGACCTCGCGCGCCTGCGCGAACCCGGTACCCGGCTGCGGGTCCAGATCGATACGCAACTCGTCGGGATGCTCGGTGTCCGGGCAGCGCACCTGCCACGGGTGCAGCGTCACCGAACCCATCTGGGCGGCCCACGCAATGGCCGACGGATGGGTGATCTTCAGCGCGTCGGCGGTGCGGCCCGAGGGGAAGGTGACGGTGCAGGTCTGCAGATAGTCGGGATGCTTCTGAGGCACCCGCTTCTGATAGATCTCCTCACCCTCGATGCCGTCGGGGAAACGCTGCAGATGAACCGGCCTGTCCCGCAACAGGTTCACCATCGGACCAGCGACCGAGAGGTAGTAGTCGAACAACGCACCCTTGGTGCCCTTGGCGCCGAGTGCCGGGAAGTACGGCTTGTCGCGGTTGGTCAACCGCACGGCCACACCGTCGACGTCGACCTCTTCGGCCTTGCTTGCCATCAGTTCTTCTCCAAGACGTCGGACAGGTCGTAGTTCAGCGGCACGTCCAGTTGGGCGAACGTGCAACTGCGTGGTTCGCGGTCGGGCCGCCAGCGCAGGAACTTCACCGCATGCCGGAACCGCCTGCCATGTTGGCTGTTGCCTTCCATCTGGTCATAGGCGACCTCGCATACCCGATCCGGGCGCACCGGAATCCAGCGTTTGTCGGCAGCAGAGTTCCACCGGCTCGGTTCGCCGTCGTTGACCTGATCGCCCTCACGCAACGGTTCCAGGTCGGCCAGCAGTGACAGCCGTGCCTTCGCGGTGAAGGATGCTGCGCCGCCAACCATCTGCAGTTCACCGTCCTCGCGGTACAGGCCGAGCAGGATCGACCCGATACCCTCGCCGCTCTTGTGGATGCGGTACCCGATGGCCACGCAGTCCGCATCGCGGTGGTGCTTGACCTTCACCATCTCCCGCTTACCCGGCAGATACGGCCCGTCGAGACGCTTGGCGATCACCCCGTCGAGGCCGGCGCCCTCGAACTCCTCCAGCCACTGCGCCCCCAGCGCAGGATCCTCGGTGGTGCGGGTGACGTGGCACCACTGCTTTTCGTGCACGGAGTCGAGCAGGCTATCCCGGCGAACGCGGAAGGGTTCTTTGAGCAGCGACCGATCGCCGGTGGCGAGCGCGTCGAACCCGATGAAGTGCGCCGGGGTCTCCGTGGCGAGCTTGGTGATGCGGCTTTCCGCGGGGTGGATGCGCTGGCTCAGCGATTCCCAGTCCAACCGGGTCCGGCCACCGATCTCCCGCGGCACCACGATCTCACCGTCCAGCACGCAGCGCGGGGCCAGTTCGTCGCGGACCGCGTCGATGACCTCCGGAAAGTACCGGCCCAGGTCCTTGCCGCTGCGGGACAGCAGCACGACATCGTCGTCGTCACGGAAGACCAGCGCCCGGAACCCGTCCCATTTCGGCTCGAAGGACCAGACACCGTGATCGGCCGGCACCTTGGTCTGCGCCTTGGCCAGCATCGGCTCCAGCGGGGGCTGCACGGGTAGTCCCATGGGTTCCATAGTCACGTAGACCCGGGTACCCCCACAATGTCATCGCGGCGTCCGGTCGGCGGACAGATATGGCACCGTCATCTGCGTGACCAACTTCTTGCTGATACCCGGCGGGGGGTCCGATCCGTCGTACTGGCAGTTCGTCGAGACCGAGTTGGCCGGACTTGGGCATCGCGGGGTCCCGATCGACCTTCCCTGCGCAGACAACTCCGCCGATCTGCGCGCCTATGTCGACGCGGTCGTCGCACAGAACCCCGACGACGGCACCCGGCCCGTCGTCGTCGCACACTCGCTGGGCGGATTCACCGGCCCACTCGCCTGCCCACAGGTTGATGCCGCTGCCCTGGTCTACCTGTCCGGGATGGTCCCCCGCCCCGGTGAGCGTCCCGGCGAGTGGTGGGCGGCCACCGGATGCGACGAGGCTCAACGCGAGGCGGCCGCGGCAGGTGGCTACGACGTCGACGATGTGAACGCCTTGTTCTACAACGGCGTCGACCCCTCGGTGGTCGCCGGTGTCGTGGAGCGGGATCAGTCGGACACTCCGATGGTCGCCCCGTGGCCGGGCGACGCCCTGCCGGAGCTGCCGACGCGGTTCGTGCTGCTCCGCGACGACCGATTCTTCCCCGAGTCGTTCATGCGCAGGGTCGTGGCGCAGCGCCTGGCCGTCGAACCCGACGTCATGTCCGGTGGGCATATGGCAATGCTGTCGCACCCCGCCGAGCTCGCAGCCCACCTGGTGGCCGCGATCCCACCGGCCGGCTGATCCGTCGCCGGGCTGGCACGATCGGACCCATGCCCGTTCCCACACTCCACGATCCCGACCGCCGCGGCTTCGCGAGCGACAACTACGCGGGTGTGCACCCGGAGGCGCTCGCCGCGATAGCGGCCGCCAACGGTGGTCATGAGATCGCCTACGGCGAGGACGCGTACACCGCGCGCCTGTGCGAGGTCATCCGGGAGCAGTTCGGGTCGAACGCCGAGACGTTCCCGGTCTTCAACGGCACCGGCGCCAACGTCGTCGGGCTGACCAGCCTGCTGCCGCGCTGGGGTGCGGTCATCGCGGCGTCGACCGCGCACATCAACACCGATGAGGCCGGCGCCCCGGAACGGATGACGGGCCTCAAGTTGCTGACCGTGCCCACCCCGGACGGAAAGCTGACACCGGAGTTGGTGGCCCGCGAGGCGTACGGCTGGGGTGATGAGCACCGGGCCCAGCCGCTGGCCGTCAGCATCACCCAGACCACCGAGCTCGGCACGCTGTACACCCCCGCTGAAATTCGAGCGATCGCTGATCTCGCCCATTCCCATGGCATGGCACTGCACCTGGACGGGGCACGGCTGTGGAATGCGGCCGCGGCACTGGACCTGCCGTTCCGCGCCTTCACCACCGATGCCGGGGTCGACGTGCTCAGTCTCGGCGGCACCAAGAACGGTCTGCTCGGCGCGGAGGCCGTCGTGGTGCTGGACCCGGATTCGGCGGGCAGGAGCGCAGCGACCGGGGGCTCGGCCAGCGCCGACGGGCTCGTCTATCTGCGCAAGCTGACGATGCAGTTGGCCAGCAAGATGCGCTTCGCCTCGGCACAGCTGCTCAGCCTGTTCGCCGATGATCTGGGACTGCGCAGCGCACGGCACGCCAACGCGATGACGCAGCGCCTACGTGCCGCGCTGGATGCCGGGCTGGCCGACGGGTCGCTGGCCGGCCTGGGGTTCAGCCGGCCCAGCCCCGCCAACGCGATCTTCGCGACGCTGCCCAATGACGTGGCGGACCGGATCCGCGAACGCGTACGTTTCTACGACTGGGACCGGGCCCGCGGTGAGGTGCGGTGGATGACGGCGTGGGACACCACCCCGGAGGATGTCGACAACTTCGTCGCCGTGATCGGCGAGGAACTCAACCGTTAACCGAGCACGCTGCCCAGCGCGTCGTCCAGAATGTCGAGGCCTTCCTGAAGTTCTGACTCGGCGATGGTCAGCGGCGGGGCGATCCGGAAGATGCCACCCATACCCGGCAACTGCACGATGTTCATGTGCAGCCCGCGCTTCAGGCACGCCGCGGTGACCTCGGCCCCCAACGCGTCGGCCGGTTCCTTGGTGGCCTTGTCGGCGACCAGTTCGAGCCCCTGCAGCAGCCCGCGGCCACGGATGTCGCCCACCTGCTCGTAGCGATCCTGTAGCTGGGTCAGCCCGCCGGCCAGCGACCTGCCCAGGCGTTTCGCCCGCTCGACAAGCCCGTCACGCTCGACCACCGTGAGTACCGTCAGTGCCACCGCCGCGGCCAGCGGATCGGAGACATGGGTGGTGAAGAACAGGAAACCCCTGTCATGGCAGACCTGTTCGATCTCCGCGGTGGTGGCCACGGCCGCGACGGGCAGACCCGCCCCCAGGGTCTTGGACAGCGTCAACAGATCCGGCACGACGCCGTCGCGCTCGAAGGCGTACATCGTCCCGGTGCGACCGACACCGGTCTGCGCCTCATCGAAGATCAACAGCATGCCGCGCTCAGCGCACAGTTCGGCGAGCCTGCGCAGGTAACCCGGTGGTGGCTCGATGATCCCGCCCGAGGACAGGATCGGCTCGACCAGGCAGGCCGCCAGGCTTCCCGACGACTGGGCGTCGACCATCGCGAACCCGTAGTCGAGTTCGGTTGCCCAGTCATAACTTCCGTCCGCGTGCCGGAACGGCGACCGGTACGCGTTGGGGGTGGGCAGCGTCAGATTGCCGGGCAGCGGCGGGCCGTACCCGCGCCGGCCGGCGCTGAAGGTCGCCGACGCCGCGCCCGAGGTCATGCCGTGCCAGGACCGGTCGAAGGACACCACTTCGTAGCGGCCGGTGTACAGCTTGGCCATCTTGATGGCCGCTTCGTTGGACTCGGCGCCGGTGGTGAGCAGCAGCACCTTCTGCAGCGACGCGGGCAGGGTGGCGGCCAGGGCTCGCGCGAACTCCACCACGGGCACGCTCAGCATGCCGCTGTAGAGGTGATCCAGGGTGGCCATCGATGCGTTGACGGTGGCCACCACATCGGGGTGCGAGTGCCCGAGCACCGAGCTCATCTGGCCCGAGGTGAAGTCGAGCAACGCCGCACCTGTGTCGTCGTACACATGACTTCCCTTGGCGCGCACGATGATCCGCGGCACGAATGAGGCGCCGTACCGCACCAGGTGGCGCTCGGCAGTGGGCCAGAAATGCTCTGCATCCATGGGTCTATCTTGGACCACGATGAGACTGCCCGTCCTGCCGCCGGCGTCCATCGAAGCTGATCACGCAGGTGTGGTCGCGACCGGCCCGAGGTCGTCAGGCGCATTGGCGAGCAGCCCGGTGAGGTAAGTGAAAATCATGTGGCGAAGGGATTCGGTGAATCCCTCGACAGTGGCAAGGGCTGGTTCGTCGCGATAGACCGCCGCCATCGCCGGCGAGGGATGGCTGTGTGTCCACATTGCCCCGACCAGGACGATGGTGGTGAACGCTGCATCGTGCCCGGACTCGGCATCGAGTTCAGGGATGACGTCGACGATCAGTGCAGCCAGTCCGTCGAGGGCCGCAAGCGCGCCGCGCTTGTATCGCAGAGCCACCTCTTCAGACACGTTGTGTTCGAGCACGGATGTCTCGGCGCTGAGCAAGTCGCACAGGACCCGGTGCTCGGAGAACAAGGCGGCGAAGATCCGCGCGAGCGCGTGAGCTCTCGCCGAGGCACTTTCTTCGCGCGAAAGACATTGTACTACTTGCGATGTCGCATCGGCCAGCCACTCGGCCGACATCCGGGACAACAGGTCGAGAAGGACTGCTTCACGCGACTCGAAGTAGCGCATGACGTTGGATTTGGCGAGCCCCACCCTGCGTGCCAGACCGTTCATGGTCACCTGACTCACCGGCATCTCGGTGAGCATCTGGTGCGCCGTGCCCAGGATCGCTTCGCGTCTGGCCTCGCGCTGCTCGGCACTTCGCGCTCGTTGAAACGTCTGCACGTGACGGCAGCCTAGCCGCCCCGTTGACAAAGAACCAGCGGTCTCTTAAGTTACATACAACAGACCGTCGGTTCTTTATGAGGAGATCGAGATATGTCAGCGAAAGTGGCGCTTGTAACGGGGGGTTCCTCGGGAATCGGCGCAGAAACGGCCACCGCCTTGAACAAGGTCGGCTTCACTGTCTATGCCGCCGCCCGACGCACCGCACATATGGCGGCGCTGAATGCCTCCGGCATCAAGACAATTTCCCTTGACATCACCGATGACGCCTCCGTCACTGCGGCCGTTGCGCAGATCATCGATGTCGAGGGTCGGATCGACGTACTGATCAACAACGCCGGATACGGCTCGTATGGAGCCCTCGAGGACACCCCGCTGTCCGAAGCGCAGGCCCAGTTCGATGTCAATGTGTTCGGCCTGGCTCGCCTCACCCAGCTTGTGTTGCCGCACATGCGCGCCCAGGGCAGCGGCACCATCGTCAATGTCAGCTCCATGGGTGGCCGCCTCGCGACGCCACTGGGCTGCTGGTACCACGCCAGCAAGTACGCCGTCGAAGGACTCAGCGACGCCTTGCGGCTCGAGGCGGAACCGTTGGGCATCCACGTCGTCCTCGTCGAACCGGGCTCCATCCGAACCGACTGGGGCGCCATCGCCGCAGACAAGCTCATCACCACGTCGGGTTCGGGACCCTACGAACGTCAAGCCACCGCCGTCGCGGACCGACTTCGAGCCAGCTCGCAACCCGGCGCGAGCTTGACCTCGCCACCCACCGTCATTGCCAAGGCAATCACCCGGGCATGCACGGCCCGACGTCCCAAGACCCGCTATGTCGTCGGGGCGGGGGCCCGGCCCTTGATTGCGTTGAGCCGCCTCCTGCCCGACCGAACGTTCGACGCACTCATGCGCCGCGCCGTGAACATGCCGACGTGAAGGTTCATCATCTCAACTGCCGCACCATGCGGCCAGTCTCGTCCTGATCGATTCGGGACTGGGCCTGCGCGTCGCCGAAGCACCATCGGACCGCTTCGGAACCGCCCGTCGCCGACGAGCGGCAAGAATGGAGCGGTGGACCTGCCCGTCGTGCCCCCGGTGTCACCGATGCTGTCGAAGTCGGTCCAGGAGATCCCGCCGGGCGCGTCCTACGAACCGAAATGGGATGGCTTTCGCTCGATCCTTTTCCGCGACGGCGACGAGGTCGAGCTGGGCAGCCGCAACGTCCGGCCGCTGACCCGGTACTTCCCCGAGCTGGTGGACGCGGCCCGCGCAGAACTCCCCGCCCGCTGCGTCATCGATGGCGAGATCGTGATCGCGACCGGCAGCGGGCTCGATTTCGAGGCGCTGCAACTGCGTCTGCATCCGGCGGCATCGCGGGCGGCGAAACTGGCGGCCGAGACACCGGCCGCCTTCATCGCCTTCGATCTGCTCGCGCTCGGCGACATCGACTACACCTCGCGACCGTTCCTGGAGCGCCGGGCGGCACTCGTCGAGGCGCTGCACGGATGCGGCCCCGCCTTCCACGTCACCCCGGCGACCACGGATCCCGGCACCGCGCAGCGATGGTTCTCCGAATTCGAGGGTGCCGGGCTGGACGGGGTGATCGCCAAACCGCTCGATGGCACCTACCAGCCGGACAAGCGGGCAATGTTCAAGATCAAGCATGCGCGCACCGCCGACTGCGTGGTGGCCGGCTACCGGCTGCACAAGTCCGGCGACGATGCAGTCGGATCGCTCATGCTCGGGCTCTACGCCGACGACGGGTCGCTGGCCTCGGTCGGCGTCATCGGCGCGTTCACGATGGCTCGTCGCCGCGAACTCTTCACCGAATTACAGCAACTGCTAACGACTTTCGACGACCATCCATGGAACTGGGCGGCGCATGTGGTGGCCGATCCATCGATGCGCCGCACCACCAATTCGCGATGGAACCCCGACAAGAGCCTGTCCTTCGTGCCGTTGCGCCCGGAGCGCGTGGTCGAGGTCCGCTATGACCACATGGAGGGGACGCGCTTCAGGCACACCGCCCAGTTCAACCGGTGGCGCCCCGATCGCGATCCGCGCTCGTGCACATACGCCCAACTCGAACGGCCGGTGACGTTCCGGCTCGGCGACATCATCGGCGGCCTCGGCCCGCAGAACGATTGAGCGGCCGTGCCGGGTCAAAGATGCCCAATCGACCAGCACCCCGCGCCACCCGGGTCGACAATCATGAGGTACCGCCCGCCCATGACCGGCGAAGCGGGCTGATGAAAGGGATCCACCGATGAGGCTGACACTGAACCGACTCAGGGGTGCCGGAGCGCTCGCGCTTGCCGCCGGCGCTCTGCTGGGGGGTGCCACGGCCCAGGCCGAGCCACCCACCGAGCCGCCGCGGCCGCCGAACTGTTCTGCCGCCGATCTGGCCGGCATCGCCTCCGGAGTTGCCGCCGCGACGTCGGCGTACCTGTTCACTCATCCAGAGCTGAACGCATACTTCACCGATCTGCACGGACTCCCGCAGGACGAGGTTCCGGAATCCACCAAGGTCTACTTCGACGCCCATCCTCAGGAGCACGCAGAGCTGAGGGGCATCCGCCAGCCGTTGGTCGATTTCCGCAACCGCTGCGGCTACAACGCACCCAATCCCCCTGGAGGACAGCAGTCGTGAACAGCACGAGTAGGTCGATCCGGGCCCGCGTCATGGCGGTCGCGTTCGCGTTCCTGACGCTGCCCGGCGTGATCGTGTTGGCCGCGCCCGCCGGTACTGCACTTGCGGACGTGTGTGCCAGCGCCGGGCGCCGGATCTCCGTGGGTGGATGCGTCAACATCGCCGACGCGGTGGCCCCCTACGTGCCACCGCCGGCGTACTACGCCCCGCTGCCCGAAGACCCGCCACCGCCTCCGCCGCCGCCGGGTTCGAACGTCAGCGGCTGCATCGGTTACAACGGGCGATGGGTCAGCGCGGGCGGCTGTAACTGACACCGTCCGCACGGGGCGGATACATCGCTTGACCTCAACCATGGTTGAGGTTGAAAGCTGGGTGCACACCGACGAGGAGGCACCCATGCAGCAGATCCGCTCCGACCTGTGGGAGACCCGGCAGGACAGCCCGTTTCCCGGTCTGACCACCCACGCCTACCTGTGGACGGGCGGCCCGGGTGGCAACGTGCTGTTCTACAGCACCCAGACCGAGGCCGACTTCGCCGAGCTGCAACGGCTCGGCGGAGTCGCCCATCAATACCTGTCCCACCGCGACGAAGCGGGTCCGATGCTGGGCCGCATCGCCGCACACTTCGGCGCCCGCCTGCACGCGCCGGCGGCCGAACTGGTCGATATCGGCAGGCACGCCCACATCGACGTCCCGATCGGCAGCAGGCATGTCGACGCCAACGGCATCGAGGTGATCCCC
Organism: Mycobacterium sp. ITM-2016-00316; assembly: GCF_002968335.2. Classification (NCBI taxonomy): domain Bacteria; kingdom Bacillati; phylum Actinomycetota; class Actinomycetes; order Mycobacteriales; family Mycobacteriaceae; genus Mycobacterium; species Mycobacterium sp. ITM-2016-00316. The sequence goes on from NZ_CP134398.1 coordinate 5,505,062, forward strand.
ACCCCGGGCCACTCCCCCGGCAGCACCAGCTATCTGGTGCCCGGCGCCAACGGCCAGAGCTACCTGTTCACCGGCGACACCATCTTCCTCGGCGAAGACGGTGACTGGGCGGCCGGCCATCTGCCCGGTATCAGCGACGCCGCCCAGTTGCAGGACAGCCTGCAGGTGCTGGGCAGGTTGCATCCCGATCTGGTGATCTCCAGCGCCTTCCCCTCGGAGTCCGGCGTGCAGGTTCCCGGCCCGCGGTGGGCACAGTGTGCGGCGGAGGCCCGCGATCGGCTGGCGGAGGTAGCCTGACGAGCTATGCCAGGCCGAAGCGACGGGGGACGTTCCGGCCGGTTCGCCCCCAGCCCGTCGGCCGATCTGCACATCGGCAATCTGCGCACGGCGGTATTGGCCTGGTTGTTCGCCAGGTCCACGGGGCGCCGGTTCCTGATCCGGGTCGAGGATCTCGACGACCGCACGTTCAGCGATGTGGCGGCCCGGCAGCTGGCCGACCTGACCGCGATCGGGGTGATCCCCGATGATCCGCCCGAGTATCAGACCGCCCACGCCGGCCGCTACGACACCGTGATAGAAGAGCTGTCCCGGCGCGGCCTGGTGTACGAATGCTACTGCAGCAGAAAGGATATACTCGGTGCTCCGCGGGCTCCGCACGCACCGGAGGGCGCCTATCCGGGAACCTGCCGGGATCGCGAACCGCCGGCCGATTCACACCGGCCCCCAGCTTTACGGTTGCGCAGCGACACCTTCTCCTACACCGTCACCGATGTCCTGCACGGTGAATTCACCGGTGTGGTCGATGATTTCGTGCTGCGACGCGGCGACGGGGTGACCGCCTACAACCTGGCGGTGGTGGTCGATGACGCCGCCCAGGATATCGACCAGGTGGTGCGCGGTGACGATCTGCTGTCGTCCTCGCCGCGGCAGGCCTATCTCGCGGCGCTGCTGGGCTACCCCCCGGTCACCTACGCCCACGTACCGCTGGTGCTCAACGCCGAGGGCAAGCGGTTGGCCAAGCGTGACGGCGCGGTGACACTCGCCGAGATCGGTGTGGCGCCCGCGCTGGCTCTGATCGCGGACTCCCTGGGCTATTCGGCCACCACGCTCGACGGCATGCTCGGCGAATTCGATCCCATGTCTGTTCCGCGGCAGCCCTGGGTATACCGCCCCGTGTGAGCGAAACCCTGTGCACAGCGGACAAGCATTGCTACGGTCCGCCCGTGCTCGGAAACCTCCAGCGGGTACTGCTCGCCACACTGCTCACCGCCGCGGTGATCCTCGGCGCCGTCGGCTGCGGCTCACCCGAGGGCACCGGCACGGACCCGATCCAGTCGGCGGGCGTGCTGCGGGTCGGCACCGAGGGCACCTACGCGCCGTTCAGCTACCACGACCCCGCCACCGGCGAACTGGTCGGCTATGACATCGACGTCGCCAGGGCGGTCGGCGACCAACTGGGTGTGACCGTCGAATTCGTGGAAACGCCATGGGATTCCATCTTCGCGGCACTGGAAGCCAACCGGTTCGACATCGTCGCCAACCAAGTCACCATCAACCCCGAACGCCAGGCCAAATACGACCTGTCCCAGCCCTATACGGTCGGCGAAGGCGTCATCGTCACGAGAGCCGACGACGACTCGATCAGCTCGCTCGAGGATCTGTCGGGCAAGACCACCGCCCAGTCGATCACCAGCAACTGGGCGCAGGTCGCCCGCGACGCCGGCGCCACGGTCGAAGGTGTGGAGGGCTTCGCGCAGGCGATCACCCTGCTCAACCAGGGCCGCATCGACGCCACTGTGAACGACAGCGTCGCGGTGTACGCCTACCTCGCCGAGACCGGTGACACCTCGGTCAAGATCGCCGCGCAGACCGGTGAGACCAGCGATCAGGGCTTCGCCGCCCGTAAGGACAGCGGTCTGCTGCCCGAACTCAACGGCGCCCTCGACCAATTGCGCGCCGACGGCAGACTGACCGCGATCTCGGAGAAGTACCTGAAGGCCGACGCGACCGGCGGCGCCACGGCCACAGCCCAGACCCCCGGCGCGAGTCCGGAGGTGCGCTCGGCGTTCCAGCTGGTGCTCGACAACCTCTGGCCGCTCGCCAAGGCCGCGCTCACCATGACGATTCCGCTGACGCTCATCAGCTTCATCATCGGCCTGGTGATCGCGCTGGCGGTGGCCCTGGCCCGGTTGTCGTCGAACGTGGTGGTGAGCAATGTGGCGCGGTTCTACATCTCGATCATCCGCGGCACACCGCTGCTGGTGCAGCTGTTCATCGTGTTCTACGCGCTGCCGGAGTTCGGGGTGCGGATCGACCCGTTCCCCGCGGCGGTGATCGCCTTCAGCCTCAACGTCGGCGGCTACGCGGCCGAGATCATCCGTTCCGCGATCTTGAGCGTGCCGAAGGGGCAGTGGGAGGCAGCCGAGACCATCGGCTACCACTACGCCGGCGCGCTGCGGCGCATCATCCTGCCCCAGGCCGCCCGGGTCGCCGTCCCGCCGCTGTCCAACACGTTGATCTCGCTGGTCAAGGACACATCCCTGGCGTCGACGATTTTGGTGACCGAGTTGCTGCGACAGGCTCAGATCGTCGCGGCGCCCACGTTCGAGTTCTTCGCGCTCTACGGCACGGCGGCGATCTACTACTGGGTGATCTGCCTGGCGCTGTCCTTCGGGCAGGCCAGGGTGGAACACCGACTGGAAAGGTACGTGGCGAGATGACCGAATACCGTGTCGAGGCTCGGGGCATCGAGAAGGCGTTCGGCGACAACAAGGTGCTGCGCGACGTGTCCTTCACGGTGGCCACCGGCACCGCGACGGCGATCATCGGGCCGTCCGGGTCGGGAAAGACCACCCTGCTGCGCACCCTGAACGCGCTGGACCGAGCCGACGCCGGGGTGATCCGGGTCGACGATGTCGAGATCGACTTCGCCACCCCGACCCCGAAACCCGAGATACGCCGATTCCAGTCGCGCAGCGGCTTCGTGTTCCAGGGCCACAACCTGTTCCCACACAAGACGGTGCTGGAGAACATCATCGAGGGCCCGGTGATCGTGCAGAAGCGCCCCAAGGACGAAGTGGTCGCCGAGGCCGTCGCGTTGCTCGACCAGGTGGGGCTCGCCGAGAAGCAGGACCAGTACCCGTTCCAGCTGTCCGGCGGCCAGCAGCAGCGCGTCGGTATCGCGCGGGCACTGGCGCTCAAGCCCAAGCTGGTGCTCTTCGACGAACCGACGTCGGCCCTGGACCCGGAGCTCGTGGGCGAGGTGCTCTCGGTGATCAAGGATCTCGCCGTGCAGGGGTGGACCCTGGTGATCGTCACGCACGAAATCCAGTTCGCCCGACAGGTTTCCAATCAGGTGTTGTTCACCGACAACGGCGTCATCCTGGAACAGGGCACACCCGAAGAGGTCATCGGGAACCCCCGGCAGGAGCGCACGCGGCAGTTTCTGGACCGGATCCTCAACCCGCTGTGACGCCCGCCGCCCAGCCCACCAGCGACCCGAGGTAGGACAACATCTCCGCATCGGGATGCGCGGCTGGATCGTCGAGATGCAGCCGGGCCAATTCCTCGATGGCGGCCAACAGGATTCGTACTGTCGCGCTGTCCGGGTCGACCCGCAGGTGCCGAGCCGCCACCGACCTCGCGTAGGCGCGACCCAGTTCGAGCCGCACCCGCGCCTCCGGCGGGGCTCCGTCGGGAGGCCGAAGTATGATCCGCCAACTTGTCGGGGCGGCGTGCAGATAGGCCAGGATGCCGCGGCCCAGCTCGTCGATGTCGCGCGCGCCCTGCACGCTGCCGATCCCCGAGAACGCCACCGCGGACTCACGGTCCAGCAGGGCTGTCGTCAGACCGGCTAGGTCGATGAACTGTTGATAGACAACGGTTCTGGTCACCCCCGATTGGCCCGCGACGCGCTCGATGGTCAGCGCGGGGAAGCCGTCGGCGGCCACGATGTCGCGCGCCACATCGAGAAGCTGGGTCCGACGTTCGGCACCGGTGAGCCGGCGGCGGGTCATGCGAGCAGCAGGTCGACGGCCTTGGCGGCACTCTGCACGGCGCTCTCCATGGTGGCCGACCAGTCCGTGGCGGTCCAGTCCCCGGCCAACACCAGCGAGGGCACCGAAGTGCGTTGCGGTGGGCGCAGCGAATCGGTGCCGACCACCTGGGAGAAGGTGGCCCGCGGCATCTTGACCACCTGGGCCTCCAGCACTTTCGCCTCCGTCGCGGCCGGGTAGTAACGCCGCAGCAATGCCAGCTGCTCGTCGACGATCTCCTCGTTGCTCTTGTGTATCTGCTCGTAGGCGCCGCTGGTGGTCAGGCAGTACAACCACGAGCGTTCGGTGCTGCGGCCATGCATGATCTGCCGGTCGAAGACCTCGTCGATGACACCGGTGCCGCCGATCAACCCCTCGAAGGCGGACTCGGTACCCAGCGGCCGGTCAAGGTACAGGTTGGTGCTGACGATGGGGGTGTAGCCCAATTTGTCTGCCGCGGCGTAGATTTCCGGGTGCTCAGGCAGGTCGTCAAGCAGGCCGGCGATATTGGAGTTGGGCACCGCGCAGACCACCGCATCCGCGGGGATCTCGGTCCCGTCGGCCAGCAGCACGCCGGTCACCGCGCCGTCGGTGATGTTGATCTTTCGGGCCACCGCCCGGTAGCGCACATCGACACCGCGCTCCTCGAACACCCTCAGGGCGCCCTCGATGTAGAGGGTGTCCAGGTCGACAGTCGGGTACCCGATGGTGACGGGGGTGCGGTGTTTGATCCCCAAACGGATACCGGTGCCGAGCACATTCGCGAAGACCTTCGCCGACTCCTGCGCGACCGGCTCGGCGGCGATTCCCAGCGCCAGCCAGTCCCACAACGCTTCTCGCGCCGGGGCGGGCATCCCGACGCGGTCGAACCACTGCTCGGTGGAGATATCGGCAAGATCGGCGGGCTGCCGCAGCGCCTGCCAGCCCAGCAGCAGGGTGGCGCGCGCGGCACGCAACCGGTCCGCCCAGCTCGCGTCCGGGTGCACCCCGAACAGGGTGCGGATCGCGCCCACCCCGGTGGTCTGCATGGTGACCTTGCGCCCGTCGGGCCAGCGCAGTGTGGAGGATTTCGGGAACGCGATGTGTTGGCGGGTGCCGACGCTGGTGAGATACCGGTAGAGGTGTTGATACCCGCTGGCGATGACGTGCTGGCCGTTGTCGGGCACATCGTCCGGGCCATTGCTGCCGGTCTCGGCACGCATGGCGTGCGTGCGGCCGCCGAGGCTGCCGCGCCGTTCCAGCAGGGTCACCGCGCACCCGGCCTCGGCCAGCCAGACCGCCGAGGCCAGCCCGGCCAGCCCGCCGCCGATGACCACGAAGCGCCGCGCGTCGTCTCCCATCCGGCGACTTTAACTTACATTTTGTAAGTTACAAGAGGATGGTGCGATCCGGGACCGGTGACCGGCCCTGCGCCGCCCGCGCAGCGGCCGCCAGCAGACCGTCCCGGAACTGCGGATCCGCGATGGCCGCCAGCGCCTCGCCCCGCTCGCGGACCGTCAGGCCCTCCAATTCGGCGGTGCCGTGTTCGGTGACGATCACGTCGACGTGATGGCGCGGTGTGGTGATCACCGCTCCGGGCCCGAACCACGGCACGACGCGCGAGCGCAGTTCACCGTCTTTCATGTACGTCGACGGCAGGCAGATGAGTGAGCGGTCGGACAACTCGAGGCCGGCGCCGGCCACAAAATCCTCGGCCCCGCCGATCCCGCTGAACTGCCCGCCGTCGATGGTGTCGGCGACCACCTGCCCGTGGATGTCGATGCCCAGCGCACCGTTGATGGTGACCATGCGATGGTTGTCGGCGATCACTTCCGGTGCGTTGACCACCTCCACCGGCAGGAAGGCCACCTCCCGGTTGCCATCGAGCCAGTCGTAGAGTTCGGCCGACCCGAACGCGAAGGTCGTCACGCTGACACCGTCGAACTGGCCCTTGTGAGCGTTGGCGATCTTGCCCGCCCGGTGCAGACGCATGCAGCCATCGGTGAACATCTCGCTGTGCAAACCGAAGTCGCTGCCGTCGCCCTCGGCGAGCAGGGTGGCGATCTGGTTGGGGATCGAGCCGATCCCGGTCTGCAGGGTCACCCCCGACGGCATGTAGGCCACGGCGTTCTTCGCGATGGCCCGGTCGACGTCACTGGGCGGTGTGTCACCTCCAGGCAGCGCGAGCGGCGCCTCCGAGGATCGCGCCAGGATGTCGATCTCGTCGACGTGCAGGGCGTGCCGGTGATCGCCCATCCCGTAGGTCCGCGGGAACGCATCGGAGGCCTCCACAATGAGCAACCGGTCGGGATCTGCGCCGGCACGCCGCAATTCGTCGACGGTACCGCCGGCATGCAGGGACAGCGAACACCAGCCGTCGGCGTCCGGCGCCGCGGTGACCGTCGTCATCACCCGCGGTGACTGCCGCTGCAGCAGCGGACCGAAGCGCCGGAAGTCCGCGGGCGCGAACTCGACGTCGGCGCCGCCGTCGCGGAGCGCCCGGTCCAGCGGGCCGTAGAACCCGGACAGGTAGTGCACTCCCTTGCGGGTGAACAATTCGGTGAGCACCGCCAGCAGTGCGCCGTAGACCCGCAGATCGGTCCAGTCGTCGCGCTCGCCCAGCGCCCGCAGGAAAGCCGGCGGCTGGCCGGGCCCCAACGGAATTCCCAAGGTGTCGGTCGCCTGCAGCCGCGCGGCGGCCCGCTCGGCGGTGAGCTCGGTCGGCATCTGCCCGACGCTACGCGATCATCGTGAGAGGGTGTCGTTCATGGCAAGCGATGAAGCGGACGTCCTGATTATCGGTGCCGGGCTGTCCGGTCTGATCGCGGCCCGCACGGTGCTGGCGGCGGGGCTCACACCGCTGATCCTGGAGGCGGACACCCGCGTCGGCGGACGCATCCTCACCGAGGATCTGGCCGGTCTGCCGATGGAATTGGGCGCGCAGTGGATCGGCGATACCCATCACCGCATGTTCGCGTTGGCCGCAGAACTCGGTGTCGAGACATATCAGCAGTACGACGAGGGTGAGACGTCCTACGAGCTTGCCGGCACGGGAGTTCTGCGCGGCAACGATTTTCACGACCGATTCGGCGATGAACTGGCAGAGCTGGAGACGGTGCTGCGGCGTCTGGACGAGCTGTCCGCCGAGGTATCACCGGCGACTCCATGGACCGCACCGCACGCCGCCGAGTGGGACGCCATCACCGCGGGCGCTTGGTACGACACACAGGGTCTGTCACCGGTCGCGCGCACACTGCTGGAGATATGCACCGTCGGGATCCTCGCCGTGCCGACGGTCGAAGTCTCCTTCCTGCATCTGCTGTTCACCATCCAGACCTGCGGGGTGACCGCCGAGCTGTTCGCCGAGTCCGAGGGTGGCGCGCAGACCACCCGGTTCGTGGGCGGGACCGCCCAGATACCCCAGCGGCTGGCAGCGCTGGTCACCGACCACCTGGTGTTCGACGCCCCTGTGCAGCTGATCGAGCACGGCACCGATTCCGTCGCGGTGCACTGCCGCGGCGGGCGCACCGCGCGCGGGCGCCGCGTGATCGTCGCGCTCTCACCGATGCTGGCCGGCCGCATCATGTACGACCCGCCACTGTCCGGGTATCGCGATCAACTGACTCAGCGAATGCCGAATTCAGCCGCCATGAAGGCGTTCTTCGTGTATGACGAACCCTTCTGGCGGACAGAAGGACTCAACGGGCAGCTGATCTCCGATATCGGGCCCGCCCGGATGTCGAATGACACCTGCATCCAGGGTGACGGCCACGGTGTGATCCTGCTCTTCCTTGAGGGCGAGCAGGCCCGCACGCACGCGCACTGGTCAGAAGCCGAACGCCGCGAGGCGCTGATGGCCGAACTGGTGCGGCATTTCGGGGATCGGGCGGCAAAACCGCTGCACTACATCGACGGGGAATGGGGCAACCGACAGTGGACCCGCGGCTGTTACAACGCCAACTGCGGTCCGCTGGTGTGGACCACCTACGGACCCGCGCTGGCCGAACCGATCGGCCCGATCCACTGGGCGTCCACCGACACCGCAACACAGTGGAGTGCCTATATGGAGGGTGCCGTCGAGTCCGGTGAACGGGCCGCCGCCGAAGTCATCGCGGCGCTCACCTGAGTGCCGCGAGTCGCTGGCCGCAGTTGGGGTTGGCGTCCCTCCGCGGATCGGCCGTCCGCGCGGTTCACTGTTCAGTTGTCAAGGTGCGCAAGAGTTATGCGGCGGTAGGCAGATCGGTCATGGTGCGTCGGGCGTGGGATCTCAGGTGCGCCGGTTCGGGGCCGGCCGGGTCATGCGGTGGGATGAACCAGGGGTGGCGGTCGGCGCCGAGGTAGACCTGCCAGCCCCCGTGGTGGATCGCGGTGTGGTGCAGTCGGCACAGCAGCACCCCGTTGTCGATGCTGGTGCGCCCGCCGCTGCTCCAGGGTTGGATGTGGTGGGCGTCGCACCAGGACACCGGCCGTCCGCAGCCCGGGTGGGCGCATCCACGGTCGCGGACGGCCAAACCTTTGCGGATGGCGGGTGTGAACAGTCGCTCGGCGCGCCCGACGTCCAGTGGTGCGCCGGCGTTGTCGATGGTCACCGAGGTCAGGGTGCTGTCGCAGGTGATGAGGTCGGCGGTGCGGGTGCTGACGGGCCCGCCGAATCCGAGAATGTCCACGCCCGGTGCTGCGGCGGGGCGGGTGAGGGTGACGTGCGGGAGCACGCCCCCGCTCATCGGGCGCTGCGAGCTCGACAGGTAGGTGCGCATGATCTGTCCGAAGGCGTCGGCGCGGCGGCGCCCGGTCGGGCGTGGGTCCGGGGACCCGTCGGGCAGCGGGATGGGCCGGCACAACGGGTCCAGCGCGGTGAGCAGTTCCTCTGCGGTGAGTGCGTCGAGATCCAAGCTGGCCGCGACCCGCCCGTCCTCGGTCTGCACCACGGTCATGTCGTTGAGGTCGGCGTTTTCGGCGACCGGCACCGCCCCGTCGTCGACAGGCTGGGCCGCCGCTCTGTCGATGGCGATCGCTCGGGCCTTCTTGGCCACCCCGGACGGGGTGGTCTCGATCATCAGCGTCGTCACCACGCCCGCCCGGTCTTCCTCGGACAACGCCACCCGATTGTGGATGTGGGCGACTCCTTTGCCGATGGCGTCGGCGAACTCGATACCGACCCCACCGAGGCGCTGCAACTGCGTCAACGCGGGCAGGGTGTGTGCCGCCCGGCCCACCCGCGCGGCCCGGTACGCCGCACCCGGCGCCACACCCAGACTGGTCAGCAGATCGGCCCCCGTGCGCAGGTGTTTGCGCGCCGGGATCCCGGCCCGCTCCGTGGCCGCAACCGCCTGGGCGATCACATGATCGAACAGATTGCGCAAGGTCACCGCGGCCGCCAGCACCGCCAACAACGGCTGCTCATCGATCACCCGGCGCGGACTGTCGAGTAGATGAAACAGCGTGCGATCGGCGTCGTCCTCGGGTGCAGGTACCGGGGTGAGGTCATCGATCAGCGCATCAATGAACGTGTCGAGATCAGTGGCGTCCATAGGGATACCGACTTTCACAGAAGGTGCCCAACGGGCACGATCAGTCACAACGGTCCGCACAGCCCGAAAGGGGCCATCGAACCTCGCGGCGACCGGAGTCGCGGTCTGTGCTCACCGAGTGGTGATGGGAGCAACGTCGCTTTCGAACTCGTGTTCGATGCTACGCCGAATCAAGGCCCCGCGCAAGGGAAATTCTGAGGACATCGGTGACAGTTCGAAGGCTCTTGGTGGTGACACTTCTGCTTCAGGGTTCCGGTGACGGCTGTCAATGAACCATCGATCCCAGCATCCGCCTGGCGATCTTGGAGTGGCCTGATGGCGCTCCCCGCGGGGCCGTCTCAACTTTCTTGCGTCGAGCACGCCATCTCCCGGAAGTCGTTCTACGCGTTACGCAAACGGGTGAGGGCCGACGACCAGATCTTCACCACCGACCCGCACCATGCAAGGGCTATTGCAAGGCAACCGAAAGCGTAGCCAGCCCCCGCAGGGTGACATTCGGCTTGTACACCGGCTCGGCGGACAGTCGCGCCCGCGGGAATCGCGCGGTCAACTTCGACAGCGCCACCCGGCCCTCCAGCCGCGCCAGCGGTGCACCCAGGCAGAAATGCGGGCCTAGCCCGAAGGACAGGTGGCGCAACGATTCCCGGCCGGGCCGGAACCGGTCGGGTTCGTCGTACATATCGGGATCGCGTTGCGCGGCGGCGAGTAGCAACAGCATGGTGTCGCCCGCCGCGATATCGACGTCCCCGATGCGCATGTCCGCTCCGGCGATCCGCATGACCAGCTGGACCGGCGGATCGAACCGCAACGTCTCCTCGACGATCGCACCCGCCAGTTCGGCATCGGCGGCCAGCGCCGACCAGTGCTCCGGCGTCCGCAACATCTCCTGCGCCGCATTGGCGATCAGGTTGACCGTCGTCTCGTGTCCCGCGATGAGCAGCAGATTGCAGGTCGCGACAATCTCGTCCGCGGTCAGCTGATCGCCGCCCTCCTCAGCGGCGATCAGCGCCGAGATCAGGTCCTCCCGGGGGTCCGCACGCCGCTGCTCGACCAGCTCACCCAGGTACTCGCGCAACCATGCGCCGGCGTCGAGGCGGGCATCGGCCTCCGGGTCGGGGGCGCCGGTGATCGACATGATCGGGTCCAGCGCCTGTGCCACCAGGGCAGCGGCACTGCTGAACCGCGATTCGTCCTCGACCGGCACACCGAGCAGTCGACAGATCACGGCCACCGGCAGCGGGTAGGCCAGCCCGGAGATGAGATCGGCCGAGCCGGCGTCGGCCATCGCGTCAAGTAGTCCGTCGACCGTGGCGGCAATCTCGGGCTCCAGCGCCCGCACCACCCTCGGCGCGAACGCCTGCTGGGCGAGCTTGCGCAGCCGAGTGTGATCCGGCGGGTCCAGGAAGAGGAATCCGGGTGTGTTTCCACGAGGCGGCACCGCGCCGGACGCCAGTTGTCGTTGCACGACAGAGGATTTCATGCTGTCGCTGCACGAGTCCGGATGCCGCAGCACCTCATCGCAGTCGGCGAAGGACGAGAACACCGTCATGTTCGATTCCGGCATGAGCAGCGGTCCGAGCTCACGGATCTGCGCGAACAGTGGGTAGGGGTTGGCCCGGTTGACGGGGTCGAGCATCTGGAGCAGCAGCATCTGCGGATCCGCAGTACTTGTCATCTCCTTATTCTACAAACGTCTAAGAGGCCCGCGGGCTGCCGTAATACCGGCCCAGGACGTCGGCCTGCAGCTCGTCGAACCGGCCGTCGAGGATCGACTGCCGGATCCGGTCGACCAGCCGGACCGTGAACCGCTCGTTGTGGATCGTGCACAACGTCGAGGACAGCATCTCCTTGGCCTTGAAAAGGTGATGGATGTAGGCCTTGGTGTAGTTCGCGCAGGTGTAACAGTCACATTCGGCATCGATGGGCGTGAAGTCGCGCTTGTAGCGCGCCCCGGTGATGTTGAACCGGCCCGTCGCCGAGTAGACGGCCGCATTGCGCGCCACCCGGGACGGGGACACACAGTCGAAGGTGTCCGCGCCGGCGGCGACCGCGGCAAACAGGTCGTCGGGTTCGCTGATGCCGAGCAAATGTCGCGGCTTGTCGTCGGGCAGCTCATCGGTCACCCAGCCGACGATGGTGGCCAGATTCTGCTTCTCCAGTGCGCCACCGATGCCAAACCCGTCGAAACCGATATCGGCCAGACCGCTGGCGGCCTGGCGGCGCAGATCCTCGTACTGCGCACCCTGCACCACCCCGAACAGCGCCTGATACGGCTTGTCATGGCGCACCTCGGTGAGCCGGCGATGCTCGGCCACACAGCGCACCGCCCAGTCATGGGTGCGGCGCACCGACTGTTCCTGATAACTGCGGGTATTGACCAGCGTGGTCAGCTCGTCGAAGGCGAAGATGATGTCCGCCCCCAGCTGATGCTGGATCCCGATGGACACCTCGGGGGTGAACCGGTGCGAGGATCCGTCACGGTGCGAGCGGAACGTCACCCCGTCCTCGTCGACATGGGCGAGGCGTTCCTTGCCTTCGGCGATGACATCGTCGGCCTGCACCCGGGTGGTGTCCATCGACAGCACCTTCTTGAACCCGACACCCAGTGACATCACCTGGAAGCCGCCACTGTCGGTGAACGTCGGCCCCGGCCAGTTCATGAAAGCGCCCAGTCCCCCGGCCTCGTCCACCACATCGGGCCCCGGCTGCAGATAGAGATGGTAGGCATTGGACAGAACCGCCTGTGCACCAAGGTCTTTCATGGTTTCCGGCAGCACCGCCTTGACGGTGGCCGCGGTGCCGACCGCGATGAACGCCGGGGTCTGGATATCACCGTGGGGCGTGTGGATGGTGCCGACCCGCCCGGACCGCCCGGGCAGTTCGGCCTGTACCTCGAAGAACGGCTCACTCACCGGGACATTCAACCAAGACGACATTCAACAAAGACACAGTGGCCCGCCCCGCTCCGGCCGTACATTCGTTGCATGAGAATCGGAGCGTTGGCCCTGATCGCGGGGACCGTGGCAACGTGCGCGGCGTGTTCGTCGGAACCAAAGGCCGCCCCACTGCCCGAGGGCGTGCTCGCCGCAGGCACCGCACAGATCACCGTCGACGGCCGCGATGGCGGCACCACCCACGAGGTGCAGTGTTCGTCGATGGGCTTCCAGACCGCCATCACCACCGGCAACCGGACCTCGGGCACGACAGCGCTGGTCTCCGGCGGCGACGAGCTCACCGCCGAGTCCGTCGGCATTCGTGACCTCGCCGGTTTCACCGGCAGCTACAACGCGGGTCTGGGCGAACCGCCCGCCGAGGTCACCATGACGGGCCCGACCTTCGTCATCTCCGGAACGGCGACGGGCTTTCGCACCGACGCGGCCAGTTTCACCGCCGACGGCACGTTCATCCTGCGGGTGTCGTGCTGATCGGTCATGGCCAGACGACATTTTCGCGCAATTCGATGACTACGGGTCCGGCGGCGCACATACTGCTGAGGTTCATCCGGCGATCTTGATTGATCGCACAACCTAAGGAGATCAGTGGTGAAGCGTGGCTTCGTAGTTGCCGTGAGTAGTGCGGCGCTCCTCATCGCCGGCTTGTCCGGCTGTTCCTCGGACGACAAATCCTCATCCAGCAGTGCCTCTTCGGAGACGAGTGCAGCCGTCACGTCGGAGGAGACGGCAGCATCCGCAACCGAATCGCCCACCGCCGCCACCGGGTCGGGTACCACCAGGGTCGTCATCGACGGCGCAGAGCAGTCCGTCAACGGCAGCATCGTGTGCGCGGCCATGGGCGGCAACGTCAACATCGCCATCGGTGAGGCCACTACAGGCATCGCCGCCGTCGTCAGCGAGGGCGACGCCCCCACCGTCACCTCGGTGGGTCTGGGCAACGTCAACGGAGTGACCCTCGGCTACGCCGCCGGTGCGGGTGGCGAGGCGAAGGCCGAGAAGGACGGCAACACCTACAAGATCACCGGGACCGCCACGGGCATCGACATGGCCAACCCGATGACACCGGTGAACAAGCCCTTCGAGATCGAGGTCACCTGCCCCTGACCGGGGTCAGACGAGCGACGGCGGCATCCTTGTCCGGGGGTGCCGCCGTTCTCGTCTCAGGCGGTGTAGCCGGCGGCCGATTCGCGCAGCTGCCAGATCTGCGCCGGGCACAGCTCATTGACCGCCTGATTGATCAGGTATCCGGCCTGGTAGTAGTCGCTGGTGTGGAAATCGACCTTGAGCTGGTCGACCAACTGGGCATAGGGCATCTTGGCGGCCACCCGGTCACAGACGGTCTGGCCGTACGCGATCGCCACGTCCCCGTTGGGGAAGTTGTACCCGGGCCGCACGTGCACGTTGACCAGATAGGCCACCACATCGGCGCCGGCCGCGGGGGCCGCCGTGGTGGCAAGTCCGCCGAGGCCCGCCGAGACCGCGGCCGCCGCGACAATTCCCCGTAAAACCTTCATGCGGGCTGACTCTAATCCCCCGCCGGTGCGAACGCGGCAAATCTCCTCTGCTCGCTGCAATACCGGGGTACGGTCCTTTTCGTCGAGGGGGCATACATGGCCGGATCACGGCTCAGAACGCTCACGACGGGCCTGTTCGCCGTCGTGGTATCGATCGCGCTCGTCTGCGGCCAGGCGATCGGGGCCAACGGCTTCGGTCCGTTGGTGGGGCTGGTCAACACCGTCATCGGCATCGGCGGCAGCAGCGACCCGGTGTCCGAGCGCCTGCCCGCCAAGCTGAGCAACACCATCGTGCAGCCCGGAGACACCTACATCGGCACCGAGTATCCGGCGTCGCTCAACCTCGATCGCAGCGTGCGCATCGGCATGCCGGTGCTGCACCAGCAGCTGGTCACGACCTCCGGGAAGGTGCTCGTCGCGGGCTACTCGCTGGGCGCCCTGCTGGCCGAGCAGCTCAAACGGGACGTCGCGGAGTCCGATGCGCCGCCGTCACCGCTGGACCTCAGCTTCCTGCAGATCGCCACCCCGTTCGTCCCGAACGGGGGCATCTTCGCGCGGTTCCCCGGCATCGCGATCCCGGATGTGGTCTCGCCGATGGGGCCGGGGCAGGCGACGCAGTACGACACCACCTACGTGGTCAACGAGTACGACCTGTGGGGCGACTTTCCCGCGTACTTCAATCCGGTGGCGATCCTGAACGCCGTGCTCGGCCACGAATACGCCCACGTCGACAACTGGTACGACGCGGTGGACCCGACCGCGGAGGCCAATCACGTCAAGGTGGTGACCAATTCCGCCGGCGGGACCGACACCTACATCCTGGTGCCGGCGTCCCGGTTGCCGCTGCTCGCTCCGCTGCGTGACATGGCCTATCACCTGGGGGTGTCGGCGGCCGCAGAACGACTGCTGGGTGCGATCGAGCCGTTGCTGCGGATCATCGTCGACATGGGCTACACCGATCGACTGAACCTGAACCCCGAAGTGCGCAAGCCTTTTTCGTTGTTCACCCCGCCGCACAAGATCGTCGAGGCGCTGAACGCGGTCCCCGGTGCGGTGCGCGAAGGCCTGGAGAATCTGCTGGGCATCACGCGCAACCCGGCCGCTCCCGCGGTAGCGCCACCGGCCGCCGCGGCGGCCGTGCAACCGGCCTCGCAGCCCGAGTCCGCGGTGCAGAGCGAGGCGCCTCCCGAGGCTGAAGCGACCTCCGACGACGACGAGTTGGAGGCGCCGCCGTCGGCAAGGAAGACCCCCGGCAGACCCGTCGTCACCCTGCGCGACGGACCGCGGAGCACGTTCGGCGGGAACCGGACCGGTCCGAAGACCGCACAGTCACCGGCCCGCTCGCAGAAGTCCGGTCAGGACACCCGCGACGCCGGCGCGGAGGCGGCCTGACGCCGCTGACGGCGGCGTAGCCGCGCCAGCAACACCCGGCGGTGCACCTCGAACGACAACGACAGCGGGTCACGCCATGTCACGTTGTTACCCATAGTTTCTCAACTGTCGCACACGTCACGCGCCAACGCAGTTGACGCGCCCCGTGTTTGACCAATGTCACCGACGAAAAGAACTGCCGGTGAACGGTTTTCAAGCGACAGACGAACGCGGTTCGACGGCCGGGCTACGCGGATCGATCAAAATCTTGGCCTGTGATTCCGGGTCCCCGAGCGCCTGGAACGCCGCCGCCACCCCGCCCAGGCCGACCCTGCCGGTGACCAGAGCCGACGCATCGACCTTGCCATCGGCCAGCAGGTACAGCGCGTCCCGGAATTCCAAGGGTGTATAGCCGAAGACGAACCGCAGATCGATCTCCTTACCGTTGGCCATCGCCGGCCGCAGCCGGTCATCACCCATGCAGACCCCGACCACGATGACCTTGCTGGCCACGGGTGCGGCGGCGATGGCGCCGTCGATCATGCCGGGCACCCCGACGCATTCGAAGATGACCGGGCTTTTCGGTCCGGCCGCACCCAGCTTGTCCGCGAGCCGGTAGAGATGGGCCCAGCCCGGAACCCTGCGCAACTTCTCCATCGAGCTCATACCGAGTTCGTAGAGATCGGGGGCCGCGGTGATGACACCCTTCTTTTCGGCGGCCCGGTCATACGGCGAGTCGCGCGCCGGATCGACCACCACGTGGGCGCCACAGCGCGCGGCAAGGGCGCGGCGGGTCGGCGAGTAGTCGCTGGCGATGACGGTGGCCACGCCCATGGCCTTGAGGTGACAGATGACGGCCAGCCCGACCGGTCCGCAGCCGATCACGACGGCGGTGTCCCGGCGCCCGATATCGCTGCGCCGGACCGCGTGCAGCGCCACGGCCATCGGTTCGGTCAGCGCGGCGGTGTCGACGTCCAGACCGTTGGGCACCACGAAACTCATGGCGGCCTCGCCGAGTACCTGCTCGGCATAGCCGCCCGGCGCCAAGGGTGACAGCCCCGTCAGATGCACGCCACCGTTTGCCCGCAGTAGCGGAAAGGACACCACCGTGGTCCCGACCTTGAATTCTTTGGCGACACCGGGTCCGCGCTCGGCGACTTCGCCGCAGAATTCGTGGCCCATCACCACCGGGGTATCCCCGCGCATGAAATCGGGGTATCCGACCGCGTCCATCACCTCGGTCAGCTCGTCGGCGTGGTCCTTGGCGTGCAGGTCGGACCCGCAAATACCGCATCGCCGCACGTCGAGCAGCAACTGCCCGCGGGCCGGCTGCGGGGTGGGGATCTCGACCACGGACAGTTCGCCGGACAGACAACTGACAGCCTTCATAAGTATTTCCCTTCGTCAGTATCTGAGTATGGCGGTCTGATGAAACCACCCGCGTAGCTTTCGCCCGTGTCAATAATCAGGCAGGATGGTGTTTGCTTCTTTTTCAGCGTCAGGGGATTTTATGGAACGGCTGCCGATATGGGTGAGTGCCGGGCTGTTGTCGGCCGGTGTCTCGGCGGCGGTTCTCGCCGGCGCGGGCGTGGCGCTCGCCGACGACTCGACGACCGGATCCGGATCGGAGTCGGCGTCCGACTCGTCCCCCGCGGCGGGTGGCAACCAGCCTGAGAGCCCCTCGGATGAGGCCACACCCGACACCTCGCCAGACGTCGAGGCCGAGGTCGAGGCGCCCGAGATACCCGGCGAAGACGCCCTCAGCGACACACCGAAGAAAAAGAAGAACCTGACTGCGCGCACCGACGCGATGACGGCTCTCCGGCCGCGCTCGGCGCCGATGACCGCGAGTGCACCCGAGCGGACGATGACGGTCCCCGCCGAGACCGTGGTGGCCACGCCGACCCTGTCGACGCCCACCGTCTCGACGCCCGCGGTCACCGATATCAGTGCCGGCGGCGCGGCCGCCGTCGCGAAGATCGCCGCGCAGCCGAGTGCGTCACTGGCGCTGGCCGCACCGGAAGCCGCCGCACCCGTGCAGGCCGCGGCTGCGTCACCCCCGAATCTGATCCGCTGGCTGCAGGGCGTGACGGACCGGATCACCAGCGGCATCGGCTCCTTGGTGTTCAACTCGCTGCAGGCGCTGGAGGCACTGATCACCGGCCCCCCGGTGCTGCCCCCGAACAGCACCGTGACGGTGCGCAACTCAACGATCCTGCTGTCCACCGGACAGCGGGTGAAGGCGAATTGGTACTACCCCGAGGGCGATGTGGTGCCGGAGAAGCTGATCGTGTTGCAGCACGGTTTCTTCGCACTCGGCCCGATGTACAGCTTCACCGCGGCCAACCTCGCCGCGTCGACCGGAGCCATTGTGGTCACCCCGACGATCTCGTCGAATCCCTTTGCCGGTGACGACAACTGGATCAACGGTGACGGGATGGCCGCGGCCATCGCAGACCTGTTCGTCGGTGACCGGACGGCGCTGACCGACAGCGCGCTCGCCGCGGGATTCGCCACCCGGTACGGGCTGGACCCGGCGGACGCGAAGCTGCCCGAGAAGTTCGGCCTGGCGGGTCATTCGGCCGGCGGTGGCCTGGTTGCCGCGGTCGCCGGGTACCTCGTCGACAACGGCGCCGCCGACGATCTGGTCGGGGTGATCACCCTGGACGGTGTGCCCAGCGGCAACACGATGCCGGTCGCGCTGCGCAAGTTGCAGGCCTATGAGGACGAGACCGGCCGCTATATCCCGGTCCGCGAGATCGGCGCGCCCCGCAACGCCTTCAACTTCATCAGCACCCTCAAAGCGGACCTGAACGCGGCGCGCCCCGGCCGGTTCAACGGTGTGGTGCTCGCCGGTGGCGTGCACATGGACTCGATGCAGGGCGGCAACGCACTCATCCAGTTCGGCGCCCAGTTGTTGGCGGGTTTCCCGCAGCCGCAGAACCCGCCGGCCGTCGGTGAGTTGTCCGCCGACTGGTTCAACGACTGGTTCGCCGGTGACACCGACAACGGCGACGAACTCGTGCCCGGGTCGACGTTGCCGATCAGCACACCCAAGGGAACGGCCCAGGGCACGGTGATCGGGTCCGCGGTGCCGGCAGGCAGGTTCGTCACCGTCGCGGTCTGAGGATCAGCTCGACTGCCGCTTCGCCTTCTCGGCGGAGGCGAGTTGTTCGACGCGGTCG
Organism: Mycobacterium sp. ITM-2016-00316; assembly: GCF_002968335.2. Lineage (NCBI taxonomy): Bacteria > Bacillati > Actinomycetota > Actinomycetes > Mycobacteriales > Mycobacteriaceae > Mycobacterium > Mycobacterium sp. ITM-2016-00316. The sequence goes on from NZ_CP134398.1 coordinate 5,523,630, forward strand.
GCCTGCCTACGCTTGTCGGTGGCCTCGGTGCGCTTGGACGTCGCGTCGGCCATCGCGGCCTTCGGAGTCTCCATGGCCTTCTTCTCGGCCGCTTTGATGCGGTTCCGCTCCTGTTGTTCAGCGGTTCGGACCGCCTCGGACTTACGGGCCGCGGCATCGTCGGCCTGTTTCTTGGCCGCCGCGGTATGGGCCCGGGCTTCCTCGGCGGCGGACTGTTTGCGCTCGTCGGCGTTGCGCTGAGCGTCGTTGACCTTCTGCTCCCGGTCCGCACGCGCCTGCTTCTGGTCCTCCATCGCCTGTTCCCGCCTGGCGTGCAGGGTGGTGTCGGCCTGCTCCTCGATCTGGGCCGCCTTCGCGTCGAGCCGTGAGGCCCTGACCAGTGCGTCGCCGCGCTCGGTCAAGGCGGTCCCGCGGGCTTCCAGATCCGGGTCACGCAGCACGCGACCGACGGTGGAATCCAACTGGCCGAGGGTGCGCTCGTAGAACAGCCGCGCCGGAGCCTCGGGGTCCAGCCGGTCGGCCATTCGATCCTGGATCAACTGCAACGGGTAGCGGACGATCTGATACTGCGCGCGCCAGAGCGCGAAGGGTATTGCGGTGATCTGCATGGTCATCTCCTGGGTGGTGACGGTGTTCAGGACAGGTCTTCTGAGGTGAGGGCCTCGGCGCGCTGACGAGCGCGCTCTGCTGCCTCGCGGGTGTCGTCGGCCTTCTGGGCCTCTGAGCGGTGATCATCAATCGCCTCGACAACCTCGTCGGCCGCGCCTTCGATCTGCTCGCGCGCTTCGGTTTTCGCCTGGCGCACCTGGCTCAGCGCCGTCGCCGAGGCACTGCGGTTCTTCGCCGCCAGCTTCTGGCCTTCCGCGTTCTCGGCCGCATGCTTTTCTGCCTCCTGCCGGATGTGCACGGCGTTCTCGACCGCGGCGGCTTCCTTGGCCACACCGGCACGCTCGGAAGCCCCGGCCGTCTGAACCTCCGCGGCCTGCCGCCGCGCCTGTTCGGCCTCGGCGTCGGCAACGGCCTCGACGCTGTTGGCCTCTTTGCGCTCCGCGGCCTGCGTCTGCTCGAGTTGCCCTTCAGCAGTGAGTGAGTCGTTGCCGGTGACGGCTCCGAAGACCTCTTTCGCCTTGCCCTTCACCGAATCGATCAGCCCTTTGCGGGCCTGGTCAGCCTTGTTGTGTTCGCTCATCTGCGTTCCTTACTTGTTGTGGCCGTTGGCCATCGCGATCTTGTGAAGCCAGCGAGATGCCGACCGTCAGATGTTGGTTGCGTCGTCACAGCGGCCACATGCTGGACCGGTGCTAACACCTGGGCACTTGGCTCCGGCGATGTGCCGGGTAGGACCCTGCCTCGTGGTGATCCCCCACAACGCAATCGCCGGTTCTGGGAGAGTCAGCGGGCGACTCTTGTAATACCCGGCAGCGCCGGGCCCAAACACTGCCCGGGCCGCTGTGCCAGGCTGGACACCATGCTCGTCGCCTTCAGCTTGACCCCGTCCGCTGCCGATGTCGACGGCGGTGTGCACCGCGCGGTCGCGGAGGCCGTCCGCATCGTGCGCGCATCCGGGCTGCCCAACGAGACGAACGCGATGTTCACCAACATCGAGGGTGAATGGGACGAGGTGATGGCCGTCGTCAAGCAGGCCGTGGACGCCGTCGCGGCCGTCTCACCGCGGGTCGGCCTGGTGCTGAAGGCCGATATCCGCCCCGGGCACACCGGCCAGCTCAGCGCGAAGGTGCAGCGCCTGGAAGACGCGCTCGAGAGCTGACGGCGCAGCAAAAAGCTACCCACCGATGTGTACCGGTGGGGAGCCATGGCGGAAGTGAGGGCTTCGAACCCCTCGCTTGAGACAAAACGCCTCAGGCGTTGATCTCCTCGTAGAACTCGATCCTGAGCGGTCCGGCGAGAAGCTCGCCGAATCGCACCATGACATCGGCACCGGCCTCGGCTCGCCATGCGGCGTAAGCCTCCTGGTCTGCCTTGTCGTCCCATTGCTCGATCAGCGCGAATTCAGTGTCGTCGTCGGCGCTGCGGACGACCCGTACCCCAATGCAGCCGGGCCGTGAGCGGGTGGCGGCGAGGGTCTCGCGGTAGAAGTCGACAACATCGTCACTGCGGCCAGACTTGGCTTTGGCATGCAGGAGGACGGTAAAGGCCATGAGGAACTCCGATCTCGATGCGCTGGAAGGATGACCGCGAGGTTCACTTGGGCCTTTCTCGCCTCAGCTCGGGCCGACGGGTATTCGGTCGTGTCCAGCCTGACGGCAGATCTCGGGATTGTGAATCATCAAGACCCCGCAATCCATTCGCCAGAGTCCTAACTTGGTGTGCATGGACCTCATCTCCGATCTTCTCCAGATTTCGCGCGCGCGATGCGTGCTCTCGGGCGGAATCTCCGGATCAGGGGCGTGGGCAGCCCGGTCCCCGGCCCCGGGCCAGATCAAGATCATGGGAGTCGTCAGGGGGTCCTTTTGGTTTCGACTCGCCACCGAGCCCGCGGGCCTACAGGTGGCCGCAGGCGAGGTACTGGTGGTCGACGGACGCACGCCTTTCGACCTGGGAAGCGATCTCGACGAACCACCGATGCATCTCCGAGAGACCGATCCGGCCCGTCCGATCGATCGAGACGATGACCACATATGCATTGCCGCGCACGTCGAGCTGTTCGAGGCCGGCGATGACTTCCTTCGAGACGCCATCCCGCCCGTCCTGCACCTACGTGGCGAAGCGCGAGAGGCCACGACCGCGCGCTGGCTCCTCGAGGAGCTTTTCGAGGAGTTCAACCACACACGTGCTGGGCGCACCGCTGCCTCAGCTCAGCTGACGCAGCTGCTATTCGTGCAGGTTCTCCGGGCTTGGGCGGCGGCAGCGGATGAGCTGCCCTCGGGATGGATCCGTGCCGCCGCCGACGACCGGTTGAGCCCGGCGTTGCAACTCATGCATGCCGATGTAGGCAGAGATTGGCATATCTCAGAACTCGCCGCGGCGTGCGCAATGTCGCGAAGCAGCTTTGCCGACCGGTTCACCAAGATCGCCGGCGTTCCCCCTGTCACCTACCTGTTCAGATGGCGAATGCGCCAAGCCGAACGAGCACTGGCCGACGGATCGGCATCGATCCACGAACTCGCAACGTCGCTCGGCTACCGGTCTGAGAGCGCATTCAGCGTTGCTTTCAAACGCTGGTCCGGGATCGCGCCGAGTCGATTCCGTCAACGGGAACCGGCTGAGCAAGCCGTGGATCCGAATGTCGCATGACGGGCGCGGAGCCGTCGTGCAGTGATTGTGCATCGCTTTACGGCTGGACAGACGAAGGTGTCTCCTGCGGCCTCAGTCGCTGAAGGTCCACTCAGGTCGATTTCGGCGCAGGCCAATGCTCTCGTGCGAGGTACTTCGCCGACTTCAATGTCCGATTCTGTTCGAGAGCAATCTTGACCCGTTTAGCCGGAATCTGTAACTGCTGCAGCAGATTTAGGAATACCACGGCAGTTGTCGTGGTAACGATAGCGTTGAGCAGCGGAACGTCGCGGGTCATTCTCTGGCCACCATGCGCCACCGCATTCCGCTCATCCTTGGCCGCTTTCGCCCACGCCTCGGGATTGGGCAGAATCTCGGCAATGATGTCGGGATACGGGATCTTCGCGAGGTCGATGAGCCGCTGCCGAAGTGTGTGCTCGTTCGCGCCGAGTTTCCGGTGCAGCCACTCGCGTTGATCCTTTGGAATGCATTCCATCAAACGTTTTCGCCGTTCATCGAATTCTTTGTCCGGTACCGGCGGAGGGAGCTTCAAGGCTGAATGTAACGACTCGGCGGCGGCAACAGCCGTGATCAACTCTGTCTGCAGATAGCCGCCCCTGACGTACTTCATACCGAAGATCATGTCGCAGGTCGTTCGAAAATCAGCGTGGATACGCAGCCATTCGGAGACAATCCCAGCGAAGTCAACCCCCTCAGACCCGAGCGTGAAGAGCGCGTCACGGTTCGCCACCCCGTCCAAGTCTCGTTCACCCTGGAGAATATGCTCTCCGAAGACGTCGATGGCCTCCCGCGCCCGTGCAGACTCTCTGTCCAACAACGCTTTGGACGGAATCAGCGACTCGCTCAGCAGCGCGCACGGAGCGTCCATAGCGAGGGTAACCAGGTCCTGAAACGCCTTTGCGACCTCGAACCATTCATCCATTGACTTTGGTCTCGACGCGCTGATTTTCAGATATGTGAACGCCGTCGCTGTGGTCTCCAACCGGTCTCGGCGCACATCGAACCTCGGCTGCCGATACTGCCGCACAAGCTTGATCGTTAAGTCCCCGACCGATGCGCTGAGCGGCTGCATTGGGTTGACGTGAACCCGCCAGTTCTCCCGGCGTGGCGAATCCTCCGAGGGATCAACGAAGATTGTCATCTCATCGTGGCGATCCCATTCCGTCAGGTTTTCCAACTCGATCGAAAGGCCGCAGAACTCAGGATCATCCGCGCGATTGAGTAGCACACCAATTAGCACCAGCGCCGCCGAGATATCTTGGTTTCGAATACTTTCCGTGGCCCATCCCGAACGGCGGCGTACGGCCCGACAGTCGACCAAGGTAACGGGGGTGGAGCCCTCGACAGAACCATGTATTAGTGGAAAACGACCGGATCCCCTAGTCACGGAGTACCCAGTCGGTGAAATCGCGGTCCTAGTTCGATCGTCAAAGCCCGACACGAACTTAAGGGTCACGCCATACTCAGGCTCGTAGGTCAAGAATCCTTCGTGAGACTCGTCCGACTTGTCCGGAAGCCAAAAGGTGCCGCGCCAAGTCTGCATGCTCGTTAGATCGTCGCTACTCACGTCGCACTCCCGCGCTGCTTGCCAGCCTGTTGGACCCAACCATGACTACCACCGGTCGCAACAAGCTATCGATGTATCGACGTAATTCCTGTCCCGCGCGCTTGCACTCACTTCACATGCACTAGGAGCACAAGCGCGCGGGACAGAACCTCGCGGCAATGTGGCGCAACTACCGAGCACTCGGCTACCAGGGGTCTGATCTGCATCTACTTGGTGTGCGTACTGCCGAGCTTCACCGAAGAACGGATTGCAGTCATGCGCGATAGCCCCTTCCGTGTTTCAGTGCCGCAGCCAACGCGAACAGGGCGACAATCGATCGCCACATGCGACTGCGAAACAACATCGGCCCTCCTGACCCGCAGAGTCCCCGACCACGTACACGAAATCCACACCGCCCGCTTGATCTTTCGTATGCCAACCCTGTGGGACGGAGGGGATACCGTTTAGATCACTGCTTTGATCGCGCTGCCGACCGCGGGATAGTCGTGAATTTCGCACGGCACTGGCACTTGCTCTCAAAGTTCTCGAGCGAACGTCACATGCGTACTGCCCCGTCCGTCGTAGTTCGTGATGGGATCGCTGACGCTGAATCCCATGCGCTGATGAAAAGCCTGCGATCCGGTATTGGAAGCAGAGGTGATAGCCCGGACGGTGCGACGGCGATGCCAGCGGGCGATAGCGAAGAATCGCTCGTACAGGTCAGCACCGAGCCCACGACCGCGATAGCCGGGGTCGATGCCCACGAAGTGGATGTAAGCCTCGTCCGCTTGCGACTGGGATAGGAAGCCAATGAGAAAACCGACGAGCCGGTCCTCATCGACGATGACAAAGCTGGTATCGGTGAAATGTTGAAAGAACAGACGCGGCACAAGCGCTGCACGTTGGCTCCGAGCAGCGGGTTGCGAATCTTCCCACCACTTGTCGAGCGCATCAACGACATCGAGATAGTCGTGTTCGGTCGGCGGTCGACAGGTCAGCTCGCCCACATTCCGAACCCTACGCATCAGGCTATGGTTGCGCATCACAGGAGCTGTCGTCCCATCAAGCCAAACACGATGCGATTGCTTTCGCTTGTAGAAACGTGGCAACGCCGACCGACGGATCCCGCTGGCAGTGCGCGCGTAGTAACACCAGACTGTCCCTATGCAGTCTGAGCTTTGGGCGAACGTGCACGCCGGACGCGCCGCCCTAGTCGACGACCTCACCGATCACAAGCACATAGATTGGGCCACGCCCTCACTGTGTGCGGGGTGGGATATTCGCGACGTCGTCATTCATCTAGCGGGAGCCGCGACCTTGTCACTCGCGAAGTTCGCCGGCGAGCTAGTGGTTGCCGGATTTCGCCCGAACCGCATCGCCGAGAAGCAAATCGACGCAGGCCGCCAGCGCCCAGCGCTACACGCCGTCAACGCGCTGAGGTCCGCAATCTATGCGACAGCATCACCGCCGCAACCCACGATCACGCGGGTGATCGAGATTGTCGTTCACGGCGAGGACATTCGACGGCCACTGCAGATCGCGCACGCCTACGACACCACCCACATCGCGCACGCGCTGAGTTACCTATCCCGCGATCATCGCTTCGGGGCAAAGACCCTGATCCATGGGCTACAGCTGTGCGCGACTGACGCTGACATCGCAGTCGGACAAGGTGATCGAGTCGAAGGTCCGGCGGTAGCACTACTCCTCGCGGCATCCGGACGCGGCGCAGCGGTCGACGAGCTCAGTGGACCCGGTTGCCAGTTGCTCGAACAACGCATGCAGTGAACTCGTCGCCTATGCGGAGACCTCGTCGCCGATCCGATCCTCGCGGGCCTGAGAACCGCCTGCGCTGCCAACAAAGTACTCGCCAACGGAGAGCCACGATCACAACGTTTTCAACTAGTAACTCTGGTTCAGCGGTGCGCCGTAATCTGGCCCGCGTGGAAAACGATGCGCTACTAGGTCAGCTGCAAGGCGACGTGATCGCCATCCAGGCCATCGCACTGGCCGGCGGTCCAGATCTGGACCGCCAGGTGCCGAGCTGCCCAGGGTGGACGGTCACCGAACTTCTGAGTCACCTGTGGGTGGTGCAGACGTGGGTGCGATCGATCCTGCGCGACCGTGAGCCGCAACCGACTCCGGACGCGGGCCCGTCCCCGGTCGCCGATTTCATTGACGGCATCCCCGACTTCCTCACCGCCATGGCCGCAATCACCGCCGACGAGGCGTGCTGGACCTTTGGCCCCAAACCGCGACAGGCGGGCTGGTGGATCCGCAGGCAGGCCCATGAACATGCGATCCACCGCGTCGACGTGGAAGCCGCCTTCGGCACCACGCCCACCTTCGACGCGGCCTTCGCAGCAGACGGTGTCGACGAAGTGGTGTCCATGTTCTACCCGCGCCAGTTGCGCATGCAGCGCACCACACCGGTCTCCGAAACGATCCGGATCCTCGCCGCAGACACCGGGGATCAGTGGACGCTCGGCGACGGCGACCCGGTCGCGTCGGTCACCGCCGACGCCCAGACGCTCTATCTCGCCATGTGGAAGCGTGGCGATCTCGCCAACATCACCCGAATCGACGGCGACAGTGCTGCAGTACGCCGATCGCTTGGCCTGGCGCTGACCCCGTAGACACCGGCCCAGGCCATCTGATTGAGGACCGCCACGAGCACGAGGCGATGAATACCCGGAAGGACTGCCAAACTGTCGACTACGCACCGTGCTACATCCGGCGGATAGCGACCCGCATGTACACAGCGAATGAAGCTCCGGATGCGAAAAGTCAATCGAGACAAAGGAATTCGCACCCGGACGACTAGCTTTGATCATGGCAAATGAAACCACCGGCCCGAAAGTTCGAACCCGTCGTCCACTGATAATGAAAAATAATTCCAATATGACGGAAGGAAGTGGATGGCTTTCGAACCCCTCACCAGAGACGAAACGCCTACTAGATCTTTCGTGCACCATTCTGCGGGATCGAGGTACCGCCTAATTCGCTCTCAAGCGCCCGCAGCGCCGTTGGCATCGCATCCAGTCGTTCGGCCCTTCGTGAACCAGGACACGCCACCGCTTGACTGCTTTCCCCTCTGGAGACCAGTGCTCGACGTGGTGCGGCAATGACAGCGCATCGATGGCGGGAGCGGGCGTGGAACTACTGTTGCCGCCAACGAGGCAGCTCAGTGGTGAACCTTAGGTGGCCACTCATCGCTGATCGCTGGTGCTGGGTTCGCAGCGCATCGTTGATCAGCGTCGACCATCGACTCCTCTTCGATACCGATCTGGATGCAGTTGCGGCACCCTGCATAAGTCGTATTCAGTCGGGACTGTGGGCAAAACGTGGGCACACGGTGGGCACGACGCCAGCCAGCAAACATTAAAATAGCCCCCCACCTGGGCGAGCAGGTGAGGGGCTATGGCGGTGGCGGAGGGATTTGAACCCTCGGACGGGGGTTACCCGTCACACGCTTTCGAGGCGTGCTCCTTAGGCCGCTCGGACACGCCACCGCGTGGCAGCTTACCGGGGACAGCCGGTTGGCCATAATCGCGCCGATTTCTACGTCACGGTCGCGATCGGCGGGCGCTGACGACCCTGGTGTAGAAAACGGCGCAGCACTCAGCGTTGCCGGGCGAAGAACTCCTCCAGCGGGGCCGCACACTCCTGCGCGAGCACCCCGCCGCGCACCTGCGGCCGGTGCACGAGCCGGCGATCGCGCACCACGTCCCACAGCGAGCCGACGGCCCCGGTCTTGGGCTCCCAGGCCCCGAACACCAGCAACCCGACCCGGGCCATCACCAGCGCCCCCGCGCACATGGTGCACGGCTCGACCGTGACGGCCAGCGTGCAACCCTCCAGCCGCCATCCGTCACCGAGTCGTGCGGCGGCGGCCCGCATCGCCAGGATCTCGGCATGTGCGGTCGGGTCGCCCAGTGCCTCTCGGGCGTTGGCGGCGCGGGCAAGTTCGGTGCCGTCGGGCCCGAAGACCACCGCCCCGATCGGCACATCGTCGACGGGCGCGGCGCGGGCCACCTCGAGGGCGAGCCGGATCAGCTCCTGATCCGGTTTCACCGACCCAGTTTGTCGAGCACCGCGGACAGTTCGTTCTCGAAGCCCATCCGCTCGGCGATCGCGGTGATCTGCTCGTCGATCTCCATATCGTCATCGGAGATAATCACACCGAGCACACCCGCGGGCAGTCCGACATCGGCGAGCAACCCGAGGTCGCCCTCCTCGAACGGGTCCGCGTCCTCGAGGTCCTCGTCGTCGATATCGGAGTCCAGTTTGTCGAGCACCTCGGCGGCGATGTCGTAGTCCAGCGCGGCGGTGGCATCCGAGAGCAGCAACCGCGTGCCCGCCGGGGCCGGCCGGACGATGACGAAGAACTCCTCGTCGACGTCGAGCAACCCGAAAACGGCGCCGGCGCTACGCAGCTCCCGCAGTTCGGTCTCGGCCGCGGTCAGGCTGTTGAGCGCACCCTTGCGCAACGGAGCGCACCGCCATTTGCCGTCCTCCCGGACGACCGCGACCCCGAATCCGCCCGGCATGTTGGCAGCCTCCTGCGCCGGCGCACGCTGTGCTCCCATGGGTGCTAACGCTAGTCCCCGCGCGGGACCTTTGACCACCTATTCACCGGCCGGCAACCCGGCGCCCGGACCGTGTGCCAACCTAGAACCGTGACCGAGACTCCGGTGTGCGTGCTGGGACTGGGATTGATCGGCGGCTCGCTCATGCGGGCGGCGGCCGCGGTCGGCCGTGAGGTGTTCGGCTACAACCGCTCGCTGGACGGTGTCCAAGGCGCCCGGCTCGACGGATTCGACGCCACCACAGCCCTCGACGATGCGCTGGCGCGTGCCGCGGACACCGGGGCGCTGATCGTGCTGGCCGTCCCGATGCCGGCACTCGGCGTCATGCTCGAGCACGTTCGTGCGATCGCGCCGGACTGCGCGCTGACCGATGTCATCAGCGTCAAGGGTGCGGTGCTGGCGCAGGTCGAGTCTGCGGGGCTGCGGGCACGGTTCGTCGGCGGTCATCCGATGACCGGAACCGCGCACTCCGGCTGGTCCGCGGGCGACAAGGACCTGTTCGCCGGCACCCCGTGGGTGGTCGCCGTCGACGACGGGGTCGACGCCGAAGTCTGGGCGATGGTGGCGCAGCTGGCGCTGGACTGCCGGGCGTTCGTGGTGCCGGCCCGTTCCGATGAGCACGATGCCGCGGCCGCGGCGATATCGCATCTGCCCCACCTGCTGGCCGAGACGCTGGCCGCCACCGCGAGCGATGTCCCCCTGGCCTTCGCGCTGGCCGCCGGATCGTTCCGGGACGGCACCCGGGTCGCTGCCACCGCCCCGGACCTGGTGCGTGCCATGTGCGAGGCGAACTCCGAGCAGCTGCTCACCGGCCTGGACCGCAGCATCGAACTGCTCACCCGGGCCCGCGAGCACCTGGCCGCGCACGCCTCGGTGGCCGATCTGGTCGAAGCCGGCCACGCGGCACGAGTCCGCTACGACAGCTTCAGCAGGCCCGACATCCTGGCGGTCACCGTCGGCGCACCGGGCTGGCGGGAGGAACTCGCCGCCGCCGGTCGCGCCGGCGGGGTGATCAGATCCGCGTTGCCAGTCCGGGGTAGTCGAGAATGAAACCGTCGTCGTCGACGGTGATGGTGGTGTCGGCGATCGGCGATTTCAGTCCGATCTCCGCCCCGCCGGCGCTGCTGTAGCTGATCGTCTCCAGCTCCACCGTCAGTTCGGGCAGGCGCACGTACACGACGGGAACCTCCAGCGACTCCGCCCGCTGGTGCAGTCCGGTGCGGCGGATGGGCAGCGCGTTGAAGAACGGGCTGAACACGACGTCGACATCCATGGCGCCTTCATAGGCGGCGCGGCTGGTCTGGTTCTGGTGGTCGCGCACCAGCCACATGCCCTCCTCGTCGCGGGCGATGGACAGCTGGCGTTCCCGTTCGGCCAGCGTCATGGTCAGCGACAACCGCTTGGTGGCACCGGTCTCGTCGGTGACCAGGTCATAGGAGGCGCTGAACGCGGGGTCCGAGGAGGTGGCGGCCGAGACGATGCGGCCGTACGCCTTGATGCGGTTGCCGGACAGCTGCACACGCACCGACTCCATCCGCGGCACATCGTGCGCACGCCAAGTCAGGATCGCCGGCCAGGTGCCTGCAGTTTCATCCGTGGCGCCCGTGCCTGATTGTGGGGCTGGTTCAGTCACCCTCATACCGTATGCGAACGTCCCCACGCTTCGTACCCGCGTTGGATGATTCGAGTGCTACTTCGTCATCCAGGAGTGGCTGGGGTAACCCGGCGGCCCGTTTTCCGAATCGGTCACTACCCGGCTGGGACAGCCACACCGCCAGCGCCAGCACCCCGTCGAGGATAAGTGCGAGCAACGTCACCAAAAGCGCGCCGACCAGTGCGAGATAGAACTCACGAACCTTGATGCCGTCGATCAGGTAGCGACCCAGCCCACCGAGGCTGGCGTAGGCCGCGACGGTGGCGGTGGCGACGATCTGCAGGGTCGCGGTGCGCAGACCGCCGAGGATCAGGGGCAGCGCGTTGGGCACCTCGACGCGCAGCAGCACCTGCCGTTCCGTCATACCCATGGCCCTGGCCGCGTCAACGACGGCGCGGTCCACGTTGGCGATGCCCGAGTAGGTGCCGGCCAGCAGCGGCGGGATCCCCAGCAGCATGAGCGCCACCGTCGGCGGGATGAGGCCCAGCCCCCACAACAGCACACCGAGCAGCAGCACACCCAGCGTCGGCAGCGCCCGCAGCGCGTTGACACCGGTGACCACCAGGAAGGTGCCGCGGCCGGTGTGCCCGATGATCAGCCCGATCGGGATGGCGACCAGCACGGAGAACACCACCGCGATCGCGGTGTATTGCAGGTGTTCGACGATGCGGATACCGATGCCCGCGGGGCCCGACCAGTTCGCCGAGGTGAAGATGTAGGACAGCGCCTCCTGCAGGAAGTTCATCGCGCACCCGCCTTGGTTCGGGTCCACGGTGTGATGGCCTTACCGGCCAACAGGATCAGCGTGTCGATCACCACTGCCAGCACGAAGATGGCGATGATGCCCGCGATGATCTGGCCGCTCTTGTTGGCCTGGTAGCCCTCGGTGAACCAGGTGCCCAGGCCGCCGATGCCGATCACCGAACCCACCGACACCATCGAGATATTGGTCACTGCAACCACGCGCAGGCTGGCGATGAGAACCGGGATGGCCAGCGGCAGTTCGACTTTGAGCACCCGGGTGAGCGGCCGGTAGCCGACGGCGGTGGCCGAATCGAGCACCTCGGGCGGTACCGCATCCAGAGCTTCGGGGACGGCCCGCACCAGCAGCGCGGTGGTGTAGAGCGTCAGCGCAATGATGACGTTCGCCTCGTCGAGGATGCGGGTCGGGATGATGAGCGGCAGCACCACGAACAGCGCGAGCGACGGGATGGTGAAGATGATGCTGGCGATGATGGTGACGATCCTGCGGGCCTGCGTGGTGCGCTGGATGAGCGCGCCGATCGGGACCGCGATGAGCAACCCCAGCACGACCGGCACAAGCGACAGCCGCAGATGGATCAGCGTCAGCGTCCAGGCATCGTCGAGGTGGGTCAGCAGATAGTTCACGCGGCCGCCTACCCGACCTTCGGGACCCGGCGCTGCTGCTTCAGCGCGGCCAGCACATCATCGGCCTGCACACCGCCCAGCAGGCGGCCGTCCTCGTCGACGGCCACCCCGAGTCCGGACGGCGAGGACAGGGCCGCGTCCAGGGCCAGTCGCAGGGAACCGTCGGGGCGGAAGAATGACCCACCGCCGATGGTGCTGTCGTACAACGCACTTCCGTTGCGGTGTACGTCTACGCCCTCGGCGTTGATCCAGGCGAACGGCTTCCCGTCGGTGCGCAGCACCAGCGCCCATTCACCGGGGGCGAGCTGAAGCTGGTCGATATCGTCCTCGGCGACCTGGCGGATATCGTGCAGCGGCAGTCCGGTCGCCTGGAAGAACTGCAGACCGCGGTAGCCGCGGTCGGCACCGACGAAACCGGATACCAGCTCGTTGGCCGGGTTGGACAGCACGAACGACGGTTCGGCGTACTGCTGCAGCACCCCGCCCCTGCCGAACACCGCGACCTTGTCGCCGAGCTTGATCGCCTCGTCGATATCGTGGGTGACGAACACGATGGTCTTGCGCAATTCGCTTTGCAGCCGCAGGATCTCGGCCTGCAACTCCTCGCGAACCACCGGGTCCACGGCACTGAACGGTTCGTCCATCAGCAGGATGGGGGGATCGGCGGCCAGCGCCCTGGCAACCCCGACGCGCTGCTGCTGACCGCCCGAGAGCTGGGATGGATAGCGTTGCGCCAGTTTCGGATCCAGGCCGACGCGCTCCAGAACCTCCAGCGCGGCCTTGCGGGCGCTGCGGCGCGACTCGCCCTTGAGCACCGGCACCGTGGCGACATTGTCGACGACCCGCTGATGCGGCATGAGCCCGGCGCTCTGGATCACGTACCCGATGCCGAGGCGCAACTTGACCGGGTCGACCTTGGTCACATCCTCGCCGTTGACCGTCAGAGTGCCCGAGGTTGGCTCGATCATCCGGTTGATCATCCGCATCGAGGTCGTCTTGCCACAGCCCGACGGGCCGACGAACGCCGCTAGCGTGCCCTCGGGGACATCGAGGGTGAGGTCGTCGACCGCGACAGTGCCGTCGGGGTACCTCTTGGTGACGTTGGTGAACGTGATCATCGCGTACTCACTTACCCGGCAGTGGTTGGTCGAAACCGTTGTCCCTGATCCATTTTGCGGCCGCTTCGTCAGGGTCGACACCCTCGTTGCCCTCGACCGACGTGTTCAACTCGATCAGCGCTTCGGTGGTCAGCTTGGCGCTGACGGCGTCGAGCACGGATTTGAGATCGTTCGACATCTTCTGCGAGGCGACCAGTGGCACCACATTCGCCGCCAGGAACACGCTCTCGGGATCTTCGAGCACCACCAGGTTGTTCTTCTCGATGGCCGGCGATGTGCTGAAGATGTTGGCGGCGGTGACGGTGCCGCCGGTCAGGGCCTGCACGGTCGCGGGCCCGCCGCCATCGCTGATCGCCACGAAGTTGGCGGGCGCGATATCGAGTCCGTACTTCTGCTTGAGGCCCACCAGCCCGGTGACACGGGTCTGAAACTCCGATGGCCCACCGACTTTCACCTCAGGTGAGCGCTTGGCCAGATCGGCGATGGAGGTCAGATTCCACTCCTGCGCGATGTTCTCCGACACCGCGAGGGTGTCCTTGTCCTCGGCCGGTGACGGATACAGGATCGACAGGTCGCCGGGCAGCGCCTTCAGCAGTGCCAGCAGTACGGCGTCGGATGTGGTGGCAGTTGCCTCTGGATCGAAGTACTGCAGCAGGTTGCCGGTGTATTCGGGGATCAGGTCGATGGAATGATCCTGTACGGCAGGGATGTAGGTCTCCCGGCTGCCGATGCCGAACTGCCGCTTGATGGTGAAGTCGTTGGCTTCCAAGGCCTGGGCGTAGATCTCGGCGATGATCTTCGATTCGGTGAAGTCCGCGGAGCCGACGGTGATCGCCTTCAGGTCGCCGGAGATCTCACCTCCACCCAGCGGGTTCGAACTGCCACAACCGGCAACCGACAGGGTGAGCGCAGCGGTACACAAGACGATGAACTTCCGGATGCGGCGCATACCGTCCCCTCGGCCGTTGGTGCGTCGATGCGTGGCAATTTTCTCGACAGTAACGGGCCTGGCCGGGACATGCCGGGCTTTAACTCACCGTGAGATGGTTTGAAATCGTGCGTGAACGGGCAAGATGAATGCCATGACGACCGACCCGCACGCGGCACACGCTGAGCCGGAGCAGCCTTACGAACCTTTGGGCGCAGCGGAACCGCCGCCGCCCCCGCCGGAGGATGCGGTCAAATTCACCAGGGCGGCAGCGCTCTGGACCTCACTGATCGCCGGATTTTTGATCCTGATCGTCTTGCTGATCTTCATCGCGCAGAACACCGACCCGGGCACCTTCCACTTCCTGGGCTGGAACTGGACGCTGCCGTTGGGTGTGGCCCTGCTGCTGGCCGCGGTGGGCGGCGGACTGCTCGCGGTGATGGTCGGCGCGGCCCGCATCGTGCAGCTGCGTCTGGCAGCCCGGAAGAACCTGAAGGCGGCCCGCCGGACCTTCTAGACGAGCTTGAGCCCCTCGGCGATCAGCGGGGCCACGGCTGCGCCGACCGCAGCGGGTGCGTCGCCGCCCTCGCGTCCGCGGAAATCGATCCCCGCGGCGATGATGGCCAGCTTGAAATAGGCCAGGGCCATGTAGAAATCCCAGTTCTGCAGTTCCTGGCCACTGGCGACCGCATAGCGCTGGGCCAGGTCATCGGCGGGCGGCAACAGCTCCGAGGTCCAGGCCGCCCGCATGCCGAGCACATCGTCGAAGTTGGGGTTGCGGTAGACGCACATCAACGCCGCATCCGACAGCGGGTCACCGAGGGTGGACAACTCCCAATCCAGTACCGCGCGCACCACCGTCGGATCCTGTGCGTCCAGGATGGTGTTGTCGATGCGGTAGTCGCCGTGCACGATAGAGGCGCGCGGACTGGCCGGGATCCGTTCCGCCAGAATGGAATGCAGCTTCTTCACATCGGTGTCCCGGGTATCGTCGGGCAGCCGCACGTGATCCCATTGCGAACCCCAGCGGCGCACCTGGCGTTCCAGGTAGCCTTCGGCCTTGCCGAAGTCGCCGAGCCCGACGGCCGCCGGATCGACGGCGTGCAGATCGGCGAGCACCGTGATCAGCGCATCGACGCAGCCCTCGATGACGGCGGCGTCACCGAGGGAAGCAAGTTCGTCGGCACTGCGCACCACGTTGCCCTCGACGTTCTCCACCATCTGGAACGGCGCGCCGAGCACGGAGTCATCGTCGCGCATGGTCACCGCACGGGCCACCGGCACCGGGGTGTCGGCGAGCGCGGCGACCACCTTGTACTCGCGGGCCATATCGTGCGCCGACGGGGTCAGACCGTGCAGCGGCGGGCGGCGCAGCACCCACTTCGACGCATCGTCGAACACCCGGAAGGTCAGATTGGAACGGCCACCGGAGATCAGCTCGCTGCGTAACTCGCCGGTGCGGGCGATACCTTCGGCACGCAGGTGGGCGTCCAGGGCGTCGAGATCAAGTCCGGCCAGAGAGTTCACCGAGCTTTTCTACCATTGCTGGTTCCGCGGCAGCAGGTCCCATACGTGTTCGGTGCCATTGACCGAGGCCACCGACAGCCGGCCGCCACGAGAGGACAACACCCGGGTGACGCCCACGTAGTCGACCTGGACGCACAGCAGCCGCGCCGTCTGCATCACCCGATGCACCACCGCGTTGATCACACCGCCGTGGCTGAACACCGCCACGGTGTCATCGTGGCCGGCCGTCGCCACGATGTCGTCGATGCCCGCCCAGATCCTGGCCTGGAAGGCGACGGGATCCACGTCGCCGGGCAGATGCCCATCGATGAGGCGCTGCAGGTCTTCCTTGGAGATCTCCTCGATCGGTGTGTAGTGCGACAGACCGTAGTCGTACTCGGCGAGCCGTTCGTCGACGTCGACGGGCATCCCTAGCGCGTCGGCGACGGGCTGCGCGGTCTGCTGCGCCCGGCGCTGCGGGCTGCTCACCAGCCGGGTGATGGGGAAACGGGACAACGCTTCGGGCAGCCGGGCGGCCTGCGCCAGCCCCTCCTCGGACAGGTGCGGATCGGACCCCTCGCCGGGCTCACTCCGCAACGGCAGCGCATGTCGGACCAGAAGAAGTTGCACCGTGACACCATAGGTCTCGTGCGTGCTTTCGCCTGCCCGGTGTGCGACAGCTTCATGGCGTTCGAGGCCGATCACTGTGCCCGGTGCGGGACCGCGGTGGGCCTGCATCTGCCGTCGCGCACCATGCTGGCCCTGGCTGACGGCGGGGCGATGTACGAGGGCATCAGGTGGATCCGGTGCACTCAGTACCAGACGCTGAGCTGCAACTGGCTGGCCCGCGAGGAGCAGGAGGCGGGCCCGCGCGGCCGGTGCCTGGCCGGTTCGCTGATCCGCCACGAACCCGACGCCGACGACACCCTGGCGCGGGAGAAGCTGATACCGACCACGCTCGCCCTGCGCCGGCTGGTGTTCCAGCTCGCGGACATCGGCTTGCCGATCGAGCCGTACTGGCTGCGTGACGGCGGCCTGGCCTTCGATCTGCTGTCCAGCCACAGCACCGGCGAGAAGGTGATCATCGGTCACGCCAACGGGGTGATCACCATCGACCTGGTCGAATCCCTGGACGACTACCGGGAGTCGCTGCGGGTGCGCCTCGGTGAGCCGTACCGCACCATGCTCGGCCATTTCCGCCACGAGGTGGGCCACTACTACCAGAACGTGCTCGTCGAAAACGGCTGCGGCGCAGACATCTATCTCGACGAGTGCCGCCGGCTGTTCGGTGACGAGCGGGCCGGCTACCGCGAGACGATCGACCGGCACTACAACCTCGGTGCCCCGCGGGGCTGGGAGGCGACCTACATCTCCGAGTACGCCACCATGCATCCGTGGGAGGACTTCGCGGAGTGTTTCGCGCACTACCTGCACATCGCCGACACCATGGACACCGCCAGGGAAGCGGGCATGGTGTTGCACGCCGACCGGGTGCGGTTCAACGCGCCACGCGACATCGTGGCGCTGGAGTCCTACGACGACGAGCCCATCGAACGGATGTTGTTCGACTGGAAGTGGATGTCATTGTTCTTCAACCGGGTGAACACGGCCATGGGCAAGAACCCGTTGTATCCCTTCGACATTCCGCAGCCGGTGGTGGACAAGCTGGGATTCGTGCACAAAGTCATCCGCGATACCGCCAGGAGCCGATGATGGGCTATGCCGACACCCTGTTCGACCTGACCGACCGGGTGGTGCTGATCACCGGTGGCAGTCGCGGACTGGGCCGCGAGATGGCCTTCGCGATGGCCGGGTGCGGCGCCGACGTGATCATCGCCAGCCGCAAGTACGAGTCGTGTGTCACCACCGCCGAGGAGATCACCGCCGCGACCGGCCGGGCCGCATTCCCCTACGCGGTGCACGTCGGGCGCTGGGATCAGCTCGACGGGTTGGTCGAGGCGTCCTACGAGCGGTTCGGCAAGGTCGACGTGCTGATCAACAACGCGGGCATGTCGCCGCTCTACGATTCGCTGACCTCGGTGTCCGAGAAGCTCTTCGACTCCGTGATGAACCTGAACTTCAAGGGCCCGTTCCGGCTTTCGGCGCTGGTCGGGGAGCGCATGGTCGCCGCCGGCGGCGGATCGATCATCAACGTCAGCACCAGCGGCTCGCGCAGGCCCGATCCCGCCTTTCTGCCCTACGCCGCCTCCAAGGCCGGGCTCAATGCGCTGACCGAGGGGTTCGCCTTGGCCTTCGGCCCGACGGTACGGGTGAACACGCTGATGCCGGGCCCGTTCCTGACCGACATCAGCGACGCGTGGGATACCGAAGCGACCCGGGCCGGTGCGCAGCACTTTGCGCTGAAGCGGCTCGGCAACCCGCCCGAGATCATCGGAGCCGCACTGTTTCTGGCCTCCGACGCATCGAGCTACACCAGCGGGTCGACCCTGCGCGTCGACGGCGGCATGCCCTAGTTCGCTCCGCACGCCCCACTAGGGGGTGACGATGTTGAAGCCGGGGTCCGGTCGGTCCAGCACGGCGAGCAGCGTGGGCAGCGCCTCGGTGTCACCGGTGAACTCCACCCCGGGCGAGTCGCGGTCACCGGCGGCGAAGGCCAGCAGTCGCAACTTGGTCGCGAACGTGACGGTCGCCGTCGCCGTCGAGGGATCGGCTGAAGCCTTGCGATGCACCAGCACGCCGTTGCGCAACGTCAGCCGGTAAGCGGTCGCGAGGTCGACGAACGTCACGTCGATCGTGAGGTCCAGATCCCACGAACGCGGCCCGTTGATGTTGATCGCCAGCATGTCGAATATCTGCTCCGGAGTCAGCTGACTCATCAGCGACGGGGAGGCCGTCTGCGTGGGAGTGCCGAAATTTCCGTCCCGCAGTTCGGTGGCCCCGGACAGGAAGAAGTTGCGCCACACCGCGTTCTCCGCGCCGTAGGCCAGCTGCTCGAGCGTGTCGCCGTACAATTCGCGGGCACCCGGATGGTTCTCGTCGGTGAAGATCGCATGGTCGAGCAGCGTTGCCGCCCAACGGTAGTCACCGTCATCGAAGGCGGACCTGGCGAGCTCGACCACCCGATCGATACCGCCGATCGCCTCCACATAGCGCGGGCCCAGCGCTTGCGGCGGGTGCTGCCAGAGGCGGCCGGGGTTGCCGTCGAACCAGCCCATGTAGCGCTGGTAGACGGCCTTGACGTTGTGGCTGACCGACCCGTAGTAGCCGTGTGTGTGCCAGGCCTTCTTGAGTGCGGGCGGCATCTGGAAGGTCTCGGCGATCTCGATGCCGGTGAACCCCTGGTTGAGCTGGCGCAGCGTCTGGTCGTGCAGATAGGCGTACAGATCCCGCTGCACCGACAGATATTCGACGATGTTGTCCCGCCCCCAGGTGGGCCAGTGGTGCGAGGCGAACACCACATCGGTGCGATCGGAGAAGGCGTCGATCGCCTCGGTGAGATAGCCGGCCCAGCCGTGTGGGTCACGCACCAGCGCACCGCGCAGCGTCAGCAGGTTGTGCAGATTGTGGGTGGCGTTCTCGGCCATGCAGAGCGCCCGGAACTTCGGGAAATAGAAGTGCATCTCGGCGGGGGCCTCGGTGCCAGGCGCCATCTGGAACTCGATCTCGACGCCGTCCACGGTGTAGGTCTGGCCGGTATGCTCGATGTCCACGGTGGGCACGATCAGCGCCACCTCACCCAGGGACGGCGTCTGCCCCAGGCCACAGCCGACCTGTCCTTGCGGGCCGCGGGCCAGCACCGCGCCGTACATGTAGGAGGCACGGCGGGCCATGGCGGTGCCGGCGTAGACGTTCTCCTGCACGGCGTGCTCGGTGAATCCCTCCGGCGCGATGACCGCGACCTTGCCGGCATCGACATCAGCCTGGGACGTCACGCCGAGCACACCGCCGAAGTGGTCGACATGGCTGTGGGTGTAGATCACCGCGACGACGGGGCGGTCTCCGCGGTGCGTCCGGTACAGGGCCAGCGCCGCCGCGGCGGTCTCGGTGGACACCAGTGGGTCGATGACGATGATGCCGGTGTCGCCCTCGATGAAGCTGATATTGGACAGGTCCAGGCCGCGGACCTGGTAAATGCCGGGGACCACCTCGTAGAGCCCCTGCTTGGCGCACAGCTGGGACTGCCGCCACAGGCTCGGGTGCACGCTGTCCGGCGCGTCATCGGCCAGGAACCCATAGGAGTCGTTGTCCCACACCACCCTTCCGTCCGCGGCGGTCACCACGCACGGCTCCAGTGCTCCGAGGAAGCCGCGGTCTGCGTCCTCGAAATCCCGGGTGTCCTCGAACGGCAGGCCGTCGCGCTGGGCGAGGTTGGCAGCGGCGATGGTGGCGGTGGGCGGCTTCTGCTCCATGGATACGACCCTGCCATGCAGAGCTGTCCGGCGCGCCGGTATCACGGAGCCAGGGCGCTGATCTCGTGCGCACCGTGCCCGTCGGCCACCGCCCTCTCGACGATGCGCGCAAACGCCTCCAGTGCACCGGCATCCGCGCCCACGTCGCGTGAGGTGGCGATCAGATGACGCAGCGAAGCCGCCACCGAGGACACCGGTGCGTCGGCCTGCCCGTGCTCTCCGGTTTCGACCCGCTCGGTGATCTCGGTGAAGATCGGGGTGAGGATGTCGACGATGCCGGTGGCGTGCGGCAACAACTCGGTGGCACCGATGCCGTGGGCCTTGGCGATGCCGGTGGCGTGCAGGAATCCGCTGACCGACGTCCAGAACAGATCGAGCAGCGCCATATCGTAGGCCGCGGCGCGGTCGTATCCGGCGCCCAGCCAGGTCGGCGTTCCCAGTGCGCTGAACACCTCGACACCCGCGTCGTAGTGCTCCCGTGGTCCGGCGAAAAGAAGGGACGCATCGGGCGTCCCGATGGTCGTCGTGGGCGTCATGATGGCCCCGTCGAGATAGTGCCCGCCGAGGTCGGCCACCAGGCCGGCCGTCCGGCGCGCCCGTTCAGGGGTGTCTGAACTCAGTCCCACGATCACCGTGCCCTCGACGGCGGTGCCCGCTGCTGTCAGGATCGCGTCGACAGCCGCGTGGTCCACGACGTTGATCAGGGCGAGGTCCGCCGCGGACAAGGCGGCGCCCGGGTCCGCGGCGGCTAGCGCGCCACGGGCGAGCAGCGGCCCGGCCTTGGCGGCGGTCCGATTCCACACCGTGGTGCGGTGTTTCGCGTCCAGCAGGGCTGCGGCGAGGGCCTGCCCCATCGGCCCGAGGCCCAGAATCGTCACGTTCACGCGGCACTCCTGATGCCCTCGATGATGCGGGCGAAACCCTCGGTGCCGTGGCCCGCGTCGATCTGCCGGTGAATGAGCCGCTGCACGACGTCGACCACCTCGGTGCTGACCCCCTGATCGCGGCTGGCCTCGATGATGTCGGTGATGTCGGAGAACAACAGGCTCTGCTGGCCGGGCACCGAGTAGTCGTTGCCGTCGATGACGGCGGCGAACTCCGGTAGCGATTCGGCGGTCACCTGCAGCCAGGGCACCGCCATCGCGGCAAAGTCTCCTGCGGTCACCCCAGCCCTGCTCAGCATCGCCGCACCGTGGAAGAACCCGGCGAACATCACGTACATCGCCGACAGCAACGCCAGATCATGTAGCGAGGCCATCCATGCGTCGTCACCGAAATACTCTGCCGTTCCCCACAGTTCGAGGATGGCGCGGTGCTCGTCGAGAATGTCTCGGCTTCCGCTGTAGAAGATCCTGGACCCGGGACGGGCGATCATCTCCGGTGTGGCCATGATGCCGCCGTCGAGATACCGGGCGCCCAGCCCGTCCGCCCAGCGCGCCAGTTCGCGGGCGCTCTCCGGAGAGGTGGTGGTGAGATTCAGGATCTGTGCGCCGGCCAGCCGGCCGGCGACCGGGTCGAGGACCTCGTGCACCGATCGGTGGTCGAACAGGCAGACCACCACCAGCGGTGCTGATTTCACCGCCTCCTCGACGGTGCGCGCCACCCGGGCGCCGAGGCCGTCGGTCTTCGCAGCGGTGCGATTCCACACCGTGGTGGAGTGCCCGGCGGCGATGGCGGCGCGGGCCAGCGCCGCACCCATCTCGCCGAGGCCGATGAAAGTGATCGGTGGCAGTTGCAGCGTCATGGCACCATCGTGGGTGCGACACAGAGTTTTCGACAAGTACCCACTAAATAGTGGGGTACGCACCTTTTGGTAAGTAATGGCTGCGACGTGCGGGAAAGGAATGTCGATGGGACAGTTGGGCCAGTTCACCTGCGGCTTGGATGCGGGCTTCGCGGTGGTGGACGGAAAGTGGAAGCCCCTCATCTTGTGGGAGCTGCAGGATGGCGCCAAACGCTTCAACGCGCTGCACCGCAGCCTGCCCGGCGTCTCACAGAAGATGCTGACCCAGCATCTGAAGGAATTACAGCGTCACGGTGTGGTGCACCGCGAGAGCTACCACGAGGTGCCGCCACGGGTGGAGTACTCGATGACCCCGGCCGGCGAGGCGCTGCTGAAAGCCCTTGCACCACTGAGTGACTGGGCCGAAGAGCACATCGAACTGATCTGTGCCGCTAGACCCGATGCAGGGTGACGTCGGTGAGCACGCCGTCGTCGACCGAGGCGGTCATATAGGTGCAGAAAGGCTGGCGCCGGCGGTCGGTCGGTGAGCCCGGATTGAGCAGTCGCAGACCGGTGGAGGCCGTCGCGTCCCAGGGGATGTGGCTGTGCCCGAAGACCAGCACATCGGTGTCCGGGTAGAGCCGGGCCATCCGTTCGTCACGCCCGGTCGATACACCCGCCTCGTGCGTGACGGTGAACCGCAACCCGCCGAGCGTGACGTCGGCCCGCTCGGGCAGCCGCGCCCGCAACTCGTCACCGTCATTGTTTCCCCAGCACGCCACCAGCAACCGGGCACGGTCCTGCAGCCGGTCCAACAGATCCGGCGCCATCCAGTCACCCGCATGCAGCACCGCGTCGGCCTCATCGATTGCGTCCCACACCACCGCCGGTATATCCCGTGCCCGGTTGGGGACGTGGGTGTCGGATATCAGCAAAAGACGCATCCTTGGCAGGCTATCGCAGCCTCATGATGTTGCTGGACCGGCTGGGCCAATTAGTATCCTCGGCACCCGAAGACCACTCTAAGCTGCATGTAATGCGCATGATCAGGTCGAACCCCAGCTACGCCGCCGGCTTGGCGGTTTACCTGGTGTTTGTTTGCTGGTTGCTTGCCGGTTGGGGCGGTACGCAGGTGACGACCGTGGTCAGCTCGGTCGGCTTCGTTGCGTTCAGTGGACTGACCTGTGCATGCGCCGCCATGGCCGCCCACGCCGGCCGGGGCAGGATCCGGATCGGATGGATCGCCATTGCCTTCGGCTGCCTGGGCTGGGTCGCCGGCAGCCTGGTGTGGCTCTATTCCACGACGGTCCTCCAGATCGACCCGTCGTTCCCATCCGTGGCCGATATCGGCTTTCTGGCGCTCCCCTCGGCGGTCGGCATCGTCTGGATGTTGCGCGCCGCGAACAGCAGGCTTTCCGTCTTCCGGCAGCTGCTCGATGGCACGGTGATCGCCTCCGCGCTGTTCCTGTTGGTCTGGGTGGCGGTGTTGCACCGCGTGTTCCACGACCATCGTTTCGACACCATCGACGCCGCGTTGACCGCGATCTACCCGATCGCCGCGCTGACCATGGTCACCCTGTCGGTGCTGGTGCTGACCACCGTGCCGGCGGGTCGTCGCTATATTCTCGGCGTCTTCACCGCGGGCATCATCGCCATCGCGATGGGAGACGTCGCGGCGCTGTACCTGCAACTGGAGGGCAACCACTCGATCGGTGGCTTCCCGATCATCAGCAAGGTCACCGGGCTGCTGATGATCGCGGCCGCGGCGAAGATGTCGGCCGACGTGAAACGGGGCTCGGCCACTTCGGGTAGCCGCGTGATGCCGACAACCATCATGTGGTTGCCGTACGCGACGATGCCGTTCGCCGTCGTCGCCGCGGTGGCGTCCCTGTGGCCCGACACGAATGCCCGCCCGGTGCTGGTCGGGGTGGCGATCCTGGTGATCGCCGCACTGATCCGTCAGCTCACCGTCTTGCTGGAGAATCGACAACTGCTCGGGGAAGTCGCCGAGCACGCGTTCCGCGACCCGCTCACCGGGCTCGCCAACCGGCTGTTGTTCACCGATCGCCTCGATCACGCCATCGCGCTGCAGCATCGCGACGGGCGACAGGTGGCTGTGCTGTCGCTGGACCTCG
This sequence comes from Mycobacterium sp. ITM-2016-00316, assembly GCF_002968335.2. Taxonomy (NCBI): domain Bacteria; kingdom Bacillati; phylum Actinomycetota; class Actinomycetes; order Mycobacteriales; family Mycobacteriaceae; genus Mycobacterium; species Mycobacterium sp. ITM-2016-00316. The sequence continues at coordinate 5,547,843 of NZ_CP134398.1, forward strand.
ACGACTTCAAGCTGGTCAACGACAATCTCGGGCACCACTGCGGGGATGAGTTGCTGCGCGAGATCGCGGGCCGGCTGGTACGCAGCGTTCCTCCGGGCCACACCGTTGCCCGGCTCGGTGGCGACGAGTTCGCGATCATCCTCGAGGCCGGTCCGGAAACCCCCGAGCAGATCGCGGGTCGGGTCATGCACGCCTTCGATGACGCGTTCCAGCTCGACGGTGAGGACGTCTACATCCACCCCAGCATCGGCTTGGTCGCCGCGCCGGGGCACTCGGAGCCGCCGATCAACACCGAGGAACTGCTCAAGCGGGCCGACGTGGCGATGTATGTGGCGAAGCGTTCCGGCGTCGGCGGGATCCAGGTGTTCGTCCCCGGCATGCAGATCGGCGATGTGGACACCGCGCCGGCGTGGGGGGACAGCGGGCAGATCCGTCTTCCGCCGGTCTCGGAGATCCGGCTGCTCGGAGAGTTGCGCCGGGTGGTCGACGGCGGCGATCTCCGGCTGGCCTATCAGCCGCAGATCTCGCTGGCGACCGGCGACATCGTTGGTGTCGAGGCGCTGGTGCGGTGGCCGCATCCCGACCTCGGTGTGCTCACACCCCATCAGTTCCTGCCGCTCATCCGGCGCAACGGCCTGATGGGCGCCGTGACGGATCTGGTGCTGGAACAGGCGGCCCGCGATGCCGCCGCCTGGTACCGGCCCGGGGTCCGCGAGGTGCCGGTCGCCATCAACCTGTTCGCGCCGTCGTTCAACGATGCGACGCTGCCCGAGCGGATCGGCGCGGTGCTGGCCGGTCACGGCCTGCCCCCGGAGGCGGTGACCATCGAGATCACCGAGCACTACCTGCTGGCCAACGCGCTCCAGGCCCGTGATGTCATCGAGCGGCTCCGCAGGGCCGGGTTCCGGGTCTCCATCGACGATTTCGGCAGCGGGTACGCGACCATGAGCTATCTGCGGGATCTGCCGATCGACGAGCTGAAACTGGACAGCAACTTCGTGGCGCCCATGTTGGCGAACCCGAGGGCGGCCGCGATCGTGCATTCGGTGATCAAGCTGACCCACACGCTGGGCATCACCAGCGTCGCCGAAGGTGTCGAAGATGCCGAGACCGCCGAACTGCTGCGCGGGTACGGCTGCACCGTGGCTCAGGGCAACTACTTTGCCGAGCCGGTGTTCACCACCGCCCTGCAGGCCCAGCTGGACGTCACGGCCCGCCGAGCAGCTCCGCCATCCGCGGTATGACCGCCTGCAGGCCCTTGAACGGCCTGATCATCACCTTGAACGAGATGATCTTGCCGTCCTCGCCCCAGTGGATCATGTCGATACCGTCGACCACCACACCGTCGAGGGTGGCCTGGAACTCCAGGATCGCCGAGTTCTCGCCGTACCACTGCTCGACGTAGTGGAAGTCGGTGCCGCCGAAGAGTTTCGCGGCGGCGTTCAAATACCTGGCCGTGGTGGCCTTGCCCCGCTGCGGGGTGAACACCGCCGGTGAATAGAACACCGCGTCCTCGGCGAGCAGCTCGTCGAGGACGGCCGGGTCGTGGTTGTCGATGTAGTCGATCCAGCGCTGGATCACCTGCGGGGTCATGGACCCATCCTGCCTGAGTGCGCCCGAAGGGGATTCGAACCCCTAACCTTCTAGCGTGTCCATATAGCCAAATGGAATCCGTGAAGGTCCGTTAACCTACTGCACTGCAACATGACTGAGCATCATCAGTCCGTCTCCGTGCGTGGGAATCCGTGGGGATTTGGACCCGTTTGTACTAGGAAAACAGCGGCTCTGCGAGAACCATCGCAACTTGACGGCTCACCTACTTGCTGAGATCAACCCGCCCGGATTCATAGAATGTCTCGGTGCAGATGCCCTGCACATCGGTGGCCTCGTCTGGCACGGTCATCCACCAGAAGCCCGGTGCATGCGCCGCCAAAATTCCTGGCTCATGCTTCGATGGATAGTGATTCGCCGTCGGATCGACGATCACCTCGCCGAGGACGCTGCCGCCCGACTGGCCGCGAAGAGTGCGATCTACCGCCTCGACAACCCACAGGTTACGTGGCCACGGTGCCATCCGATACCTTCGCGCGACCTCGGGATCGAGGCCGGCTCTGCCTCCGAGGCCAAACTTGAAGTCGCTGGAGTCAGCGTTGTAGGTCCGAAAGGTCAGATCGCCTCTGTCCTGGACCTGACGCAGGAGATTAGTAGAGGACGCCGACTGTAACCACTGCTCGAACCACCAGCGGCCCATCACTTCTGCCCGCTCGCCAGTCATGTAGATCTTCGGGGGCAGAGGGATTATCACCTGTCTCCAAGGCTGGTGCGATATCGACGGCTCATTCCATGGATCGTTCACCCTCATATACGGCCCTGCAGCGTCGTCATGTCGATACAACGTTAGATTCGGGTGAGCGCCGGACGGCTGCCGCGTATAGCCCACCACGAGCCAAACATGATTGTCAGAGAAGACGATCGGACTGATATTGCTGTTCACGCACCTGCAGAGAATCGGATACAGCCCGAGAAACCCAGCAGCCTGATTCTCGCTCGAAGTTTGAGGGAGAGCCAATGTGGCAGGTGACAATCCAAGAGTCGCCATTCCCGCCATCATCTGTTGGTGGGTCAATCCCTCGGATGGAACCTGACGCGCAACCACGTTGCCACCGCGTGTCGCTTCGTGAATCTCGGCTGGAAGTTTTCTTCCTAGCTGGTGGCGCAAGTACGCGTGTCGCAGCACCATCCACACATCCGAGTGCGCGCACCTCAAGTACTGCGCATCCTGGCTGATGAACGGCATCCCTCGCACTGTCATGGGCCAACCCAAAACGTCGACGTTTTCGATTGCCTCACAGCGAGTTCCATCAACGAGCTCCGCTGGTGGTTCGATCATTGTCCGCCCGACCGGCTGCGACGGCAACGGACGCAGGACCGTATACCCCTTGTAGTGGTCGGTGATAGCCGAGAGATCGCCAAGGTCGGCTGGCAGCGGCGCGGTGAAGAAGTGTGCGCGGTGAGCAATCGACGGATACCGCGAATACGTCGTCGAGTAGAACCGCGAGTGCTCGCTTCGCCAATCCGCGTCGATATATCGCGTTTCGACCAAGATGCTCTCAACGTTGTACGACGCCACAACTTTGATCACCTGCAACAGCGCAGGGTTGCCGCGACCCGCCGTGTACCGCGAGAAGAAATTCTGCCAACCGGCAGGATCCTGTTTGACGTCGTAGGTCGTGACGAAGGCAGGCGGGTTCTCGGCCCAGTCGTTGAACGCGGACACCCAAGTGACCCGGCGGCGATCTTGACTAGAAGATACGCAGGGACGAGGCCGAGAGTTCGGCGGAACGCTCCGCCTCGCGAATGCGGTCCAAGTCACGACCGAGCGGATCAAAATCGGAATCTTCCAACCGCAAACCAAACCGCACCCGCTCCGACGGCGGGAGGAGATCAGTCGATGTGGTGTCGGTCGTGGGCATGGCAGCCATAATAGGCACTCGGCTCCTCTGTCTTACAACTTCCAACATACTGACGGTACCCGTTCGCAACATAACTGAACCCACCGACGGGCTTGGCGAGGCGCGCCGCTACCTGCACGTATGCATTCCCTGGCCAATCTGCCAGCAAAAGCGTCCGATCGCCGGGTCCGCCGGGCCATCCAAATGGTGGAAATCCTCACTGGACAGGCCCAGGACAAAGAGCATCCGGCCCGACCGAAAAAGCAGGGGCAAACCCACGGTGAGATGTACCTCCCCGCGCCACGGCTCCCATGGCAGACTCCGGACGTGAGCGACGATACCGAGGACCTGTCGGCCTATTGGCCTCTCTTACCTGAGCAGTACACAGCCTTCCAAACTGCCCTGGACATCCTGAACAGCTACATGATCGAACCCGGCGGGTTCGGCCCAGGCACCCGAGAGCAGTTAGAGACTGCTGTTCTGGATGGGCCCGGTTCTGGGCAGGACAACGCCGTGGAACTGGCCGTCGGCTTGATGAATGTCGCGATGGCCTTGGTGGCGATGCGGCAAATGGAACGGAGCGAGCCACCGTACAAGACGATTCAGTTACTCCGGGCGGCTTTTCAAACACCTGCCGATTGAGACTCTTTGTGCGCCGATGGTGCTGATGCGGACGGCGCTTGGTGATGAGGACCATAGCCAGGCTGCGCGATCCGGGCAATGTGTGTGCACCGCGAAAGTCCCGGAACCCGTGCGTACCTAAATCCGCAGCGCCATATGGCAGAAGTCTGAGGCCCAAGGGGCTCCCCACCCGGGTCATCGGCGTGCTGCCTGTGCTTCGCGGGCGGATTTGGCCAGCGTCACACCCACGGCCCGGACGTGCGCGAGGTGTTGGACGAGTACGCCAGCGCCCGGGAATGATGTTGCGAAAAAAGCAGCGACTCCCGGGCGTCGTGCTGATGCCGCGGGAGTCGTGATGGTGCTTGTGTGCGCCCGAAGGGATTCGAACCCCTAACCTTCTGATCCGTAGTCAGATGCTCTATCCGTTGAGCTACGGGCGCTTGGTCGTGCTGGTGGAGCGTCGTGCTGGTCTTGCCTGGTCTTGCCGGTCGAACTATTCAGTTATGCAGCGGAGGCGAGAGGATTTGAACCTCCGGTCCGCTTTAAGGCGGACAACTCATTAGCAGTGAGTCCCATTCGGCCGCTCTGGCACGCCTCCTGAACGATCTGAGGGTACCGGACCCCCGGAACCGCCGAGCGCACAGATTACACAGGCCGGACGGCGGAAGGCAAAGCGCGCCTTCCACGCACCCCTAGAATGGCTGGGTGACTGCCCGTCTGCGACCCGAGCTGGCCGATCTGCCGGCCTACACGCCGGGCCGCACCGTGCCCGGCGCCATCAAGATCGCCAGCAACGAGACCGTGGACGGTCCGCTGCCCGGCGTGATGGAGGCCATCACCGCCGCTGCTGCCGGCATCAACCGGTACCCCGACAACGGCTACCTGGATCTGCGCGAGCGCCTCGCCAAGCACGTCGAGTTCGCGCCGGAGAACATCTCGGTGGGCTCCGGTTCGGTGAGCCTGTGCCAGCAGCTCATCCAGATCACCTCCACCGTCGGCGACGAGGTGGTGTTCGGCTGGCGCAGTTTCGAGATCTACCCGCTGCAGGTGCGCACCGCCGGGGCCACCCCGGTCGCGGTGCCGCTCAAGGACCACACCCACGATCTGGACGCCATGCTGGCCGCCGTCACCGGCCGCACCCGGCTGATCTTCGTCTGCAACCCGAACAACCCGACCTCCACCGTCGTCGAGCCGGCAGCACTGGAGGCGTTCGTCGCGGCGGTCCCCTCCGATGTCCTGATCGTCATCGACGAGGCCTATGTGGAGTACATCCGCGACGGGCTGTTGCCGGACAGCCTCGGCCTGGTCCGCCGATACCCGAACGTCGTTGTGCTGCGCACCTTCTCGAAGGCCTACGGGCTGGCCGGGCTGCGCATCGGCTACGCGGTGGCCGATCCGGACATCGTCACCGCGCTGGGCAAGGTGTACGTGCCGTTCACCGCGACGACCATCTCGCAGGCCGCGGCCATCGCTTCCATCGACGCCGCCGACGAACTGCTGGCCCGCACCGACGCCGTCGTCGCCGAACGCACCCGGGTGAGCGCGGCGTTGACCGCCGCGGGATACGACCTGCCCGCCTCGCAGGCCAACTTCGTCTGGCTGCCGCTGCCGGGGCAATGCGACGCATTCACCAACGCCGCGGCCGACAACCGGCTGCTGGTGCGCCCCTACGGACAGGACGGCGTCCGTGTCACGGTCGCCGCGCCGCACGAGAACGATGCGTTTCTGGCGTTCGCCCAACAGTGGATCAGAGGAGAACAGCCATGATGCGCACTGTGGTGGCCGCCGGCGCGGGCCTGATCGCCCTCGGCCTGCTGACCGGATGCGGACGCAGCACCGACGGCACCGTCGCCATGACCACCGAACCGGGTCCGCCGCTGAGCTCGGAGCCGACCACCACGCGTGACCGCGGCATCCCGGGATTGCCACAGATCCCCGGGCTCCCGGATATCACCATCCCCAACTTCCCCATGCCGGGTCAGGAGTCCGACGTTCCCGATGTCCCGGCGCCGCCGGATGCACTGACGATGAAGTGCTCGGAGTTCAACGAACTCGATGCCGCCAACAGGAAGGCTGTCGTCAACGCCATCCTGGAGGGCGAGGATTCGATCCTGGGACCGGAGAATGTGGACATCGCCCGATCGCTGGCCGAGGCGGTGTGCCAGTTCATGACCGACAGCACCGTCAGCGAGGTGCTGCTCGGAGGGCCCGTTCCGTAGCCGGTTAGCCTTCACGCCATGGCATATGAATCCGTCACGGTGGAGATCGCCGACCATATCGCCCGGGTGACCCTGATCGGCCCCGGCAAGGGCAACGCGATGGGGCCCGCGTTCTGGGCCGAGCTGCCCGAGGTGTTCGGCACGCTGGACGCCGATCCCGAGGTGCGGGCCATCGTGCTGACCGGTTCGGGCAAGAACTTCAGTTACGGCCTGGATCTGGCCGCCATGGGCGCCACCTTGCCCGGCCTGGACGCCGGCGCCAAGGACCGCCTCGGCTTCCACCAGAAGCTCATCAAGATGCAGGGCGCCATCAGCGCCGTAGCCGACTGCCGCACGCCGACCATCGCCTCGGTGCACGGCTGGTGCATCGGCGGCGGCGTCGACCTGATCAGCGCGGTGGACATCCGATACGCCAGCGCGGACGCCAAATTCTCGGTGCGGGAGGTGAAGCTGGCCATCGTCGCCGATGTGGGCTCGCTGGCCCGGCTACCGCTGATCCTGTCTGACGGGCATCTGCGCGAGCTCACGCTCACCGGCAAGGACATCGATGCCGCGCGCGCCGAGAAGATCGGTCTGGTCAACGACGTCCACGCCGACGCCGAGGCCTCCCTCGCCGCCGCGCACGCCACCGCCGCCGAGATCGCGGCCAACCCGCCGCTGACCGTGCACGGCGTCAAGGACGTGCTGGACCAACAGCGCATCGGCCGGGTGTCGGAGAGCCTGCGCTATGTGGCGGCGTGGAACTCGGCGTTCCTGCCGTCGAAGGACCTGGGCGAGGCCGTCACCGCGATGTTCCAGAAGCGGCCCGCGCAGTTCACCGGGGAATAGGCGCACTCCTATTCCGGCGGCGATGCTGTCGACTTCGCCGCGTCCTCCAGCTGTGTGAGCAGTTGCAGCGACAGGAACGTCATCGGGCCGGTGTCCTCGAACTGGCCGGACACATTGCCCGCGATACCGCCGTGCACAGCAAGCTGGCTCTGCAGGTCGAGCTTGAGCTGCGGGCTTCCCTCGGCGAAGTCGAGGTCGGCCAGGTCGACCCAGACGATGTTCGGCCGGGTGGTCGACTCGTAGACGTAGCGCTTGTTCGTCAGATCCAGCACCACCTGCCAGATGGTCTGCGATGCGTCGGGTTTGCCCGGGTCGGGGATGCGGAACGGCTGGGCCGCATTGCGGATGACCGAGAACATCGAGGCGATCGCCTCGACCTGACTTGCGGGCTCGGGTAGTCGCCCGGCGTAGTAGCTGGCTCGAGCGAACCGGTCGGCGGCCAGCGTCGAACCGGGCAACGGGTCCGAACCACCCAGCCCGGTGAACGATTTCACCAGTTCCAGCTGCTGGTCGAAGGTCGGAGAATTGGTCATCACCCGGTAGGCGCGGTCGTGGTACACCTTCGCCTTGCCGTCGATGTACTCGATGATCGCCGAGTCCCCGGACGCATCGTCGAGTGCCAGGTGGATGGCCGGCGGACCGCCCCCGGTGGGATCGTCCATCTGAACGACCTGCACATCGGTCCGGGCGATCCAGGCCACGGCATCTGCCACCGTGGCGAAGTTGTCCAGGAAGTACTGCAGCCAGACCGCCTGGCTCAGCTGGGTCCGGCCGGCGTCCGGTGTGCCGTAGGTGGACTCGGCGAGCCACAGCACATGACCGGCCAGCCCGGCCTCGTTGAGTCCGTCCACGGAGATGATGTCGAACGCCGCGGCTATCACGCTGCCGTACTTCGAGGTCCAGCGCAGCTTCCCGGTGACGCCGTCATCACGGGTGACACCGCGGGGCTGTTTCCACAGGTTGGTCATCAGATCCTTGTGGAAGTCCATGTTTCGGCCCACCAGGACGGCCCCACCGGCCTCCGGCCAGATCACACGCGTGCACATGCCGGACAGCCTATCCACCGATCGTCTCGCTACGGTTCTGGCGCAAGAAAGTGGTTGCCGCCCAGTCGCTCCCGCGGGAAGTTAGCTTTGCTATGCTCCAGCTGCGAAGCCGCAGGCTGCTTCACATTGGGGGAAATCGTGGGACATGCTCGCCGCGTCGCGGGGCCGGTATCAGTTGTCGTGACAGCGATCCTGGCCGCATCGGTCACCGCTCCCACGATGCCAACGCACGTCGAATCGACACATACGGCCACGCTGGCTTCACGGGCCCCGCAGACCCTCCAAGTACACCTCGCCAGCTTCGTGGAGCAGGCGCTCGAACAGGCCCTGACTCCGCCGGTAGCGCAAGTTGCCGGTGATGGCGTGGCGACCCACGGTGCGGCACTGAAAACCTTGCCGGCCAATGCAACAACGGCGGCAACTCGCCCACCTGTGGGCTACAGCCCGTACTACCCGTTCACGACGCCGACAACGCCGCTGGGGTCACTCGGGTGGTGGGTGACCTTACCGATAGCCATCCCCGGCCTCGTTCTCGACAGCCTCGCACAAAGCTGGACACGGGACCTGACCGACAAGGGCATCGACGCACGCCTGGCCAACCAGCCCGAGTTGCTGTCCCGCTACCTCCTGGTGCCGATCGCCGTCACCATCCAGACAGCGCTCACAGGTCTGATCGGTGGGGGCACCGTCGAACTCGGGAAGTTCACCCTGCCCCAGGCAGTGTTCTGGTCGGCCAAAAGCCTGCGAATGGCGATCGCCAATACGATTGCGGCCGAGAAGGATCTGCTGAACGGCGGGACCGGCGTCCTGCCCGACTACGAATCCGCCACGGCGGACAGGTCCATCGCGCTGAGCGCCTTGGAGCCTGCAACGGCTGCCACCGCCACCACGAAACCGAGAGTTGCCAAACGGCCTGTCCCGCCGGCACACCCCGCGCAGCCACCGACATCGACAACACCGACCGCCGACACCAGTGGAGATTCGGACACGGACGCCTCCCTGTCGCAGTCGTCGCCGACCGAGAAGACACCCACCGGTCGCACCGACAGATTGCGACTCGGCCCCATTTCGCTACCCAGTCCGTTTACCCGCAGCAGGGCGGCGGCGGATCCCCAGGCATCCCCCTCAACCCGGCAGGCGGGCCCCGAACGTCGCCTCGCCGTCAGGTCAGCCATGTCTGACCGGGGCTGACGGCTGGGCGTTGGTTCAGTGCCGGAACCTCTGCACGCTCAGTAGCACGACCTCAGCCGTCGGGTCACAGCGACCATCGCGCCGGGCACACCGTGCAATCGCCCAGCCTGCACTCACAGGCGTTACGGGCTGCCGAGGTGAAGTCGGTGCGCGGCCATTCGTCGACACCGTACCCCCGGTCAGTGCGCCGCTGGCCGGAAAGCGCGGCGCTGACCAGCATCACTGCTGTCGAAGTTGCTGCCATCATCAACAGCGATCCGTCTGCTATTGCTGACCGCATCCCCACCGTCCTGCCGAAGTGACACGAAATGGGAACCTCGTGTCTATCGAAACCCAGCGAAAGTTGCCGAGCACATATCAAGATCGTTGCTTGGGACCCTCGCACGCAAGCTGGATTCCGTCAATATGGTCCGGAACACACCCCTGTGGACAGCGTCCAGCGCGACACGAACGACCGAGTCGGGCCGTTCTCGTCAGTCGGCACTTCGCGGGTAGGTCAGGGCTGCTGCGCACCGGCCGGGGATTCCCCGATGCCGGTTACCGTCCACGCCGACACATCCCTGAGGCGGATGCGCAGAGCGTCATGCTCGACCACAGTGCCCGCCACATAGCAGCGGGCCTTGCGCAGATGCAGGAACACCCGGTCAACCTCCGCGCCGAGCGTTGCGACACGTGCCGCGACATCGTCGGCATCGTTCATGTTGAAGAACTTCGCGACGTAGTGGCCGAAGTAGGCACTGGGGACCGTGATTCCCGTCGCCACCCCCCAGGGCAAATACAACGTGACCTCGATACTCACCGCGACGGCCTCGGAATCGATATGCCGCAGTAGGGCATCCGCACCGGCGGCTCCGGGATCAGGAGAGACCATGCGGACATCGTAGAAGATTTCCTGCATTCGTTGTCAATCAAAATCTATCGTGGCTGGGGTAGACATCTGCGTTTGGGTGCGCTACATTCGTTCTCGTTGAGTACAAAGAGGGAATGTGGGCGCGGGAGATGACGAACTACCCGCGAAGCAGGAGATCGAAAGCGGCCCAGCAGTATCGACCGGATGCTCCACATCGGTCCGGGTCGCTGCAGTACCCAGAGAGAAGTGCCGAGCAGGTCGATACACTCGGCGGCAAGAAAGGAGGAGCTACCGTCGGATCGCCCGCACGAGTACGGGGCCGATACCGCAGCTACGAAGCAGTGTCGAAAGATGGTAACCATCTCCTCAGGGCCGGCGGCCCGGCGCGTCTCATGGCCGGGTTGCCGGCCCTTCTATTTCCTGCGGTAAATTCCAAGCCTCGACGAGTTCCTCCGGTAAGGCCTTGAAAGGCGCTGTGGCACCCCCGAAGAACACATCCGGCACGAGCCCCGACGACAGGTTCGATGACGAGGACTACCCCGCCTACAGCATGGGTAGCGCCGCTCAGATGTTGGGGACCACGCCGGGGTTTCTGCGCAGCCTCGACGAGGCGAAGTTGCTGACCCCGCAACGCTCCGAGGGCGGGCACCGAAGGTACTCCCGCTACCAACTTCGCATCGCTGCGCGTGCCCGCGAGCTGGTCGACCAGGGGACCGCCCTGGAGGCGGCGTGCCGAATCATCATCCTCGAAGACCAACTCGCCGAAGCACAGGCGATCAATGCCGAACTCCACAGCCGCCTGACCGACACCGATGCCGCCACCGGAGACGGCAACAAAAGCTAGCCGGCGGTGCTGTCCGAGTCCCCGCTGCGATCGGAGGGATCCGACTCTCCCGACTTGGGTGACGAAGAGGCACTGTCGTTGTCCGCCTGCACGTTCGCCGCAGGGGCACCCGACGTAGTCGTGGCCGGTCGGGTTGTCTTCTTGGACGTCGGGAACTTCAGCGTCGGCAGTTTCAGCTTCGGCAGCTTGAGGGTGGGGAACTTGAAGGTGGGCTTCTTCGGTACGGACGTCACGACGTCGGTGATTTCCGGGGCGTCGAGGACAGCGGCCTCTCCGGTGATCTCCGCCCCACCGGCCTTGGCCTGATCGTCGTCGTTCGTTGCCGTGTCAGCGGTCGCGTGCGTAAGTCCTGTTGCCGGCGCAGAGTCCGTCTGCCCGGTCGACAACGTCACCGTCGATGCCGCGTCCGGGAGTTCGGTCGATGACACCTCCGGCGTCGCGGCCGTCGCTCCAGATACCTCGGGGGCCAACGTCGACTGGCCGAACAGTGCTTTCTCGGCGGCGACGAACCCCTCGAGGGCGGTCTTCACCGCATCGACGAAGAAGCTCAGTGCCTCCGCCGGGGTGAACTTGCCGTAGACATAGGTTCCCTCCAGCCCACCGACAAGGGCGGTCTGAGCAGCCACGGCCAGCGGCAGCACGAGGCTACGGGCGATCAACTGAGGCTGCTGGGCCCACCGCGGGTCAAGGCCTGCCTCGGTGAGAGTCTGTGTCGCCCCGTCGAAGACCGGTAGCAACAGCGCGGTCTGGGTCGCAAATGCCGTAGTCAACGCGTACCCGATCAAGCCCACTGGCTGCGCGTAGGGAACGAACGGGTTATAGGCCGTCAACTGCACCGGCAGTGACTTCACCTCGTGCACGACAGCCGGCACGAGGTTCTCCGCTGCATGTTGCACCGGTGGAGCGCTCACTGCGGTCGCAGTCGCGATCACCACCGCACCGGTGAACGCCACCATCGGCGCCGTCCGTACCCGCACATAACCTTGAGCGTCCACCGCTCCCCCTTCGGTTGGATGAGAAGCCCATATAACCACATGGACGTTTGCTGCGTGACGTGAATTGTCCTACTGCCAATCGGATTTGTCGTGAACCAAGGTTGCTCTGCAGCGCGCGCTCGGCGCGTCTCTACGAACCCCATGCCTTCGAGCAAACGCCCCCACGTGCCGGCAGCACACCGCCGAGCGCAACAATGCGAAGCCACACCGGCAGGCCACAGGTGAGGTCTGGATTCCCCACGCGCGCAGGAGATTCCGCGCCATGCGACTTCGGCCGCACACGGTGTGGTCCCATTCACGGATTCCGGACCGAATCATGCTCGGCGACAGATCACGCGCGGCCACGCCAGAGTTTGCTGGTGGACCCCCGGGACACCGATTGCGGTCGGCCGCGCCGTGGCCGGAGGATCGGTGGCGTCGCGGACAGGGAGTACCGACGCGAAACGCCGCGGGCAGACTCAGATCCGGCCAGACCGAGATCGCACCCGGCTTTCGCCGAGTTCGAGCAAACGCAACTTGGCGGTGGCGGAGGGATTTGAACCCCCGGTCGGTGTTAGCCGACTCTCGCTTTCAAGGCGAGTGCATTAGGCCGCTCTGCCACGCCACCGTGGACAAGCCTAAGCGGTCTATACCCGTCCGAGTTTCGCGGGCCGCCCGTCGGCCTGTAGGCCAACACTGATCCGGCGGCAGTTCTCGCCCGTCGCGGTGATCTGCGAGCGCGACAGCCGGCCCAGGTAGTGGTTGCGCACGCCGGCACTGTAGGTCTGCATCGCCTCGGCCAGCAGGGCGCGGCCGTCATCGGTGATGGTGGCCAGCACGCCGCGGCGGTCCTCCGGGCTGGCGACCCGGGTCACCAGGTTCAGCTTCTCCAGCCGGTGGATCTGCCGGGTCACCCGGCTGGGTAGTGACATCAGCCCCTCGGCGAGGTCGCCCATGCGTGCCGAACCGCTGTCCGAGCTGTCCAGGATGTCGAGCAACCGTACGTCGTTCAGCGCCAGCCCGTGGGCATCCACCAGTGACCTGTTCAATGTGGCATAGATGCGCAACGCCGAGTCCAGAAAGTTTTGCCACGATTTCTGCTCAGCGATATCCAGCCCCGGCATGGTGCTTGCCGTGCGCCCTCCGATGATCGCTTCCATCGCGTAATCGTACGGCTGAAACGAGTAGTAGCGTAGGGCCAATGTGGGCCATAGTTGCGGTTTCAACCGAACGTATGACATGGCAAGAAGTTCCTGACGTCGCAGCTCACGCGGGTGAAGTAGTGATCAAGGTCGCCGCGGCGGGCGTGAATCGCGCCGATCTGCTCCAAGCCGGAGGTAGCTATCCGCCTCCGCCGGGTGCCAGCGACATCCTCGGGCTCGAGGTCTCGGGGACCATCGCCGAGATCGGACCCGGTGTCACTGGCTGGTCGGTGGGCCAAACGGTGTGCGCTTTGCTGGCGGGCGGCGGGTACGCCGAGTACGTCGCGGTGCCCGCCGCACAGTTGCTACCGGTGCCCGACGGCGTCGAACTCGCGGCGGCGGCGGCGCTGCCCGAGGTGGCATGCACGGTCTGGTCCAACATGATGATGACCGCCCGGCTGCGGCCCGGCGGTCTGCTTCTCGTCCACGGCGGCGCCAGCGGAATCGGCACCCACGCCATCCAAGTGGCCCGCGAGCTCGGCACCCGGGTCGCCGTGACCGCGGGATCGGCCGAGAAGCTGGCTGTCTGCGCCGAGCTCGGTGCGCAGATCCTCATCAACTACCGCGACGAGGACTTCGCCGAACGGATCCGTGAGGCAGGCGGCGCCGATGTCATCTTCGACATCATGGGGGCCAAATACCTGAGTCGGAACATCGACGCACTCGCCGACGGCGGACGCCTGGTGATCATCGGTATGCAGGGCGGGATCAAGGCGGAACTGAACATCGCCACGTTGCTCGGCAAGCGCGCCGGGGTCATCGCCACCGCGCTGCGGTCACGACCGGTCGACGGTCCGGACGGCAAGGGCGCGATCGTCGAACAGGTGACCGCCAACGTGTGGCCGCTGGTCGCGGCGGGCAAGGTGCGCCCGATCATCGGAGCGGAACTGCCCGTGCAGGACGCGGCCGAAGCGCACCGGCTGTTGCACGCCGGTGAGGTGACCGGCAAGGTGCTGCTGCGGGTCGGCTGATCAGCCCAGCGAGGCCAGCACCCGCACCAACTGATCGACCTCTGCCGCGGTGGTGTAGTGCGACAGTCCGATCGTCACCGCACCACCGATGTCGTTGACGCCCAGGGCATCCAGCACACGCGAATGTTCGCTGCTACCGACCAGGACCCCGTTGTCGGCCAGTCGCTGGATCACCCGTTCGGCCGGCACACCGTCGACGGCCAGGCTCAGCACCGGGATGCGTTCGCCTGGGCTGCCCAGCACCATCACCAGCGGCAGCGAGCGCAGCGAGGACAGCAGGTAGTTGAACAGCCGATCCAGGTACAGCGCAGCAGACTCCATGGAAACCGACAACCGCTCGCGGCGTGATCCGGAGGCCGACTCGTCCAGATTGGCGAGGTACTCGATGCTGGCCACCACGCCGCCCAGCAAACCGTACTGGTGGATACCGGTCTCCAACCGTGCCGGACCGGTCGCGTACGGATCCAGGGAGACCGAACTGAACTGATCGATGACCGCCGGGTCGCGGAACACCAGCGCGCCGATCGGCGGGCCACCCCAGGCCACCGCATTCAGGGCCACCACATCGGCATCGATGTCGTCGATGTCGATCATCCGGTAGGGCGCCGCGGCGGAATGATCCACGATCACCAGGCCGCTGTTCTCGTGCACGAGTTTGGTCACCGGAGTCAGATCGGTGACGGTGCCCAGCGTCGCCGAGGCCGAGGTGATCGCCACCAGGCGGGTGGGTGCGGTGATCAAGCCCTCCCACTGCCAGGGCGGCAGTTCACCGGTCTCGATGTCGACCTCGGCCCATTTGACCTTGGCGCCGTACCGGTTCGCGGCCCGCAGCCACGGCGCGATGTTCGCCTCGTCGTCCAGCCGGGACAGCACGATCTCGTAGCCCAGGCCCACCCGCACCGATGCGGCGTCGGCCAGCGAGGTCAGCAGCACCGCCCGGTCGGCGCCGAGCACCACGCCCTGGGGATCGGCGCCCACGAAATCGGCGATCGCCTGCCGGGCCGCGGCCAGCACCGTGGCGCTGCGGCGGGCCGACGGGTGCGGGCCCGTCGCGATCGGCTTGGAGCCTCGGAACGCGGTCGACACGGTGGTGGCCACCGAGTCCGGCAGCAGCATCCCGTTCTGCGCGTCGAGGTGCACCCAGCCGTCGCCCAGCGACGGGTGCAGCCCCCGCACCCGGGCAACGTCGTACGCCATGTCAGCCACCTTAGAACGTCCGTGAAACGCACAGACGAACACACATTGGGTAAAGGATCCGGCCGCACCGCACGGTAGGGGCCTTGATCACATCGGCAGCCATACTAATGCAGTGGGCTCGACGTGCGGGGTGCTAATAGCCCTGTTGCTGTTGGATGAGCCCCGCCGGTCCGTCATGCACGACGGACTAGTGTCGCTAGACAGCTCACGGTCGTGGACGAGAATCCACGACAACGGTGCGTCCCGCAGATAAGACGACAGGAAAGCAATGACGATCCCCCCTGACGATGACGACAACGTCGAGATTCTCACCGGTGATCCGGCCGAGACCGGTGCCGGCGACGAAGGCGGTCTGACCGGTCTGGTCGAGCAGCCCGCCAAGGTGATGCGGATCGGCACGATGATCAAGCAGCTGCTGGAAGAGGTGCGCGCGGCACCGCTGGACGA
The DNA here is from genome assembly GCF_002968335.2 of Mycobacterium sp. ITM-2016-00316. NCBI lineage: Bacteria > Bacillati > Actinomycetota > Actinomycetes > Mycobacteriales > Mycobacteriaceae > Mycobacterium > Mycobacterium sp. ITM-2016-00316. The sequence goes on from NZ_CP134398.1 coordinate 5,563,685, forward strand.
GGCGAGCCGCAGCAAGCTGGCCACCATCCACCGCAGCAGCATCCGCGAGCTCGAGGACGGTCTGGCCCCGGAACTGCGCGAGGAGCTGGAGCGGCTGACCCTGCCGTTCAGTGACGACGCCGTGCCCACCGACGGTGAGCTGCGCATCGCGCAGGCCCAGCTGGTCGGCTGGCTCGAAGGTCTGTTCCACGGCATCCAGACCGCGCTGTTCGCCCAGCAGATGGCCGCCCGCGCGCAGTTGGAGCAGATGCGCCAGCTACCGCCGGGAGCAGCACCGGGCCACCGCGGTCCGGGACATCCGGGCACCGGGCAGTACCTGTAGCCGCCCGTGTCGAACAGTCCGTTCATCTCCACCGAGAACGCCTGGGTGGAGTTCCCGATCTTCGATGCCAAGTCGCGGTCGCTGAAAAAGGCGTTCCTCGGTAAGGCCGGCGGCACCATCGGCCGCAACGAATCCAACGTCGTCGTCATCGAGGCGCTGCGCGACATCACCATGTCCCTGCAGATGGGTGACCGGGTCGGGCTCGTCGGGCACAACGGTGCGGGTAAGTCGACACTGCTGCGGTTGCTGTCGGGCATCTACGAACCCACCCGCGGATCGGCCACGGTACGGGGTCGGGTGGCGCCGGTGTTCGACCTCGGCGTCGGCATGGACCCGGAGATCTCCGGTTTCGAGAACATCATCATCCGCGGGCTGTTCCTCGGGCAGACCCGAAAGCAGATGCTGGCCAAGGTCGACGAGATCGCCGACTTCACCGAACTGGGCGACTACCTGTCCATGCCGCTACGCACCTACTCCACCGGTATGCGGGTGCGGTTGGCCATGGGCGTGGTCACCAGCATCGACCCGGAGATCCTGCTGCTCGACGAGGGGATCGGTGCGGTCGACGCGGAGTTCATGAAGAAGGCCCGCACCCGGCTGCAGAGCCTGGTCGCCCGCTCCGGAATCCTGGTGTTCGCCAGCCATTCCAACGAGTTCCTGGCCCAGCTGTGCAAGACCGCCATGTGGGTCGATCACGGCACCATCAAAATGACCGGCGGAATCGAAGAGGTCGTCGGCGCCTACGAGGGTCCCGACGCGGCCCGGCATGTGCGCGAGGTGCTGGCCGAGAATGCGCGTGATGACGCCTGATTCCGTGATCGCGGTCATCGTGACCCACCGCCGTGTCGAGGCCCTCGCAGTCTCCTTGCAGGCGGTGAGCGGCCAGACCCGCCCGCCCGACCATCTCATCGTGGTCGACAACGACGACGATCCGCGGGTGCGCGAGCTGGTGGACTCCCAACCGGTGCCGTCGACCTATCTCGGGTCACGCCGAAACCTCGGTGGCGCAGGAGGTTTCGCGCTCGGCATGCTGCATGCTCTCGCCCTCGGCGCGGACTGGGTGTGGCTGGCCGACGATGACGGCAGACCCGCTGATTCTTCGGTGTTGCAGACTCTCTTGGCTTGCGCGGCAAAGCACTCGCTGGCCGAGGTGTCGCCGATGGTGTGCGATCTCGATGACCCGACGCGCCTGGCGTTCCCGCTGCGGCGCGGCATCGCGTGGCGGCGGCACGTCGCGGAACTGAAGGTCGACGGCTCCGACGACCTGCTGCCCGGGATCGCGTCGCTGTTCAACGGTGCGCTGTTCACCGCGGCGGCGCTGGAATCCGTCGGCGTACCGGACCTGCGACTGTTCATCCGTGGTGACGAGACCGATGTGCACCGCCGCCTGGTGCAGTCCGGGCTGCCGTTCGGCACCTGCCTGGATGCGGCCTACCTGCACCCGCACGGCGCCGACGAGTTCAAGCCGATCCTCGGCGGGCGCATGCACACCCAGTACCCCGATGACGCTGCCAAGCGCTTCTTCACCTATCGCAATCGCGGATACCTGCAGGCGCAGCGCGGTCTGCGGCGGCTGGTCCCGCAGGAATGGGTGCGCTTCGGCTGGTTCTTCCTGGTGACACGCCGCGATCCGGCCGGGCTGCGGGAGTGGTTGCGGCTGCGGCGGTTGGGCAGGCAGGAGAAGTTCGAAAGGTTTCAGAGGAGCAGCACCCCATGACTTTCGTCGACGCAGCAGCCAACTCCAAGACGTTCGCCCGCGCCTGGGGCGATATGGCGTCCGGGTTCGGCAAGCGCGAACTGTGGCTGCACCTGGGCTGGCAGGACATCAAGCAGCGCTACCGCCGATCGGTGCTCGGCCCGTTCTGGATCACCATCGCCACCGGCACCATGGCCGTCGCGCTGGGCGGTCTGTACTCCAAGCTGTTCAAACTCGAACTTTCCGAGCACCTGCCCTACGTCACCCTGGGCCTGATCATCTGGAACCTGATCAATGCCGCCATCATCGAGGGCGCCGACGTGTTCGTCGCCAACGAGGGCCTGATCAAACAACTTCCGACACCGTTGAGCGTGCACGTCTACCGGCTGGTGTGGCGGCAGGTGATCCTGTTCGCGCACAACATCATCATCTTCGTGGTGATCGCGATCATCTTCCCGCAACCGTGGAAGTGGACCGACCTGGCGTTCATCCCGGCGCTGTTCCTGATCGTGCTCAACTGTGTCTGGGTGGCCCTGGTTTTCGGCATCCTGGCCACCCGGTACCGGGATATCAGCCCGCTGCTGTTCAGCCTGGTGCAGCTGCTGTTCTACATGACGCCGATCATCTGGAACGACCAGACGCTGCGCGATCAGGGCGCCGGCGGCTGGGCGAAGATCATCGAGTTCAACCCGCTGCTGCACTATGTCGACATCGTCCGGGCGCCGCTGCTGGGCGCCGATCAGGAACTGCGGCACTGGATTGTCGTGCTGGTCTGCACGGCGCTCGGCTGGATCGCCGCCGCGTTCGCGATGCGTCAGTACCGAGCGCGCGTGCCGTACTGGGTGTAAGCACAACAGGTGTGTCCCACGCTGATCTCGTCGGCCGCACCGACGAGTCGCGCGCACTGCGCGCCCTACTGACCCGGGCCCGTAACGGTCTCAGCGAGTCCATCGTGCTGCGCGGGGACCCCGGGATCGGCAAGACCGCACTACTGAACAGTGTCACCGCCCAGCTCACCGATATCGACGTCATCCGCTGTGACGGTTTCGAGGCGGAGCTGACGATGCCCTACGCGGCCCTGCACCGGGTCGGCCGGCCGCTGCTGGAGCACCTGTCCGCTCTGCCGGAACGCCAGCAGCAGGCGCTGGCGGTGGCCTGGGGCGCCGACGGTCCCGCACCCGACCGGTACCTGGTCGGGCTGGGAATCCTCGGGCTCTTCGCCGCGGCGGCCTCGGTGCGGCCGCTGGTGTGCGTGATCGACGATGCGCAGTGGCTGGATTCGGAGTCCCGCGATGTGCTGGCATTCGTCGCGCGGCGACTGCAGGCGGAGTCGACGGTGCTGCTGTTCGCATCCCGAGACAATTCCGATGCCGACGCCCAGCTGGCCGGAATTCCCGTGCTGCAGCTTGAGGGGCTGGACGCGCCTTCAGCGGTACAGCTATTGACCACCACTTCACCCGACGTGGTCGACCCACATGCGGCGGCACAGATCGCCAACGCGACGGGCGGAAATCCGCTGGCGCTGCTCGATCTCGCGCGGGAGTTGAGTACCCGACGGCTCAGTGAGTTCTCCGTGTCGGCGGCTCCGGTGCCGATCAGCAGGCAGCTGGAGGAGCACTACCTGCGGCGCGTCCGCGACATGCCCGCCGACGTGCAGACCTGGCTGCTGCTGGCCGCCGCCGAGCCCACCGGGCACGCCGAGTTGATCGCCGCGGCCGCGGCCGACCTCGGACTTCCCGACGGCTGCGGCGCCGCGGCAGAACGCGCACGCCTGGTGCGCAACGACACCACGATCGTGTTCCGGCACCCGCTGGTCCGGTCCGCCGTCCACGGTGCTGCGGCCGGGGAACCACGCCGACGGGTCGAGAGCGCGCTGGCACGTCAAGCCGAACGACTGCAGCTCACCGAACTCGCCGCGTGGCACGCGGCCGAGGCGACCCTGTCCACGGACACCGCAGTCGCCGACCGCCTGGAGGCCGTGGCCGACACCGCCCGCCGCCGCGGCGGACTCGCATCGCAGGCCAACCTGCTGGCCCGAGCGGCCGACCTGACACCGCGCGGAAGGCTACGCAACGCCAGGCTGGTGTCGGCCGCCGAGATCGCCTCCGACGTCGGTGCCGCGCAGCTGTCGGGCCAGCTGCTGGAACGCCTCGACGAGATGTACCTGGACGACGTGCAACGCGGCCGCATCATCATGCTCCGCAGTGCACTGGCGATGTTCACCGCCGACCCGGTCGGCACCGTGCACGCACCCCGCGATCTGCTGCGCGCCGCCGAAGAGTTCCACACGTCGGCACCGGACCGTGAACAACGCGCGCTGCTGCGTGCGTTCGACTTGTCGCTGGCGACCGAACTCCTGATGCAGGGAACCACGCTGGTCGAGATCGGTCAGCGCCTGGCCGACGGCGCCGCGACCGCCGACGGACTGTCCCGCACCCTGCTGTCGGCGCTCAGCGCGCACATCCTGGACCCGTACCCGGACGCCGTCCCGCTGATGCGGGCAGCGCTCGACGGACTCTTCGCATTGGACGACACCGACCTACCGCAGTACGGGTTCTCCGGAATCGCGCTTGCCGTCGCGCTTTTCGACAGTGCTGCGGGCGTCGAGTACCTGAGCCGGCTCGCGCGCATCGCGTCGGAATCCGGTGCGCTCCGCGACCTCGACGCGGTGCTGTGGGTCCGCACCCTGTTCGAGATCGGCCGAGGTGACCCGGCGGCATCCGGTGCGCACATCGAGCAGGTCCGCGAGATCCGTCGTGCGATCGGCTACGACTCGGAGAACGTCATCAACGTCTCCCATCTCATCTGGACCGGCCTGCCGCGTGCCGATGCCGAGATGATCGCCGCGGCCACCCGTGCGATGGGATTCGGCGGCGTCGAGCATGCCGCGAAGGCGGCGCTGGCGACCCGGGACATCGCCGACGGGCGGTACGCCGAGGCCTACGGACAACTGCGGGACATGCTCGCGACGCCGTTTCTGCAGCCGAGCTATCTGCAACTCCCCGACTTCGTCGAGGCCGCGGTGCGCAGCGACAGGCGGGCCGAAGCGGTGGAGACCACCGCGCGGCTGACGACGATGGCGGCGGCGAGTGGCACCGCCTGGTTGGGTGGCCTCGATCAGCGCTGCCGGGCACTGGTCGCCGCGGACACCGAGGCCGAGGAGCACTACCTGCGGGCCATCGAATTACTCTGCGCGGCAGACGTTCCCGCGGACCTGGGCCGCGCACACCTGCTCTACGGCGAATGGCTGCGCCGGTTGAGGCGCCGCCGGGACGCCCGCGAGCAACTGCAACACGCCATCGACATCTTCGACCGCATCGAGGCCCCCTCGTTCGGTGAGCGGGCCCGCGCCGAGCTGTCCGCGACCGGGGTCAAGGTCCGCACCCGCCACGTGGTCGGCGGTGTCGAGCTGTCCTCCCAGGAGGCGGCCGTCGCCCAGATGGCGGCCACGGGCAAGACCAACGCAGAGATCGGCACCGCACTGTTCATCAGCGCCAACACCGTCGACTATCACCTGCGGAAGGTGTTCGGAAAGCTCGCCATCTCCTCACGTCGCCAACTCGGCGAGCACTTCGGCCAGTCCTGACTACGCGCGGCGCGTGGTCCGGCAGCGGGCCACCCCCGTCACTGTGAGTCCATGCCGTTCGTCACGACCGAAGACGGCGCCCAGATCTTCTACAAGGATTGGGGTGTCGAGGGCAGCCCGGTGCTGCTCAGCCACGGCTGGCCGCTGAACGCCGACGCCTGGGAGGCCGCGGCGCTGTTCCTGGCCGGCAACGGCCACCGGGCGATCGCCCATGACCGACGTGGGCACGGCCGCTCCACACAGACCTGGCACGGCAACGAGATGGACACCTACGCCGACGATCTGGCTGTCCTCATCGATGCGCTCGACCTGCGGGACCTGACGCTGGTCGGGCATTCCACCGGGGGCGGGGAGGTCGTCCGCTACATCGGCAGGCACGGGACAACCCGGGTGGCGAAACTGGTGCTGGTCGGGGCGGTCCCACCGCTGATGCTGCAGGGACCCGACAACCCCGACGGACTGCCGGTCACCGTGTTCGACGACATCCGGGCCGGCGAGGCAGGCGACCGGTCCCAGCTCTACCGCGATCTGGCCGACGGACCGTTCTTTGGGCACAACCGCGATCACCCGGTGTCCCAGGGTGTTCGAGATGCGTTCTGGGCGCAGAGCATGTCCTGCGGGCACCGCGGTGCGTACGAATGCATCGCCGCCTTCTCCGCCACCGACTTCCGCGCCGACCTGGCCGCGGTAGACGTGCCGACCCTCGTCATCCACGGCAGTGACGATCAGATCGTGCCGCTGCATGTCGGGGGGCGCCGCACGGCCGGGCTGATCGACGGCGCCGAACTGAAGGTGTACGACGGCCGCCCGCACGGCCTGCCCGATACCGACCGCGACCGCCTACACCACGATCTCCTCGAATTCATCGACAGCTGAACTCCGAAAGGGAAACATCATGAGCGAGAACGCCACCCCCTGCGACACCATCGTGCTCGTCCACGGACTGTGGATGACACCGCGAAGCTGGGAGGGCTGGAAAGCACACTACGAAGCCAAGGGTTACCGGGTGCTGACACCGGCGTACCCGGGTTTCGAGATCGAGGTCGAGGCACTGCGCGAGAACCCCGATGTGATCGCCAAGCTGACTGTGCCCGAAACCGTCGACCACCTGGCGAGCGTCATCGAATCCGTCGAGGTGCCGCCGATCATCATGGGGCATTCGTTCGGCGGCACCCTCACCCAGCTGTTGCTGGCCCGCGGGCTGGGCGCGGCTGCCGTCGTCGTCGACTCCGCACCCACGGAAGGGGTCCGGGTCAATCCGCTCTCCCAGGTGAAGTCGTTGTTCCCGGCGCTGAAGAACCCGGCCAACATTCACAAGGCCGTCGGATTCACCCAGGAGGAGTTCCACTACGCGTTCACCAACACGCTGTCCCGGGAGGACTCGGATGCGGCTTGGGAGCGTTATGCCATTGCCGCGCCGGGCAGTTGGGTGTGGCACTACGGGCTGATCGCGAACTTCCAGCCCGGGCACCAGGAGACCTGGGTCGATTACCAGGCCGACCGGGCACCGCTGCTGTTCATCGGCGGCGAAAAGGACCACATCATGCCGCCCTCGGTCAACAAGTCCAATGCCAAGCATTACGCCAAGTCGCCTGCAGTCACCGAGTATTACGAGTTCGCCGGCCGGGACCACTGGACCTGCGCGGCCCCTGGGTGGGAAGCGGTCGCCGACCATGCACTGGACTGGGCGCTGGCCTATGCCGATACCAGCCCGCGGGGCCGGCATACCGTCTGAGGGATTCGCGGGTGTCACCCGGTGGTCATCTGGATGCCACCGGGGAGTCGGATGTAGCGCGTTCAATGGCCTTTCATGACCGACACCGTCACCCCTGAGAACACCGCGAACACCGCTGCCCCCGCCCCGGACAGCTTCATCGATGCCGAGATCGTCCCGGTGGTCGACGACGCCGCCGAGGTGGAGGCCGACATCCGCCGACGCGCCCTCGCCATCCGCGAAGCACTGGAACGGCAACTCGGCGCCGGCCAGGGCCTGAGCGAGGAGCTCTTGGGCGCCGCCACCGATGCGGGCGTCGCGGTTGTGGAGTCCCCGGCCAGAGTGATCGCCGCGGTCCGCGGTGGCGCCACCCTGCCCGCCGCCTTCGGTGAGACCGGCGACACCGTCGGGGATTCCGTTGCCGCGGCGGGCAGCCGGATCCGCACCGCCGTCGGCGAGTACGTCGGCCGCCAAGCGGTACTGCCGAACGCCGTGATCGTCGGAGCGGCCGAAGTGGCCGGTGCGCTGGTGCGCGCTCAGGGCGAACTGGCGTCCTGCGCCGTGGACGGGGCGTTCGCGGTGGCCACCACCGCCAGCCACCGTGGCGACGTCCGCGACGCCATCGATCGCGAATGGAGCGAATTCAATGCCACCGCCGTCGAACTGCGCGACACGGTCGAGGCCCGCATTTCGGTGGCCCGGCAATCGATCCGGGACGCCATCGCTTAACGTGCCCCTCGTGGGCATCGAACTGACTTCCCCGGACGGCACCGAACTCGTCGCCGAGGTGACGGGCTCGGGCCCTCCGGTCGTATTCGTGCACGGTTCCAACGGCGGCCTGGAGTCGTGGGCCGATATCGGCGCACGGCTCACGGGCTATCAGGTGGTGCGCTACGCGCGGCGCAATCATCAACCCAGCGGGGTCGGCCCTGCGCCGAACAGCTTCACGGTCGAGGCCGACGACCTGCAGACGGTGCTCGGCTCCGTCGGCCCGGCCCATGTGGTGGGCGGATCCTACGGCGCGACGGTGGCGCTGCACGCCGCACGGGCCAACACGGATCGGATCGCGTCGCTGGCGTTGTTCGAGCCACCGATACTGCTCTCGGGTGCACACCTGATGCCGGTGATCGAGCAGTACCAAAGGCTTTTCACCACGGTGCGATACGCCGACGCGCTAGAACTGTTCCTGCGTGAGGCCGCCCGGATACCGGCCGAGGTGCTTGCGGACGGGCCTCCGATTCCCGACGATCCGGTGGCGGCGATGGCCGCACTCGCCGATCTGGAGGCGATGGCCGACGATGGCACCGACACCGCGCGGTGGGCAGACATCGGTGTGCCGGTTCTGCTGATGCAGGGCGGACAGAGCTGGTCTCCACTCCCTGAGGGCATGGACCTGCTGGCCGCCGCGTTGCCGCATGCCGAGCGAGTGACGTGGCCCGACCAGTCCCACTTCGCCACCGCGACCGTGCCTGATCTGGTGGCGGCAGCGCTGCAGACGTTCTTCGATTCACGTGTCGGTGGGTCGACGTAGAATCGCACACATGTTCGAAGATCGGGGTGCTACTGCTCACCTCGATGCTGCGCGCGATCAGCTGCGCGCCGAGCGGATGGCCGTGGCCTGCAAGGTGATCGAGGCCGGCCGGTTCGCGCTGGCCAGGATGGCCGAGCTGGGGCACGCGTTCGAGGACCTCATCGTCGATGACTGGGAACTGGCCGCCGCCGAACTGGGTGCCGAACTCGGGATCAGCCGCGGCCGGGCCTGCACCCTGATCACCCAGGGCCGCGACCTGCTCACCCGGCTGCCAAGATTGGCCGACATCTTGGCCACCGGCACCGTGGACCTTCGCGTCCTGCGCGTCATCCTGCACCGCACCGCCCTGATCACCGATCCCGACGTCCTGTCGGTCCTCGACACGCAGCTGGCCCAGGCGGCACCGGCATGGAACGCGCGCTCGGATGAGCGCATCACCGAACTGGTGGACTGGATGGTCCTCGACATCGATCCCGAGGCCGTGCGCCGCGCCCGCGCATCGCGGCGTGCGCGCGCCATTACGGTCGAACCCGTCGGGGACGGGATGGTCGAGATCCACGGCCGCGTCGATGCCGCCAAGGGCGCGGTCTTCGATCAGCGCCTCGATGAACTGGCCCGTACCACCTGCCCCGATGACCCCCGCACCTTCGATGAGCGCCGTGCCGATGCCATCGACCTACCGGCCCTGGGTGCGACCGCGTTGCCGTGTGAGTGCGGCAACGACACCTGCGCGGCCGCCTGTACCGAGGCACCCACCGGCCATATCGTTCTTCACCTGCATGGTGACCGTGACACTGTCGAGGGCCGCTCGGATCGTCCGGCCCTGCTGCCCGGGTATGGGCCGATTCCGGCCGAGCAGGTCCGCAGGATGGCCCCGCGGGCCGAGGTTCGGCCGGTGCCGGCGGCGGCCGATCTGGGCACCGAACGCGGCTACCAGCCATCACGCACGCTCGCCGAGTTCATCGCCTGCCGTGATCTGACGTGTCGCTGGCCCGGCTGCAACGTCCCGGTTGCGCGCTGCGATATCGACCACACCACGCCGTGGCCCTACGGGCCGACCCATCCGTCCAACACGAAGCTGTATTGCCGGATCCATCACTTGATCAAGACTTTTCACTGCGGCCCGCAGGGTTGGCGCGATCAGCAGCATCCCGACGGGACCATCACGATCACCGCACCCAACGGCCGGGTGTACACCACCAAACCCGACGGCGCCCTGTTCTTCCCCCAGTTCGCGGTGCGCACGGCTGAACTGGGGCCGATCACGATGCCGCCGCCGAGCCCGCATCGCGAACTCGCCGCCCCCCAACGCACCCGCACCCGCGCACAGAACCTCGCCTACCGGATAGCGCATGAGCGGGCGCTGAACCGCGCCGATATCGAGGCCAACCCACCGCCCTTCTAGCTCGCGGCACTTCAGCGGCGGTTCATGCGTTGTGCACATATGAGCATTCCGCCATATGAGCCGCCGAAGCCCGCCAACCCCTTTCCCGGCGGTGTGGGCAACACCCTGCTGTGCCCGAAGTGTGCGGGGGTGATGAAGACCTATGAGCGCAACGGCATCCATCTGGAGCAGTGCGACTCCTGCCGCGGGATCTTCCTGGACTTCGGCGAGCTCGAGTCGCTGACCCAGATGGAGAACCGGTTCGTACAGTCGGCTCCACCGCCACCGCCGCAACACGGCTACGGATCGGGTTACGGCCCGGACCCCGGCTTCGGACCCGGCTGGGGCCATCGCGGTAACAAGCACTACCGCAAGCAGGGCTTCGGCCGGCTGTTCTTCTCCAGCTAAGGCTGCGCGACCGCCGGCTCGGCGTCGGCCGGAGCCGTCTTCAACACCGCGGGACGGTACCGCTGCGGCAAGGCGCGCAGGCCCAGCGCGAAGAGTGCCAGGACGGCGGCGGTGCCCATGGCGACCGCCCAGAACGGCATGCTCGCGAACACGTTCTCCAGCAGCATGAACACGCCGAACAACAGGAACAACGCGGCCGCGCCGAGCTGGATGACGCGCTCCGGAAGATGCTTACCCGCCACCGCGCCCACGATGATCGCCAGGCCGTCGGCGACCACCATGCCCAGCGTCGATCCGATCCAGACGCCCAGCCAGTCGTTGTCGGCGGCCAGCGTGATGGTGGCGAGCATGGTCTTGTCACCGAGTTCGGCCAGGAAGAATGCCGAGGTGACCACGAAGAACGCGATACCGGACGCGCGCTGCACCCGGCTCTTCTCCTCATCGCTGAGGCTGTCCCCGCGCAGCGTCCACAGTCCGAAGAAGACGAACATGGCGCCGGCGATGATGCCGAGCAGATGCCCGGGCAGGGCGGCACCCAGGTAGTGACCCATGGCAACGGAGAGCACGTGCACCAGCGTCGTCGCGGCGGTGATCGCACCAAGCACGACCCACCAGCGGTAGCGCAGCGCGAATGTCATCGCCACGAGCTGAGTCTTGTCACCCAACTCGGCGATGAAGATGACTGCGAAGCTCAACAGGAGCGCGGAGATCACGGACAACCCCTCGATCAGTGGCTTCCGAGGGGGATCAAAAAGATGCCTCCGGCCAGAAACCAATACGGTCTACTACGGCCGAAGGTCTCGCCCACCGGCGTAGATGCCGGTTCGGTGACCGGGCTTCGCGGGTACCGCTGGGCCAGTGTGTCGATCAACCGATTTGGGGGCTACTCCCCTTCGCGCTCCAAGCTTGACACACCGCGGCCGGTATCGCAAACCCACGTCAGTGAAAGCTGTTACGTATCAATAGTTTTCACTTACCCATAGTGAAAGTTCGAACTATCGAACAATTCTGTTCCGGTGCCGGTCAGCTCATCCGCGCACAGGCCGCAACCAGCAGCTCATCATCGGGATGATTGGCCGCCGCGGTGATCACGGCGGCGCGGGCGAAGGGATCCAGCGCCGGCCACGGATCGCCGTCGGGCAGCGCCGGTCCGCCGGCGCGGCGGTACCCGTCCAGAAAGGCATGCCAGTCGGCGTCCGGCACCATGCCCGCGGCCCAAAATCCCGCCGGCCGCGATAGATCCCAGCGCGCGTCTCCGGCGCCCAGATCATCGAGATCGATGAGCACCCACCGCCCTCCGTGGCGGCCGAGCTGCCCCAGATGAAAGTCACCGTGGGCCAGGCGCACCGGCCCGGTGGGGAACTCGAGGCGGTCCGCCGCGCGGCGGATGACATCGGCAACCGGGTCCGCGTCCAGCCTGGCCAGCGCCCGAGCCAACCGCGCGGGCGCACCGTGTGGAACTGCGAAGTCACCCAACGGTTCCCGATGCAGCCGGGCGAGCAACGCGCCGGCCTGCGCCCATGGCAGCCCCACCGGGTCCTGCGCGACCATCTCGATTCTCGGCCAACGGGTCAACCACCGATCGCCCACCGCTTCGGGTTCCGTGCTGACCGGGGACAACAGCTCCGGGCACCGCACAGCGACCCGCAGGCGTTCACGCAGCGCCTGCGGGTCGGTATCCGGTGGGTGGAGTTTGGCGACTAGCGACGGGGCGCCGGCATCCGGGTGGCGACGTTGAACCGGTTCCATGCATTGATGGTGACGGCCATCGCGATCACCTGCGCCAGTTCTTTCTCACTGAATACCGCGGCGGCCTTGGCGTAGACCTCGTCGGAGACGTGGCCGTGGTGCAGCTCGGTGATGGCCTCGGTGAGTTCCAGGGCGGCCCGCTCCTGCTCGGTGAACAGGTTGCCGGCCTCCTCCCACGCCGCGATGAGCGCCAGCCGCTGCTCGGTCTCGCCCTGCTTGCGCGCGTCGGCGACGTGCATGTCCAGGCAGAACGCGCAGTGGTTGATCTGCGAGGCGCGGATCTTGATGAGCTCACCGATGGCCGGGTCGATATCCTTGGCCGACGCGGTGGACAGCTTCATCATGGCGTCGTAGAGCTCCGGGGACACCTTGTAGATGTTGAGCCTGTCCAGGGCGGTGGGGTTCTCCAATGTCTGTGTCATGACGCCAACGCTATCCGGCCAAAGACCCGCTTACATGGTTCAATTTTGCGGTGACTTCATGGGCCAATTCTGGTGCCCGGGATCTGCACCTGGAACTGCGGCAGGCCATCGTTCCCGGTGCGCGCGGCGCACGGGACGCACTGGTCGAGGCCCTGCGGGCCACCATCCGATCCGGCCGCCTGGCTCCCGCGGCGATGCTGCCGCCGTCGCGCAGCCTGGCCACCGACCTCGGATTGGCCCGCAACACCGTCGCCGAGGCCTACGCCGAGCTGGTCGCCGAGGGCTGGCTGGCGTCGCGGCAGGGCGCGGGTACCTGGGTGGTCAACTCGCGGGGCAACCCACTGCCACCGCGGCCACGCGGTGTCACCGGTATCCCGACCCACAATCTGATGCCGGGCTCCCCCGATGTCTCCCAGTTCCCCCGCAACGCCTGGCTGGCGTCGACCAAACGCGCGCTGACCACCGCACCCAACGAGGCACTACGAATGGGTGACCCGTTGGGCCGCATCGAATTACGGGTTGCGCTCACCGAGTACCTGGGACGGGTCCGCGGTGTACGCACCAGCCCGGACGACATCGTCATCTGCGCGGGCACCCGGCACGCCGTCGAGATCCTGGCCCGAGTGCTGGGCGGCCCCGACAAACCCATCGCCGTCGAGGCCTACGGGCTGCACCTGTTCCGGGAGGCGCTGGCCGCCCAGGGCGTGCGCACCTTGCCCGTCAACGTCGATGACGACGGTGCGGTGATCACCGGCCTGGAGGGCACCGAAGCCGCCGCCGCCCTGCTCACCCCGGCGCATCATTTCCCGCACGGCGTCCCGTTGCACCCAGGCCGACGAAAGGCAGTGCTGGACTGGGCACATCGCACCGACGGGTACCTGCTCGAGGACGATTACGACGGCGAGTTCCGCTACGACCGCCAGCCCATCGGCTCCGTGCAGGGTCTCGACCCGGATCGGGTGGTGTACCTGGGTTCGGCCAGCAAGAGCCTGTCCCCGGTACTGCGGCTGGGCTGGATGGTGCTGCCCGCGGAACTGGTCGACAAGGTGGTTGCGGCGCTGGGCGGCCAACAGTTCTACGTCAACGCCCTGGCGCAGCTCACCATGGCCGACTTCATCGCAAACGGCGCCTACGACAAGCACATCCGCCGAATGCGCGCGACCTATCGGCGCCGCCGCGATCTGCTTGCCCGAGCGCTGCAGCCCTACGATGTCGGCGTCCGCGGACTGTCGGCGGGTCTGCATCTGCAGTTGACGCTGCCCGAGGGCACCGAGGCCGAGGTGATGCGGCGCGCCGGTGAAGCGGGTATCGCCCTGTCCGGGCTACGGCTGCTGCGACATCCCGACGCCGGCCCCGATATCCCCGGCGCCGACGGCGTGGTGGTCAGCTTCGGCACCCCGGCCGACCACGCCTTCGGCGCGGCGGTCGACGCGTTGTGCCGGGTGCTGGACGGTCTCAGTCGCTGAGGGTGCGCAGTTCCGAGGACAGATTCCGCCGGGCCGCGTCCTCCCACAGCCGCCGCGCGTCCGCTGTGCGGTACAGCGCCGGAGCCGCCAGCAGCGCCTCGATGACGCGGGCACGCCCGGCCCGGAAGTCGTCATCGGAGACGTGGCTGTACTCGGCGCGCACCTTGGCGGTGTTGCTGCGGTAGTCCTCGGGCGCCAGCGCCAGCACCGCCAGGTCCGCATCCGAGAGCACCTGCCCGTTGCGGTCCGCGGGCCCCGGATCGTGCTCGACGGTCAGTCGCACCAACCGGGCCACCTCGGCCACCAGTCCGGCAGGCAGCCCCAGGCTGCCCAGATCGGTCTCGGCCAGTCGCGCGCTGTTCTCCTCGTCATCGGGGGCGCCCGCATAGACCGCGTCGTGATACCAGGCCGCCAGCCGCACCGCATCCGGATCCTCGGCGAATCCGGCCAGGTCATCGACGGCGGCCAGGACACCCAACAGGTGGGCCACATCGTGGTAGCGGCGGTGCGGTTCGGACCAGCGGGCCAGCAGCGCAGCGCCCACGGCGGCGATATCCGGCGACGCGCTGTGGCGCGCGAGGAGTGCACGCCACTCGTCGAGCAGATCGGTCACCCGCCCATTCTCGCCCCGTATGCTGCCCGCGTGACCGACACCCCGGATAACGCTCCCCTGAGCCTCAAAACCCAGGCGGTCCGTTTCATCGTCACCGGTGGTCTGTCGGCGGTCGTCGACTTCGGGCTCTACATCCTGCTGCTGAAGCTCGGTCTGCACGTCAACGTGGCCAAGACGCTCAGTTTCATCGCCGGTACCACCACCGCGTACCTGATCAACCGGCGCTGGACCTTCCAGGCCGCACCCAGCCGGGCCCGGTTCCTCGCGGTGATGGCGCTCTACGCGCTGACCTACGCCGTTCAGGTCGGCATCAATTACCTGTTCTACCTGCAGTTCGCCGGGCAGTCGTGGCAGGTCCCGGCCGCATTCGTCATCGCGCAGGGCACCGCGACGGTGATCAACTTCGTGGTGCAGAGGGCCGTGATATTCCGGCTGAGGTGAATCTGCTCCGGTATCCCGACCGGTATCGTCTGCCACTGATATGTCTACCGACCTTCCCCTGACTCCCCGATCCCTCACCGGGTTCGGCCAGACTGCGCCCAGCGTGGCGCAGGTGCTGTCCACCCCCGATGTCGAGGTGATCGCTGCCGCCGTCCGGCAGGTGGCCGATGCCTCACCGGCCAGTCCGTCCTACCTGCGGCGCGGCATCGTGGCCCGCGGCCTGGGCCGGTCCTACGGTGACCACGCCTGCAACGGCGGCGGCATCGTCGTCGACATGACCCGGCTCAACCGCATCCACTCGCTGTCCTCGGAGACCGCGATCGCCGATGTGGACGCCGGGGTCAGCCTCGACCAGCTGATGAAGACCGCGCTGCCGTTCGGTCTCTGGGTCCCGGTGCTCCCGGGCACCCGGCAGGTGACCGTCGGCGGCGCAATCGGCTCGGACATCCACGGCAAGAACCACCACAGCGCCGGGAGCTTCGGCAACCATGTGCTGTCGCTGGACCTGTTGATGGCCGACGGCGAGGTCCGCACGCTCACCCCGGACGGCCCGGACAACCAGCTGTTCTGGGCCACGATCGGCGGAAACGGCTTGACCGGAATCGTGATCCGCGCCCGGATCGCCATGACCCGCACCGAGACCGCGTACTTCATCGCCGACGGTATCGCCACCGCCGATCTCGACGAAACCGTGGCGGTGCACCAGGATGGCAGCGAGGACAACTACACGTACTCCAGCGCCTGGTTCGACCTGATCAACCCGCCGCCGAAGCTGGGCCGCGCGGCCGTCAGCCGGGGCAGCCTGGCCAAGCTGGATCAGCTGCCGCCGAAGCTGGCCGCGAACCCGTTGCAGTTCACCGCACCGAAACTGCCTGCGGTGCCCAACCTTTTCCCCGTCGGTGTGATGAACAAGCTGTCGCTGGGACTGGTCGGAGAGGCGTTCTACCGGGTCAGCGGCAACTACCAGAACAAGATCGTCAATCTGACCCAGTTCTACCACATGCTCGACATCACCACCGGTTGGCAAAAAGCCTACGGCCCAGCAGGTTTCGCGCAGCACCAGTTCCTCGTGCCGCCGAACGCGCTGGAGGACTTCAAGGCCATCATCCGGTGGATCCAGACTCAGGGCCATTACTCGGCGCTGAATGTGTTCAAACTGTTCGGCCCGGGCAACAAGGCACCGTTGAGCTTTCCGATGGCAGGCTGGAACGTGGCCATGGACTTCCCGAACAAGCCGGGTGTCAACGAGTTCCTCAACGAACTGGACAGCCGCGTCATGGAATTCGGTGGACGTGTCTACACCGCCAAGGATTCCCGGGTCAGCGCGGAGAACTTCCACAAGATGTACCCCCGAGTGGACGAATGGATCGCTGTGCGCCGCAAGGCGGATCCACAAGGCGTCTTCGCCTCGGACATGGCCCGTCGTCTTGAACTGCTCTAGCCTCGAATTGCTCCAGAAAGGCCATACCTGCACATGATCGACGCCACCGGTAACCCGCAGACCATCCTGCTGCTGGGCGGAACGTCCGAGATCGCCTTGGCCATCGCCGAGCGGTACCTGCGCAATGCGAAAGCCCGGATCATCCTGGCCGACCTGCCCGGTGCCCCCAAGAAGGACGCCGCGATCGCGCAGCTGCAGGCCGCCGGCGCCAAGTCGGTCGAGTACCTGGACTTCGATGCCCTGGACACCGCATCCCATCCCGCCGTCATCGAAAAGGCCTGGGCAAACGGCGATGTCGACGTCGCCGTGGTGGCCTTCGGGGTTCTGGGTGACGCCGAGGAGCTGTGGCAGAACCAGGCCAAGGCGGTACTGACCGCGCAGATCAACTACGTCGCTGCGGTATCGGTCGGCGTACTGATCGCCGAGTTGCTGCGGGCGCAGGGCTTCGGACAGATCATCGCGATGTCCTCGGTGGCCGGTGAGCGGGTGCGCCGCTCCAACTTCGTGTACGGCTCGACCAAGGCCGGCCTGGACGGCTTCTACCTCGGCCTCGGCGAGGCGCTGCGGGAGTTCGGGGTCAAGGTGCTGGTGATCCGCCCCGGCCAGGTGCGCACCACCACCACGCTGGAGCACTGGAAGGCCACCGGCGCCAAGGAAGCACCCTTCACCGTCGACAAGGAGGACGTCGCCGAACTGGCCGTCACCTCGGCGGCCAAGGGTAAGGACCTGGTGTGGGCACCGGGCCAGGTTCGGGTGCTGATGTCGGTACTGCGACACATCCCGCGGCCGATCTTCCGCAAGCTGCCCTTCTGATGGTTCGCCGGAGGGGGAGAGCGAAGCGACCCGGGAAATGATCCTCAGGACCGTCGGCCAGATGGTGGCCGCGGCCGTCACGGCCGCGCTCCTCACCGTCGTCGCCCTGGTGGCGATCGCCCGCGTCGAGTGGCCCGCCTACAACTCGTCCAACCAGCTGCACGCGCTCACCACAGTGGGCCAGTTCGCCTGCCTGGCCGGCATTTTCGCCGCCGGCGCTTTGTGGCGCCACGGCCGCCGCCTGCTGGCGCGGATCGCCGCGGTGGTCTTCCTGTCGGCGTTCTCGGTGGTCACCCTGGCGATGCCGCTCGGCGCCACCCGGCTGTACCTGTTCGGCATCTCGGTGGATCAGCAGTTCCGCACCGAGTACCTGACCAGACTGGCCGACAGTCCCGCACTGCACGATATGACCTACATCGACCTGCCGCCGTTCTATCCGGCGGGCTGGTTCTGGATCGGCGGTCGGCTCGCCGATCTGACCGGCATGCCCGCCTGGGAGATGTTCAAGCCGTGGGCGATCATCTCGATCACCGCCGCGATCGCGGTCGCTCTGGTGCTGTGGTCGGCGATGCTGCGTTTCGAGATCGCGCTCGCGGTGTCCACCGCCACCGCGGCGGTGACGCTGGCCTACACGTCGGCCGAGCCGTACGCCGCCGTCATCACCGTGCTGCTGCCACCGATCTTCGTGCTGGCGTGGTCGGGGCTCACGCGCACCGACAAAACCCCCTGGGGCGCCGTCATCGGCGTCGGGCTCTTCCTCGGCATGGCCGCGCTGTTCTACACCCTGCTGCTGGGCTATGCGGCGTTCACCGTCACCCTGATGGCGCTGCTGCTGGCAATCTCGCGGCGCAGCATCGCGCCGCTGCTCCGGCTGACGGTCATGGGTGCCATCGCCGGCGCGCTGGCGCTCATCACCTGGGGCCCCTACCTGCTGGCCGCGGCCCGCGGGGAACCCGCCGACACCGGCACCGCCCAGCACTACCTGCCCATCGACGGCGCCGAGCTGACCTTCCCGATGCTGGACTTCACCCTGCTGGGCGCGCTGTGCATGCTCGGCACCATCTGGCTGGTCGTGTATGCCCGCACCTCGACCCGCGCCGGCGGCCTGGCGATCGGGGTGCTGGCCGTCTACGCCTGGTCGCTGCTGTCCATGCTGACCACGCTGGTCGGCACCACCCTGTTGTCCTTCCGCCTGCAGCCCACGCTGTCGGTGCTGCTGGCCGCCGCGGGCACCTTCGGGTTCATCTGGGTGGCCCAGGCCGTCATGGCCCGCTACCAGCACCCGGGCCGGCACGTGGTGGCGATCGCCGCCACCATCGGCGCCATCGGGGCGGTCACCTTCAGCCAGGACATCCCCGACGTGCTGCGCGCCGACATCAACGTCGCCTACACCGACACCGACGGCTACGGAGAGCGCGCCGACCGGCGCCCGCCCGGCGCGGAGCAGTACTACCGCGCACTCGACGAGCGGATTCTGCAGGTGACCGGCGTGCCGCGCACCGAGACCGTCGTGATGACCGCGGACTACAGCTTCCTGTCCTACTACCCGTACTACGGCTTCCAGGGCCTCACCTCGCACTACGCAAACCCGTTGGCGCAGTTCGAGGCCCGCTCGGCGGCCATCGAGAGCTGGGCGCTGCTCGGCACGCCCGAGGAGTTCATCACCGCGTTGGACCAGCTGCCCTGGCAGGCACCCACGGTGTTCCTGATGCGCCGCGGCGGTCCGGACAGCTACACGCTGCGGCTGGCCACCGACGTCTATCCGAATCAGCCGAACGTCAAGCGGTATCAGGTCGAGCTGAATGCGGCGCTGTTCGATGATCCGCGCTGGGACGTGTCCACCGACGGTCCGTTCGTTCTGGCCATCCGTAAACCGCAGGCGGGTGGTTGATGGCCGGACAACTAGCATCTAGCTCCGTGAACGACGCGCCGGCCAATCACCGCACCACCAGACTGGTCGCTGTCGTCGCCGGGTTGCTCGGGACGATCCTGGCCATCGCCACCCCGTTCCTGCCCGTCACCGAGACCACCGCCACGCTGAACTGGCCGCAGAACGGGACGCTGGACAGCGTCGACGCACCGCTGATCGGCTATGTCGCGACCGACCTGAACATCACCATCCCGTGCGCCGCGGCCGCCGAACTCACCGGTACGCGCAACGTGCTGTTGTCCACGGTGCCCAAGCAGGCGCCCAAGGCCGTCGACCGCGGGCTGCTCATCGAGCGGGTCAACAACGAGCTGCTGGTCATCGTGCGCAACACCCCGGTGGTCAGCGCACCGCTGAGTGAGGTGCTCAGCCCGGCCTGCCGCGAACTGACGTTCACCGCGCACGCGGACACGGTGACCGGCGAGTTCGTCGGCCTGACCGCCGGGCCCGATGACGAGAATCCGGGTGAGCCGCTGCGCGGCGAACGCGGCGGCTACGACTTCCGCCCGCAGATCGTCGGCGTGTACACCGACCTCGCCGGCCCGGCGCCGCCCGGCCTGGAACTCTCCGCGACCATCGACACCCGGTACAGCAGCTCGCCCACGCTTCTCAAGACGCTGGTGATGGTGCTGGGTGTGGTGATGACGATCGCGGCGCTGGTCGCGCTGCACCGCCTCGACGTCGCCGACGGCATGCGGCACCGCCGTTTCCTGCCGCAGCGCTGGTGGTCGCTGACCAAGCTCGACGCACTGGTGGCCGCGCTGCTGGTGTGGTGGCATTTCGTCGGCGCCAACACCGCCGACGACGGCTACATCCTGACCATGGCCCGGGTCTCCGAGCACGCCGGCTACATGGCCAACTACTACCGCTGGTTCGGCACCCCGGAGGCGCCGTTCGGCTGGTACTACGACCTGCTCGCGCTGTGGGCCCAGGTGTCCACCGCCAGCATCTGGGTGCGGCTGCCCACCCTGGTGATGGGCCTGGCCTGCTGGTGGATCATCAGCCGCGAGGTGATCCCGCGGCTCGGGGCGGCGGTCAAGAAGAGCCGGCCCGCGGCCTGGACCGCGGCCGCGATGTTCCTGGCGTTCTGGCTGCCGCTGAACAACGGCCTGCGACCCGAGCCGATCATCGCCGTCGGCATCCTGCTGACCTGGTGCTCGGTGGAGCGCGGCGTGGCGACCAGCCGGCTGCTGCCGGTGGCGGTGGCCATCATCATCGGGGCGCTGACCCTGTTCTCCGGGCCCACCGGCATCGCCGCGGTCGGTGCGCTGCTGGTCGCCGTCGGCCCGCTGAGAACGATTGTGGCCGCCCATGTCTCACGCTTCGGCTACGCCGCGCTGCTGGCGCCCATCGCCGCCGCGGGCACCGTCACCGTCTTCTTGATCTTCCGGGACCAGACGTTGGTCAGCGAGCTGCAGGCCAGCTCGTTCAAGTCCACCATCGGGCCCAGCCTGGCCTGGTTCGACGAACACATCCGCTACTCCCGGTTGTTCACCACCAGCCCCGACGGTTCGGTGGCCCGGCGTTTTGCGGTGCTCACCCTGCTGCTGGCCGTGGCCATCGCGGTGGCGATGACGCTGCGCAAGGGGCGCATTCCCGGCACCGCGATCGGACCCGCCCAGCGCATGATCGGGATCACCGTCATCTCGTTCCTGTCGCTGATGTTCACCCCCACCAAGTGGACGCATCACTTCGGTGTGTTCGCCGGCCTGGCGGGCTCGTTGGGCGCGCTGGCAGCGGTGGCCATCGCCGCGACGGCCATGACGTCCAAACGCAACCGCACCGTGGTCACCGCCGTGGTGTTGTTCGTGACCGCTCTGTCGTTCGCCACCGTGAACGGCTGGTGGTACGTGTCGAACTTCGGCGTCCCGTGGTCGAACGAGTTCCCGGAGTGGAAGTTCGGGTTCACCACGATGCTGCTGGGTCTGTCGGTGCTGGCCCTGCTGGTGGCGGCCTGGCTGCATTTCGCCGGCGGCGAGGACCGGGAGCGGCCCTGGACCCGGTTCACCGGCGCACCGCTGGCCGTCGTGACGTGGGCGGTGGTGCTGTTCCAGGTGATCTCACTGACGCTGGCGGTCGCGGCGCAGTACCCGGCGTGGTCGGTCGGGCGTTCCAATCTGGATGCGTTGCGCGGCAAGACCTGTGGGCTGGCCACCGATGTGATGGTCGAGCAGGACCCGAACGTCGGGATGCTCACCCCGATCGACGAGCCGGTCGGCGAGGCGCTGGGCGCGGGCACCGCGCAGAATTTCCGTCCCGACGGGATTCCGTCCGACATCTCCGCGGACTCGGTGTCCGAGCAGCCCGGCTCCAGTAATTTCGCCGACTCCGAGGGCAGCGACGAGTCCGGCAGTGAGCCCGGTACCGAGGGCGGTACCACCGTCGCGGCCGGCGTGAACGGGTCGCAGGCCCGCCTGCCCTACAACCTCGACCCGGCCCGTACCCCGGTGCTGGGCAGTTGGCGGGCCGGGCCCCAGGCGCCTGCGACGCTGCGTTCGGCCTGGTACCGGCTGCCCCCGAGTGGTGAGCGCGGTCCGCTGTTGGTGGTGTCGGCGGCCGGGCGCTTCGATGCCGGCGAGGTCCTGGTGCAGTGGGCCACCGAGGAGCAGGCCGCCGACGGAAAGCCCGGTGGGACCATCGGTTTCGCCGATGTCGGGGCCGTGCCCGCGTGGCGCAATCTGCGCGCCCCGATGTCCGCGATCCCCGAGCAGGCCACCCGGGTGCGTCTGGTGGCCTCCGATGACGACCTGTCTCCCCAGCACTGGATCGCCGTCACTCCGCCGCGCATCCCGGAATTGCGCAGCCTGCAGGATGTCGTCGGGTCCACCGATCCGGTCATGCTGGACTGGCTTGTCGGACTTGCCTTCCCGTGTCAGCGACCGTTCTTCCACCGCTACGGCGTCACCGAGGTGCCCAAGTGGCGCATCCTGCCGGACCGGTTCGGGGCCGAGGCCAACTCGCCGGTGATGGACTACCTGGGTGGCGGGCCGCTGGGCATCACCGAGTTGCTGCTGCGCGCGATCCCGGTGCCGACGTACCTGGAGGGCGACTGGTTCCGTGATTGGGGTTCCCTGCAGCAACTTCGGCAGTTCTACCCGAACGCGAAGACCGCGGAACTGGAACTCGGCACCGCCACCCGCAGCGGGTTGTGGAGTCCGGCAGCCCTGCGTCCGTCCTAGCCTGCGGCCCAGCTAGCGGCGATCTACCAGGTTTCAGCCTCGTGGCACCGTCGCCCTCTCGACTGACACCAGGTACGAATCGGGGCGTCCGGACGTACCTCATGTCAGCCGGGCAGTCAGATCAACGACGAGACTGAAATCAGGTAGACCCGCCCAACCAGCTAGCGGCGCCCGGCCAGGATCGCCTCGATATTGCGCTCGGCCAGTGCGGTGATGGACATGAACGGGTTGCAGCCGATGTAGCCGGGGACCAGCGACGCGTCGTTGACATAGAGCTTCTCGTGACCGTTCACGCGCCCGAACAGGTCGGTCGCCGCCCCACGCACACAACCACCCAGCGGGTGGACGGTGTTGGGCGCGAACGCCTTTCCTTCGAACAGATCGTCGCGGTAGTCGACCCCGTTGGCCTGGGTCACCCGGTCGAACACCAGCCGCGCACGCTCGATCAAATGGTCGGTGTGCCCCTGCGGCCAGTCGATGCCGATGGAGTCCGACTGCCGGTCATAGCTGATCGTCGCCCGGTCACCGGTGCGCACCATGGCGTAGTAACCCAGCGCATTCGTCTCCAGCGGCAGCGGCAGCGAGAACATGCTGGCGTACACCGGATTGTCCGGGTCGGCACGACCGTCCAGGTTGATCATGCCGAGCAGCGACTGCTGGGTGCCCACCGGTTCGGCGGTGTTGTGCGAAACCATGATGTCACCGTTGTTGCCGTAGCCGTTGCCGACCTCATCGTGCAGGTTGGCCAGATCCCCGTTCTCCCGTGCGCGTAACAGCAGGTGCGTCGTGCCAAGCACACCCGCGGCCAGATAGAGCTGCTCGCAACCGATCTCATCACGGGCCACCTCCTTGCCCCAGCGGTCGATCTCGCGGATGGACACCACGTACTCACCCGAGTGTTCCTGACGGATACCGGTCACCTCGGTGAGCGGTCGCAGTTGTACGTTCCCGGTCTTCAGCGCCGCCGCGACATAGGTCTGGTCGACGCTGCCGAGGCGGCCGTGATTGTTGCCGTACTGGCACTCCCAGTCCAGCGCCGAGAGCGGCACCTCACCGGCGGCCTCACGCATCATGTAGTCGAACGAGTAGGCGCTGCCGTTGATGTCGACGCCGTACCCGGCCGCCTCGGCGTAGGCGCGGCCGACCCGGGCGTACTGGAAGTACGGGGTCTGCTCGAACCAACCCATGTCCCGGTAGCTGATCTGCAGCGCGTTCCTGGCCCGCTCGACATAGGTGCCCAGGAATTCGTTCGGGTCGATGTCCGGGAAGGCGGCCCGCGCCTGCTCGGGTGTCGGCACGGCGGCGATGGCAGCGTTGACCATGGAGCCGCCTCCGACGGCGATCCCGCGGAACACATCGTGGGCACCGAAGGTGACCTTGTCGCAGATCCCGGCCTGGATCGGCTGGGATCCCGGATTCTGTGCCGCCACCGCGTTCACCGACACGCCCATGAACGACGGCACCAGACTCGGCGGGACATCGCGGAACCAGCCGGCGCGGGTGTCCGCCGGCAACATCTTGGTGAACCGCTTCCCGTCCTCATCGGGGGTGTCCCAGAGCCGCCCCCGCTCCAGGATGAGGGTGTCCACCCCCGCCTCGCCGAGGCGCAGCGCGCTGACACCGCCGCCGTAGCCACTGCCCACCACGATGGCCTGGTGGAACGCGCGCCCCGCCGGACGTTCCTCGGGCCGGTTCGACGAACAGGCCCCCACCCCGACCGCACCGGCCGCCAGACCCGCCGCGGCACCCAGAAAACGCCGTCGCGTCACTTTGATCTTGAGCACCCCTACACCCACCTCACAGCAAAATCATCATTCGTTATGGCTCCGTGTTTGCACTGCTCGCGCAACCAGGTTAAATAGGCACCAGCAACTAGTTCTCTCCATCCCCCGGCAAGGATACGAAGTGACCGACGCGCAGACCGGCAGAACGCCCACGTGGCGGGCTGTAAAACGGTATCTGTGGATGCTCGGCGCCATCGTCCCGGGGATGGTCGGATTGGCGTGGCTGATGGTCCAGCTGACCGGTCTCCAGGTGTTCTGGTGGGTGGGCCCAATGCTGGCATTCGTCGTGATTCCGGTGCTTGACCAGCTAATTGGCGCCGACGAAACGCACGTCCCCAGCGGCACACTCGAAGATCTCGAAAACGATAATTTCTATCGCTGGGTCAACTATCTTTACCTGCCCAACCAGTACCTTTCGCTGATCTTCGCGTGCTGGCTGTGGAGCGGCGGTGGCTGGCTGACCATGGGCACGATCGACAAGATCGGTCTGATGGTCACCGTCGGAATCGTGGGTGGGATTGCGATCAACGCGGCCCACGAATTGGGCCACCGGCGCGCCAGCGCCGAAAAGCGACTGAGCAAGATCGCCCTTGCGCAAACTGGCTACGGTCATTTCTTCGTCGAACACAACCGCGGCCACCACCTGCGGGTGGCGACGGTGGAAGATCCCGCCAGCGCGCGCCTCGGTGAGAGCGTCTATCACTTCATTCCGCGTTCGGTGCTGGGCGGGCTGCGCTCGGCATGGCAGCTGGAGGGCGCGCGACTCGCCAAGGCCGGCAAGTCCCGGTGGTCACTGCGCAACGACATCCTGAACGCCTGGCTGCTATCGGCGGCCATTTTCGCGGGCCTGGTCGCCTGGTTCGGCGCCGTCATCATTCCGTGGCTGCTCGGGCAGGCAATCATCGGCGTCTGCCTGCTGGAGACGGTGAACTATCTGAGCACTACGGCCTGCGCCGGCAGCGACTGGCTGACGGCCGCTACGAGCGGGTGGGACAGCGGCACAGCTGGAACAGCGACACGCTGATCGCCAACGTGTTCCTGTATCACCTGCAGCGGCACTCCGATCACCACGCCAACCCGCAGAAGCGCTATCAGACGCTGCAGCACTGCGATCAGGCTCCGCAGTTGCCCACCGGTTACGGCAGCATGCTGGTGCTGGCCTGGTGCCCGCCGCTGTGGCGCCGGGTGATGGATCGCCGGGTATTGGCGCACTACGGCGGCGATATCCGGTTGGCGGCCCTGCAACCCGATAGGGCCTAGCGCGGGTCGTCCGGCGGTCCCGGGCCGGCTGTCGCCTAACCTTGAACCTCGTGCCCGATAGGAAAGTCCGCCTTCTCGCCGTCATCACGGGCCTTGTCGGCTTTCTGCTCTGCGCCCTTGCCCCGCTGCTGCCGGTGCGGCAGAGCACCGCAGCGATCCAGTGGCCCCAGTCCGCGAACGCCGACGGCTTCGTCGGCGATATCACCGCGCCGCTGGTCTCGGGCGCGCCCAGATCGCTGGACGTGACCATCCCGTGCCGGACGGTCGCCAGCCTGCCCGCCGACGGCGGACTGGTGTTCTCGACGATCCCGCCCGCCGGTATCGACGCCGGGCGCAACGGCCTGTTCGTCAATGCCAATGCCGACGTCGTCTACGTCGCGTTCCGGGACACCGTCGCGGCGGTCGCACCGCGCGATGCCGTCGACTCCGGCGCCTGCAGTGAGCTCCGGATCTGGGCCGATGTCGGCGCCGTCGGGGCGGATTTCGTCGGCATCCCCGGCGCCACCGGCACTCTCGGTCTCGACAAGCGCCCGCAGGTGGCGGGCATCTTCACCGACCTGCGTGTCGGACCGGATGCCGGCCTGACCGCGCGCGTCGACATCGACACCCGCTTCATCACCTCGCCGACCGCGCTGAAGACCGCGGTGATGGTGCTCGGCGTGGCCGCGGTGCTGGCGTCCATCGTCGCGCTGGCGCTGCTGGACCGCACCGCCGGTCGGCGCGCACCGCCGGGCAATCGGCGCCGCACAGGTCTGTCGGTGTGGCTCGCCGACGCCGGCGTGGTGGGCGGACTGCTGGTCTGGCACATCGTCGGGCCGCCGACCTCAGATGACGGTTACAACCTGACCATGGCCCGGGTGTCCGGGGAGGCCGGGTACATCGCCAACTACTACCGCTATTTCGGCGCCTCGGAAGCCCCGTTCGACTGGTACCAGAGCGTGCTCGCGCAACTGGCCTCGATCAGCACGGCCGGGGTCTGGATGCGGCTGCCCGCCACCGCCGCCGCGATCGGCACCTGGCTGCTGCTGAGCCACATCGTGCTGCCTCGGCTGGGGAACCGGTTGGCCCGCAACCGGGCCGCCGTGTGGACCGCGGGCGCGGTGTTCCTGGCCGCCTGGCTGCCGTTCAACAACGGTCTGCGCCCCGAACCGCTGATCGCGTTCGGTGTGGTCCTCATCTGGGTGCTGGTGGAACTGTCGGTGGGCCGCCGCCGGCTGTGGCCGACCGCGGCCGCGATCGTCGTCGCGGTGTTCTGCGTGACGCTTGCACCGCAGGGTCTGATCGCGCTGGCGCCGCTGCTCGTCGGCGCCCGGGCGATCACCAGCGTCGTCGCCGAACGCCGCCCCGCCCTGGGGCTGGCGGCCCAGCTGGCACCGCTGGCCGGCGCCGCATCGCTGATCTTCGTGATCGTGTTCCGCGACCAGACGCTGGCCACGGTGGCGGAGTCGGCGCGCATCAAGTACGTGGTGGGCCCGACCGTCCCCTGGTACCAGGAGTTCCTGCGCTACTACTACCTGACCGTCGAGGACAGCGTCGACGGTTCGCTGACCCGCCGGTTCGCGATACTGATCCTGCTGCTGTGCCTGTTCGGTCTGCTGATGGTGATGCTGCGCCGCGGCACCGTGCCCGGCGCGATGAACGGGCCGGTGTGGCGGCTGATCGGCAGCACCGGCATCGGACTGCTGCTGCTGACGTTCACCCCGACCAAGTGGGCCATCCAGTTCGGTGCGTTCGCCGGGCTGGCGGGCGCGCTCGGCGGTGTGACGGCATTCGCACTGGCCCGGGTCGGCCTGCACAGTCGGCGCAACCTCGCGCTGTACGTGACCGCGCTGCTGTTCGTGCTGGCGTGGGCCACCTCGGGTCTCAACGGCTTCTTCTACACCGGCAACTACGGGGTGCCGTGGTTCGACAAGCAGCCCGTCATCGTCGGCTTCCCGGTGACCACGATCTTCCTGGTGCTGGCGATCGCCGGTGGCCTGCTGACGGCCTGGCTGCACTTCCGTATCGACTACGCCGGGCACACCGAGGTCGCCGACACCGGCCGCAACCGGGCGCTGGCGTCCACCCCGCTGCTGGTCGTCGCGGTCATCATGGTCGTCCTGGAGCTGGGCTCGATGCTCAAGGCCACCGCGAGCCGCTACCCCGTCTACACCACCGGCTCGGCCAACCTGGCGGCCCTCGGCCTGACCGGGTCTTCGGGGAACAGCTGCGCCATGGCCGACGCCGTGCTGGTGGAGGCCGATACCAATGCCGGACTGCTGCAACCGGTTCCGGGGCAGCGCTTCGGTGAGTACGGCCCGCTGGGCGGCGAGAAGCCCATCGGGTTCACCCCCAACGGTGTCAGCGACACCCTGGAGCCGCCCGAACCCGTGGCCGCCAATCCCGGCACCCCGAACTCGGACGGCCCGGTCGACAAGCCGAATGTCGGCGTCGGCTACGCGGCGGGCACCGGCGGCGGTTACGGCCCCGAGGGCGTCAACGGATCCCGGGTGTACCTTCCGTTCGGGCTGGACCCGGAAACCACTCCGGTGATGGGCAGTTTCGACGAGAACACCCTGGCGGCCAAGGCCACCTCGGCCTGGTACCAGCTGCCGCCCCGCACCCCGGACCGTCCGCTGGTGACCGTCGCCGCGGTGGGCGCGATCTGGTTCTACGAGGAGGACGGCTCCTTCAACTACGGCCAATCGCTGAAACTGCAGTGGGGTGTGCACCGGCCAGACGGCAGCTACCAGGCCCTGTCCGAGGTGCAGCCGATCGACACCTTCTACCAGAAGGCATGGCGCAACCTGCGTTTCCCGCTCGCCTCGGCTCCGCCGGAGGCCAACGTGGCCCGCATCGTCGCCGATGACCCGAACCTGTCCGAGGACCAGTGGTTCGGCTTCACCCCGCCGCGGGTACCGGTCCTGCAGACCGCGCAGGAGTACCTCGGCACGCAGACCCCGGTGCTGATGGATATCGCCACCGCGGCCAACTTCCCCTGCCAGCGGCCCTTCGCCGAACGTCTCGGTGTCGCCGAACTGCCGGATTACCGGATCATTCCGAACTTCAAGCAGATGGTGGCATCCTCGAACCAGTGGCAGTCCGCCGACGACGGAGGACCGTTCCTGTTCATCCAGGCACTGCTGCGGACCTCGACCATCCCGACGTATCTGCGTGACGACTGGTACCGCGACTGGGGTTCGATCGAGCGTTACATCCGGGTGGTGCCACGCGATATCGCGCCCGACGCCGTCATCGAAGAAGGGACTGCAAACGTGTTCGGCTGGAGTCGCGGCGGACCGATCAGGGCCCTGCCGTGAGTGAACCTGTGAACGAACCGAAGGCTCTGAGCGACGTGAAGATCGCCCGCTGGGTCGCCACCATCGCCGGCCTGCTCGGCTTCGTGATGGCGGTCGCCGTGCCGCTGCTGCCGGTCACCCAGACCACCGCGACCCTGAATTGGCCTCAGGCGGGCCAGCTCTCGAATGTCACCGCTCCGCTGATCTCGCAGGCCCCGGTGACCCTGACCGCCACGGTGCCATGCTCGGTGATCCGGGACATGCCCGCCGAGGGCGGGCTGGTGCTGGGCACCGCGCCCGCCGAGGGCCGGGACGCGGCGCTGAACGCGATGCTGGTCAACGTCACCGAGTCGAGCGCGGACGGCCCGGGCCGGGTCGACGTCATCGTGCGCAATGTGGTGGTGGCCAGCGTCGAACGCGACCGGGCGGCAGACTGTTCCGACCTGCGGATCATCTCCGACCACGATGGCACCTACGCCGAGTTCGTCGGGCTGACCCAGGAGGACGGCACCCCGCAGCGCACCGGTTTCCCCGACCCCAATCTGCGGCCGGCCGTCGTCGGCGTGTTCACCGACCTGACCGGCGCTGCGCCGCAAGGACTGTCGCTGACGGCCGATATCGACACCCGGTTCACCACGCATCCGACCGCGCTGAAACTCACCGCGATCGTGCTGGCGATCCTCTCGACGATCATCGCGGTGCTGGCGCTGTGGCGGCTCGACCGCCTCGACGGGCGGCGCATGCACCGGCTCATCCCCACCCGCTGGAAGACGGCGACCCCGGTCGACGGTGTCGTGGTGGGCGGCTTCGCGCTCTGGTACGTCATCGGCACCAACTCCTCGGACGACGGCTACATCCTGCAGATGGCACGGGTCGCCGATCACGGCGGCTACATGGCCAACTACTTCCGCTGGTTCGGCAGCCCCGAGGACCCGTTCGGCTGGTACTACAACGTGCTGGCGCTGATGACCCGGGTGAGCGACGCCAGCATCTGGATCCGCTTGCCCGACCTGATCTGTGCGCTGGTGTGCTGGCTGCTGCTGTCCCGCGAGGTACTACCCCGGCTGGGGCCCGCGGTGGTCGCCAGCCGTCCGGCGCTGTGGGCGGCCGGCCTGGTACTGCTGGGCGCCTGGATGCCTTTCAACAACGGGCTGCGCCCGGAGGGCCAGATCGCCACCGGCGCGCTGATCACCTATGTACTGATCGAACGCGCAGTCACTTCCGGGCGGCTGACACCGGCTGCGCTGGCCATCGTCTCGGCGGCCTTCACTCTGGGCATCCAGCCGACCGGCCTGATCGCGGTGGCCGCGCTGGTGGCCGGTGGCCGCCCCATCTTGCGCATCATCATGCGAAGGCGTCTCACCGTCGGCACCTGGCCGCTGCTGGCGCCGCTGCTGGCGTCGGGCACGGTGATCCTGGCGGTCGTGTTCGCCGATCAGACGCTGGCCACGGTGCTGGAGGCCACCAGGATCCGCACCGCGATCGGACCCAGCCAGGCGTGGTACACCGAGGTTCTGCGGTACTACTACCTGGTCCTGCCCACGGTCGACGGCGCCATCTCGCGCCGGTTCGCGTTCCTGTTCAGCGTCATGTGCCTGTTCCCGGCGCTGTTCATGATGTTGCGCCGCAAGCGGATCGCCGGGATCGCGCGCGGCCCGGCCTGGCGGTTGATGGGCATCATCTTCGCCACGATCTTCTTCTTGATGTTCACCCCTACCAAGTGGATTCACCACTTCGGCCTGTTCGCCGCGGTGGCGGGCGCGATGGCCGCGCTGGCCACGGTGATGGTGTCACCGGCGGTGCTGCGGTCGGCACGCAACCGGATGGCGTTCCTGTCGCTGGTGTTCTTCGTGCTGGCCCTGTGTTTCGCCTCGGTCAACGGATGGTGGTACGTCTCGAACTTCGGCGTCCCGTTCAACACCGCGGTGCCGGCGATCGGCGGGGTGACGGTCAGCACGATGTTCTTCGTGCTGTTCGTGATCGCGGCGCTGTGGGCGTTCTGGTTGCACGTGTCGGGGGGCGGGGAGTCCCATGTGGTCGATCGGCTCACCGCCGCACCGATTCCGATCGCCGCCGGCTTCATGGTCGTGGTGTTCGTGGCGTCGATGGCCATCGGCATGGTCCGCCAGTACCCGACCTACTCCAACGGTTGGGCCAACGTGCGCGCCCTCGCCGGTGGCTGCGGCATGGCCGACGACGTGCTGGTCGAACCCGACTCCAATGAGGGCTTCCTGCGGGCGCTGCCCGGTGATTACGGTCCGTTGGGACCGCTGGGCGGGGCCGGCGCGCCCGGCTTCTCCCCCGACGGAATTCCGGACCGGATCATCGCCGAGGCCATCCGGCTGAACAATCCGCAGCCCGGTACCGACTACGACTGGAACCGGCCGATCCGGCTGCCGCGGCCCGGTGTCAACGGGTCTCGGGTGCCGTTGCCGTACGGACTGGACCCCGCGCGCGTACCGGTCGCCGGGACGTATTCGACCGGGGCACAACAGGAAAGCCGGCTGGCCTCGGCCTGGTACGAGCTGCCCCCCGCCGATGACGCGCACCCGTTGGTCACCGTCACCGCCGCAGGCACCATCTCCGGCGTCAACGTCGCCAAGGGTGAGATCTCCGGGCAGACCGTGGAACTGGAGTACGCGGTCGCCGGTCCGGACGGCGCCCCGGTGCCCGCCGGGCGCGTCAGCCCGTACGACATCGGCCCGACTCCGTCGTGGCGCAACCTGCGTTACCCGCGTGAGCAGATCCCGGCCGATGCGATCGCGATTCGCGTGGTCGCGGAGGATCTGTCGCTGAGCCAAGGTGATTGGGTCGCGGTGACCCCGCCACGGGTGCCCGAGGTGCGCTCGGTCCAGGAGTACATCGGCTCCCAGCAGCCCGTGCTGCTGGACTGGGCGGTCGGTCTGGCCTTCCCCTGCCAGCAGCCGATGCTGCACGCCAACGGGGTGACCGAGGTACCGAAGTTCCGTATCTCACCGGACTATTTCGCCAAGCTGCAGAGCACGGACACCTGGCAGAACGGCCTGGAGGGCGGACTGCTCGGCATCACCGATCTGCTGCTGCGGGCGTCGGTGATGTCGACCTACCTGTCCGATGACTGGGGCCAAGACTGGGGATCGTTGCGGCGCTTCGACACCATCGTCGACGCCGAACCGGCCCGGCTCGAGCTGGGAAGTTCCACGCACTCCGGGCTGTACTCGCCCGGTGAGATCCGCATCGGGCCGTAGCCATGGCCGATCGCACCCACCTCGGAAACGCAGTCCTGACAAGGGTTGTGGAGACATCGTTCGAACCGGGTGTCGAGATGTTCGGGCAGACACCGGAGCAGGCGTGGTCCGAGCATGCCGATCTGCTGGTGCCCACCTTCCTGAACCCGGACGCCCGGCGGTGGCGGGTGGCGATCCAGACCTGGGTGATCGATGTCGACGGGCTGCGGGTATTGATCGACACCGGCGTCGGCAACGGCCGTGACCGACCGATCCCGGTACTGAACAACCTGGACACCGGATTTCTCGCGGCGCTCGCAGCCGCGGGGGTCAGCCCGGACAGCGTCGACGTGGTGCTCAACACCCACCTGCACACCGATCACGTCGGGTGGAACACCTCCGCCTCCGACGGGGGCTGGGTGCCCACCTTCCCGAATGCGCGTTATCTGCTGCCCGAGGCCGATTTTCGGTATTTCGGACCCGGCGGCGCCGGCTGCGACGCCGCGGCGCGGGTGGTGTTCGACGACAGCGTGGCACCGGTGTACGCGGCCGGGCAGGTCGAATTGTTCAGCGGGGAGTACCAATTGAGCGAGTCGGTGTGGCTGCGGCCCGCAGCGGGACACACGCCGGGGTCATCGGTGCTGTGGCTGGACGCCGGCAGACCGGCGGTGTTCGTCGGGGATCTGACCCATTGCCCCATCCAGATTCCGCGGCCCGCGGATCCGTGCGCGTTCGATCTGGACGCCGACGCCGCCGCGGCGACCCGTAAGCGGGTGTTCACCGAGGCCGCGCGACGGCGTGCGACCGTCATTCCCGCGCACTATCCGGGCCACGGCGGTGCCACCCTGGTTGCCCGCGGTGACGCATACCAGGTCGACGACTGGCTGGACCTGCCTGCGCTCTGAGTTCAACCGAGCTGGACCTTGGCGTAGACCACCCGGCTCCCCAACACCACGTCCTGCAGCGAACGGCGACGCGCATCAACGGCGACCCACAGCAGTCCCACCGGGAACAGCACACAGGCCACCGCCCGGATCAGCGCGATCAACGGTGGCACCCGGCCACCGCGGCGGCCGGTCACCCGCAGCCCCATGGTGACCGCACCGACGGTGCAGCCCGACACCGCCCAGCACGCGGCCAGGTAGAAGACCGCGACACCGAACATGACCGCCGTGGAGAACACCACGCTGACGGTCGGGAAGCTGAACGAGGACGGGTTGAACATCAACCGGGCCAGGATGAGACCCACGTAGAGCGCGCCCAGTACCACTCCGACGAAGAGCAGATCGATGACGGCGGCCACTCCACGGCTGACGATGCCGGCCGAGCGAGGCTTGCCGAGCGAACCATCGGACACCGAGCGAGGCTTGCCGAGCGAACCATCGGACACCGAGCGAGGCTTGCCGAGCGAGCTCACCGTGGTTCCCGGCCCAGCAGACGGTCGACGAATCCGGACACCAGATCGTCGGCCCGCTCGCCCTGGGTCCGTACATCGCTCATCACCTCGGCGGTCACCGAGTCGGTGGACTGCCGGATGATCGCGGGCAGATCGATCCCGTCCACCACCTCATCGGCCAGCCCGATGAGGTCGAGCCGCTCACGTGCCAACGCGTTCAGGTCGAGCTCGTCCAGGATCGTCTCGATGCCGGCGGCCAGCACCCGTTCGCCGCGCGCCTGCAGGTCCAGCCGGCCGCGCCGCAGCCAGGTCCCGACCATCGGCAGGCCCTCGACACCCCGGTAGACCACGGCGACACCGTCCGCGGCACTCGCGACGACCCCGAGTGCCACGGCGACCGCAGGCGGCAACGCCTTGTCCGACATCGTTGCATCGTAGTGCGCTACCGGAGGTGCTGTTCGGCCTCTTCGTAGGACCCGGTGGGAACGTGCCGGATAGGACCGTCGCAGGGCGTGAAGCTCACTGCGCAGTTACAGCGGCGTCAGGCCGTGCTTGCGCAGCACCTTCTTGACGGGCTGCTTGTCACGCAGCAACCGCAGCGACTGACGGATCAGCAGCCGGGTCTGGTGCGGTTCGATGACCCCGTCGATGTAGCCGCGTTCGGCGGCGATCCACGGCGTGGCCAGGTTGGCGTTGTAGCCCTCGATGAAATCGGCCCGGATCTTCTGCACCTCGGGTGCGGTGGGATCGGGGAAACGCTTGACCAGCAGCTGGGCGGCACCTTCGGCGCCGATCACCGCGATGCGCGCGGTGGGCCAGGCGAAGTTGAGGTCCGCGGAGAGCTGCTTGGATCCCATCACCGCATACCCGCCGCCGTAGGCCTTGCGCACCACGATGGTCACCTTGGGCACATCGGCCTCGACGATCGCGTTGAAGAACCGGCCACCGCGTTTGATGATGCCGCCCTTCTCCTCTTCCAGACCGGGCATCGCTCCGGGGGTGTCGACGACGAAAACCAGTGGCAGGTTGAACGAATCGCAGAACCGGATGAACCCGGCCGCCTTGTCGGAGGCTTCGTTGCCCACCGCGCCGGACATGTGCATCGGCTGGTTGGCGATCACCCCGACGGGGCGGCCGTCGACACGGGCGAACGCGGTGATCATCGAGGGGCTGCGCTGGTCGGCGATCTCGAACACGTCACCGTCGTCGAAGATCCGCAGCAGGATCTCGTGCATGTCGTAGGCCTGGTTGTCCGAGTCCGGCACGATCGTGTCGAGTTCCAGGTCGGACGGCGTGATCTCGGGCTCCAGACCCGGGTTCACGATCGGCACATCGTCGAAGTGGTTGGAGGGCAGGAAACTCAGGTAGTCCCGCACGTACTGGTAGGCGGCCGACTCGGACTCGACCACCTTGTGGATGTTGCCGCGCTGCGCCTGCACGTCGGCGCCGCCGAGTTCGTCGAAGGAGACATCCTCACCGGTGACGTCCTTGATGACGTCTGGACCGGTGATGAACATGTAACCCTGATCGCGTACGGCGACAACGAGATCGGTCTGGATCGGCGAGTACACCGCACCACCGGCACACTTGCCGAAGATCAGCGAGATCTCCGGGACCAGGCCACGCAGCATCTCGTGACGGCGACCGAGTTCGGCGTACCAGGCCAAGGAGGTCGCGGTGTCCTGGATGCGGGCGCCCGCCGAGTCGTTGATGCCGATGATCGGGCAGCCGACCATGGCCACCCACTCCATCAGCTTGGCGACCTTGCGGCCGAACATCTCGCCGACCGAACCCTGGAACACGGTTTGGTCATGGCTGAACACGCCGACGGGGCGGCCGTCGATGGTGCCGTGACCGGTCACCACGCCGTCGCCGAAGAACGCGTTGGGGTCACCGGGAGTCTTTGCCAGCGCGCCGATCTCCAGGAAACTGCCGGGGTCCAGCAGCGCGCTGATCCGGGCGCGGGCGCTCGGAATACCCTTCTTGTCGCGCCGGGCCTTGGCCTTCTCGTCGCCGGGATCCTTTGCCAGCTCCAGCTTCTCGCGGAGTTCGGCAAGCTTCTCGGCGGTGGTGTGCAACGTGGGCTGCACCGGGGTTTCCGTCACTTCGAGTCCTTCTCAGCTTCGATGCGGTTGATGGCCTCGCTCATGTGAGCACCGACCTTCGCGATATAGGGCTCGTCGATGGCCTGGATGTGCTCACCGCCGATCGGCACCACCTCCAGCTCGGACACGTACTCACCCCAGCCGCCGTCGGGCTTGCGGGTGGCGTACGCCGGTTCGAAGACGATGGCGTCATCGTGGTAGCGGTCGGCCAGATAGAGCGTGACGTGCCCGTCGTAGGGCCGGATCTCGATGGTGTCGAGCGCCCGGTTGTCCAGGTAGGAGGTGCGCTGGTGCTCGATGATCCCGCCGGGGATCTGCACACCGCTCTGTGACACCAGGTCCAGTACGTACTTCACCTGACCCTCGTCATCGAGCTTCTCCAGTTCCTCATAGGGGATCTCGGGGATCTCGACGTTGAAGGTGCGCTGCGCGAACAGGGCGTAGCGGTCCCAGCGGGCACGCATGCCGGCCTGGGACTTGTCGATCGGCTCCCCGGGAAGGGCGAGGTCGATGAGGCCGACGAACCGCACATCGGCGCCGGCCTCCTTGAGCCCGATCGCACACGCGTAGGCCAGCGCACCGCCGAGGGACCAGCCGGCCAGCACGAACGGACCGTCATGCAGTTCCAGCAGTTTGGGCACGTACTCGGCGGCCCGTTCCTCGATGGAACCCTCGACCCGCTCGATGCCGTACACCGGAACCTCGGCGGGCAGCCGGTTGATCAGCGGCTCGTAGACGACGGTGGAACCGCCGGCCGGGTGGAACACGAACAGCGGCAGGGCGTTCGAACCCTCCGGCGCCGCGCGCAGGGTGCGCACGAATCCGTCGACCACGCCGTCTTCGAGCTGGTTGCGGACGTGGGTGGCCAGTTCTTCGATGGTCTTGGCCGAGGTCACATTCTCGACGGTGATGGTGCCCTCGGCGCGTTCTGACAGTCGGCCCGCCAGCTTCGTCGCGGCTGCCGCGTCGATCGTGGGCAGCTTATTGAAGATGCCGCCGGGTGACTTGCCGGTGACGATCGCCCAGGTGGCGAAGGTGACGCGCTCGGCCGCGTCACGCGGGGGACGTCGGCGCCCAGAGCTTCGGTGACGGCCTCCTGGGTCAGCACCTTGGCCGCGGCGGCAGCCGCGGTCGCGTTCGGCTTGGCGGGATCGGCCTGCGCCGGACCGCTGGGATCCGTTGGCGGCGGCGGGATCTCGATACCCACCTCGGCCAGCGAATCCACGGTGTCATTGGTCGGCTCCGCTGTGATCGGATGCCCGACCTCGGCCAGCTTGGCTTCGAGCTCGGCCACGGTGGTGGCCCCGCCCATGAGCTCGGCCTGCGCCGCGGCGATTTCCTCGGCGCTCTGACCCTTCTGCGCCTCGGCCAGATCGCCGACCTCGTCGCGGTGTTCGATGGCGTACTGGATCAGCTTCTCCACCGCGTACAGGTTGGCATCGCGCACGGCGGTCAGCTGGATCGGCGGCAGGTCGAAGTCGTACTCGACGCGGTTCTTGATGCGCACGGCCATCAGGGAATCCAGGCCGAGTTCGATCAGCGGCACCTCCCAGGGCAGATCCTCGGGCTCGTATCCCATGGCGCTGCCGACGATGGTGCCCAGCCGATCGGCCACCGTCTCACCGGTGTCCGGGGACCATTTGGCGAAGTTCGCACCGATGTTCGCGCCGGCGGTGAGGTTGTCGGCCTCGAACGCCGGGGCCGCGCTGTCCTCGACAATGGCCGGCGCGGAGGTGATCTCGGCGACGGTGCCCGCGCCGACGGCGGTCGGCAACGCGGCCTGCTGGCCGCCGCGGGTGACGATGGCGTCGTAGACGAGTGTGAACGATTCGTCGATGCGGGCATGTACCTGCACCGTCGCCCCGCCGGGGTGCCGGGTGAGCGTGGTGACCAGGCGGGCGTTGTCGGCCGGTACCGCGCGCTGCTCGAACGCCGTCAGCTGGGCATCGGGAAGCACCTGCGCGGCAGCGGCTTTGACCAGTGCCGGCAGGTCGGCCGCACCGTCGGGCGCGTACTCCCAGACGTGCCGGCCGTCCGGGGTGGCCACATGGGTGCCCGGCATCAGCACCGAGCTGTCCCCGGTGAACCGGGCATCCAGCCAGTGCTGCTTGCGACGGAAACGGGTGCGCGGGATGTCGGCGTAGTCCAGCGCACCGGCCAGACCGCGGGACCGGCGCGGGAACAGCGAGCGCGGGTCCAGATCGTGGCCGTGCACGAACAGGGTGGCCATCGCCACCGTCATCGAGTCGACCTCGTCCTGCTTGCGGGCCAGCGTGGCGATCAGCTGCGCATCGTGCAGGCCCGCCGACGCCGTGGTCAGCCCGACCTGCATGAGCGCCACCGGATTCGGCGCCAGCTCCAGGAAGGTGGTGTGCCCGTTGTCCACGGCGTTGCGGATGCCGTGGGTGAAGTAGACGCTGTGCCGCAGCCCCTTCTTCCAGTAGTCCACATCGTGGATCGGGTCCGCACCGACCCGGATCAGCTGACCCTCGTGCACCGTCGAGTAGTACGGCACCTTCGTCGGACGTGCTTCGATGCCTTGAATTTCGGCGGCGAGCTCACCGAGCAGCGGATCCATCTGCTGGGTGTGGCTGGCGCCCTTGGTCTGGAACTTGCGGGCGAACTTACCCTCGGATTCGGCACGGGCGATGATCGCGTCGATCTGCTCGGGCGGGCCGCCGATGACGGTCTGGGTGGGGGCGGCGTAGACGCACACCTCCAGGCCCGGGTAATCGGAGAACACGGTCTTGATCTCGTCGGCCGAATACTCGACCAGCGCCATCAGCCGGATGTACTCGCCGAACAGCATCGCCTCGCCCTCACCCATCAGGTGGGCACGTGAGCAGATGGTGCGGGTGGCATCGGCCAGGCTCAGGCCACCGGAGAAGTAGGCGGCGGCCGCCTCGCCGAGCGACTGGCCCACCAGCGCACCGGGTTTGGCGCCGTGCGCCTTGAGCAGCTCACCGAGCGCGATCTGGATGGCGAAGATCACCGTCTGGACCAACTCGATGGGATATTCGCAGGTCTCGTCGGTGTAGTCGATGGCGTCATCGAGGATGAGTTCGACGATGGAGTAGCCGCGCTCGTCCTGCACGTGGGCGTCGACCTTGTCGATCCACTCGGCGAAGGTCTCGTTACGC
This sequence comes from Mycobacterium sp. ITM-2016-00316, assembly GCF_002968335.2. Classification (NCBI taxonomy): domain Bacteria; kingdom Bacillati; phylum Actinomycetota; class Actinomycetes; order Mycobacteriales; family Mycobacteriaceae; genus Mycobacterium; species Mycobacterium sp. ITM-2016-00316. Next base: position 5,602,546 of record NZ_CP134398.1, read on the forward strand.
AGATACAGGCTCTTGCCCATCTTGCGGTGCTGCGCGCCGAAACCGGCCAGCACCCACACGGGTCCGTTGGTGACCGGACCATCGGCGGCCAGCACCAGGGGGCTGGGCTTACCGTCGGCGAGCGCACGCAGACCCTTGACGGCCTCATCGTGGTCGTGGGCCAGCACCACGGCCCGGGAGCGGCCGTGGTTGCGCCGCGACAGCGACCGGCCGATCGACTCCAGCGACGAGGCGCGCCCGGCCGCACTGTCGATCCAGTCCGCAAGTTCGGCTGCGGCGGTCCGCTTGCGTGAGGTCAGGAACCCGGAAAGGAACAGCGGGACAACGGGTGCCGGCTGTTCCTGCGTATCGAGTTCGGCACGGGCCACTTCGAGCAGTCGCTTGGCCTCATCGGTCAGGCCGGGCAGTTCGTAGTTGTCCTCGTCATAGCTGGGGTATGCGGGCTCGTCGGTCACGAACTCGCCGTACTCGTCCATCCGGACCCCGGCGACGGACACCGCGTCCTGCGCCGGTTTGTCCTCGGCGACAGGCGCTTCCGGCTCGGGTGCGGGCTCGACCAGATCGGCGGCCAGCACCTCACGCAGCACCAGGTGGGCGTTGGCGCCACCGAAACCGAAGCCCGAGACACCGGCGATGGCATGTCCGCTGTAGCGGGGCCAGTCGCTGACGGTGTCGTTGACCTTCAGATGTTCCTTGTCGAAATCGATGTACGGATTGGGGCCGGCATAGTTGATCGACGGCGGCAGCTTGTCGTGCTGCAGTGACAGCGCCATTTTCGCGAGGCTGGCCGCACCGGCCGCTGATTCCAGATGTCCCACATTGGATTTGACCGCACCCAGCAACGCGGGCTTGTCATCGGCGCGGCCCAGCCCGATCACCCGGCCGAGCGCGTCGGCCTCGATCGGGTCACCCAGGATGGTGCCGGTGCCGTGCGCCTCGATGTAGTCGACATCGCGCGGGTTGATCCCGGCGTCCTTGTAGGCCTTGCGCAGCACCGCGGCCTGGGCGTCCGGGTTGGGCGCGAGCATGCCGTTGGAACGGCCATCGTGGTTGACCGCGCTGCCGGCGATGACGGCAATGATCTCGTCACCGTCGCGCCGCGCGTCGGCGACCCGCTTGAGCACCAGCATGCCGCCACCCTCGGACCGGGCGTAGCCGTTGGCATCCGAGGAGAACGACTTGCACCGGCCGTCCGGGGCGAGCACGCCACCGACCTCGTCGAAACCGATCGTCACGATCGGGGTCACCATGGCGTTCACGCCGCCGACGATCGCCACATCGATCTCGCCGCTGCGCAGCGCGCGCACACCCTGGTGCGTGGCGACCAGCGAGCTGGAGCACGCGGTGTCGATGGACTCGGACGGTCCGCGGAAGTCGAAGAAGTAGGACACCCGGTTGGCGATGATGGAGCTGGTGGTGCCGGTGATCGCGTAGGGGTGCGCGGTGGTGGGGTCGGCGACGGCCAGGAACATGTAGTCGTTGTTCGAGCTGCCCACGTACACACCGACATCGCCGCCGCGCAGGCTCGACGCCGGGATCCGGGCGTGCTCGAGGGCTTCCCAGGTGAGCTCGAGGGCCATCCGCTGCTGCGGGTCGAGGTTGTCGGCCTCCATCTTCGACAATGCGAAGAACTCGGAGTCGAAACCCTTGATATCGGAGAGGTAGCCGCCGCGGGTGTGCGCCTTGGCGACCCGCTCGGCGATGCGGGGCTCACCGAGGAATTCCGACCAGCGACCCTCGGGCAGATCCGAGCTGGCATCGCGGCCCTCGAGCAGGGCGGCCCACATCTCGTCGGCGCTGTTCATGTCGCCGGGGAACCGGGTGGCCAGACCGACGATCGCGATGTCGTCCACGCCAGGGGCGCGGGTCCAGTCCTCGTCGGCGTCGAGCACGGGTTCGGGCTCGCCCTCGACGATGACGGTGGCCAGCGACTCGATGGTCGGGTTACGGAACACCACGGTGGCGGTCAGGGTGACACCGGTCAGATCCTCGATATCGCTGGCCATGGCCACCGCGTCCCGCGAGGACAGCCCCAACTCGACCACCGGCGCCGACTCGTTGATCGTGTCGGCGGACTGGCCGGTCGCGTTGGCGATCCAGTTGCGCAGCCACTCGCGCATCTCGTTGACGGTGATATCGCCCCGGGCGGCCGGAGCCGCCCCGGCGGCGACCTCAGGCTGGCGTGAATTGTCTTGTGCTTCAGTCATGTCCACTGTTCACTTTCGCCGCCGTGCGGCCTTGGTAACGCGGCCGGAAAATCGTCGGTCTCAGTCGGTCTCATCGGGGAAGTCGTTGGCGATCTTGCCGCTGCGCAGGCTGCCGTCCAGGTAACCGACCCGGCAGGCACGGCGGCCGATCTTGCCGCTGGAGGTACGCGGGATGGCGCCCGCCGAGGTGAGCAGCACGTCGCGGACGGTGACACCGTGGCGCACCGCGATCGCGGCCCGGATGTCATCGACGATCGGGGCCAGTTCCAGCTTGTGCGAACCGGCCGCCCGCTCGGCGACGATGACCAGCTGCTCGGAGGTGTCCTCCGCGTCGAACTTCAGACCGGCGTGGGAGTCGTCGAACACCTCCGCGGGCAGCTGGTTGGCCGGGACCGAGAAGGCCGCGACGAACCCGGTGCGCAGTGCCTTGGAGGCCTCCTGCGCGGAGTACTCCAGGTCCTGCGGGTAGTGATTGCGGCCGTCGATGATGACCAGGTCCTTGACGCGGCCGGTGATGTACAGATCGCCGTCGTGGAACGCGCCGTAGTCGCCGGTGCGCACCCAGGTCGCGTCGTCGGCGGCACCCTCGGCATGCGAGGGGCTGGTGCGCGATTTCAGGGTGTTCTGGAAGGTCTCGCGGCTCTCGTTCTCTTTGCCCCAGTAGCCGGTGCCCATGTTGGGGCCGCTGATCCAGATCTCACCGATCTGGCCGTCGGGCAGTTCGGTGGCGGACTCGGCGTCGACGATCACGGCCCATTCCGAGACGCCGACCTTGCCGGCCGAGGCCTGCGCGACCGCGGATTGCGAGTCGGCGTCGACCTCGACGATGCGGTTGTTGTTCAGCGCATCACGGTCGACGTAGATGATCTTGGGCTCTTCGGCGGCCGGGGTGGTGGACACGAAGAGCGTCGCCTCGGCCAGGCCGTAGGACGGCTTGATGGCCTTGGGCTGGAAACCGTAGGGCCCGAACGCCTCGTTGAAGCGGCGCACCGTGGCCGCCGAGATGGGCTCGCTGCCGTTGAGGACCGCCTTGACGTTGGACAGGTCCAGCGGCGGCTCGCCCTCCTTGGGCAGACCGCGCGCGGCGGCGTGATCGAAGGCGAAGTTCGGGGCCACCGAGATGACACCGCCGGTGTCACCGGGCTTGCGGGCCATCTCCCGGATCCAGCGGCTGGGGCGGCGTACGAAGGCCGCCGGCGTCATGAAGGTGAAGTTGTGCCCGATCATCGGCGACAACAGCGCGGTGATCAGACCCATGTCGTGGAAGAAGGGCAGCCAGGACAGCCCGCGGTCGCCCTCCTCGGCTTCCAGCGCCTCGATGATCTGCACGATGTTGGTGGCCAGGTTGAGGTGGGTGATCTGCACACCGGTCGGGATGCGCGTCGAACCCGAGGTGTACTGCAGGTAGGCGACGGTGTCGATGGTGACTTCGAGCGGTTCCCAGGTGCTGGCGACCTCGGCGGGGACGGCGTCCACGGCGATGACGCGCGGGCGCTGGTTCGCCGGGCGGCTGCGGAAGAACTTGCGCACGCCCTCGGCGGCCGCGGTGGTGGTCAGGATGGCCGACGGCTGGCAGTTGTCCAGCACGGCATGCAGGCGACCGACGTGACCGGGCTCGGACGGGTCGAACAGCGGCACCGCGACACGACCTGCGTAGATGGCACCGAAGATGGCGACGAGGTAGTCCAGGTTCTGCGGGCACAGGATGGCGACCCGGTCGCCGACCTCGGTGACCTGCTGCAGACGCGCCGCGACGGCCCGGTTGCGGGCACTGAACTGCGACCAGGTCATATCGCACTCGACACCGTCACGCTCGGTCGAGTAGTCCAGGAAACGATAGGCGAGCTTGTCGCCGCGAACCTTGGCCCAACGCTCGACATGGGAGACGATGCTGGCGCTGTCCGGGAACTTGATCTGACCGTTCTTGATGAACGGGTTATGGAACGGCATCAAATACTCCTGTCACAGCACACTCATCGCACGGTCGGCGCGAGCCTCCGGAATCGTACCGGCGCACGGATCACGGCCTCTGGACGACCACTGGCCGACCGCTCACCACTCTTAGTTTTCTCTTAATGTTAGGTGACCGATTCCCGCAGGCCAAATCTGGTTACCGGCGAGTCGGCTTCCAGGGCGAGCGCGGCGACGGGACGATCGGCATCCTGGGCGAGCGAAGCGACGGGACGATCGGCATCCTGGGCGAGCGAAGCGACGGGAAGACGGGCTGGGTCTACCCGTGCTTGGGGTGCGGCGCGTTCTCCAGCAGGTTGCGCGCCCAGTCCAGCGTCCACTGCGGCGCCGGCTTGCCATCCAGCGTCCAGAACTGCGGCGTGTTGTACAGCGCATGCACCGGACCCTTTGTACTGCCCAGCAGGGTTTCCAGGGTGGCGGGCAGGTTTCCGACCGAGAACGCCGACTCGGGCGCGGCGCAGATCAGGTCCCCGGAGCCACAGATCTGGTAGGTGCGGTCATCGAGTGCGCCGAAACCACCGTCGCGCGGACCGGTCATCGCCAGGCCCAGTGCCGACAACATCGGCAGCTCGTGCAGCGTGATCTCGGCACCCTGCCCGGGCGGGTTGGGGCTGAGGTTCTGGCCCACGCCGTCCTGGCGTCGGCCGTCGGCGATCAGCATGGCGCCGAGCACCAGGTCCTGATCCACCGGGCCGCGGCCGTTGCCGATATCGCTGGCGATATCACCGGCGATCACCGCACCCTGCGAGAAACCCACCAGCACATAGCTTGTCAACGGGCATCGGTTGTTCATGTCGGTCATCGCCCGCACCGTCGCGTTGAAGCCCTCGGTGCGACTGTCGTTGTAGGACATCTGGCCGTCGGCGGAGAACGGATTGTGGAACTGCGCGGTGTAGGGAACCGTGTAGATCTCCAGCCGGTCAGTGCCGAACTCGGCGCGCAGCGGGTTGGTCACGTTGAGCAGCAGCGCAATCGGGAACTGCACCGGGTTGTACGGATCGAGTTGCGGCGAGGACTCCCAGGTACCGGGAATCGAGACCAGCTGCACGTCCGGGCAGCTCGCATCCTGGAACTCGGGCCGCGGCTTGCCCGTGGGCGGCACGGCCGACGGACCGTCCGTGGGCACCCCGGGCTGGGTGGCGATCGGCGGGGTGTCGGGCTGGCGCATGAAGACCACCACACCGGCGACGACCACCGCCACCAGCACCGCGACCGCCGCGGCCGCGGCCAGGGCCAGAATGCGATGCCGTTTTCGTCTGCTGTTCTTGGTCGCCATGAGTCCTTGATGTTCCGTCCTGTGAGCCCTGCGAGTACGCCGTCGGGCTAGCAGAGCCGTTCGGTTGCGATGCGAATGTAGTCAGCGGTCGCCGAGTTGACCTCACCGACCTCCGGGGCGATCGACGTGGCATGCGAGTCGTCGACGTCATCGCGGACCAGCGGCAGGACGAAGTCCCACACCGCCTGCTCGGACTGTTTGGCCGCGCGGGCCTGGCAGACGTAGGCGCCGATGCTCAGCGCCATCATTTCGTCGGAGGGCTGCACGCCCGCATCGGCGAGCGCCTTCAGATAGTCCTGCTGGTGCGGGGTCGCGGCGAAGTGATCCTCGACATGGGCGTCATCGCGGACCGCCCCCTGCAGGCCCTGCGCGCGCGCATCGGTGGACTGGCCGGCGGGCTGGCCGATGGTGGTGAGCGTGGTGTCTCCCATCGAACAGCCACCGGTCATGACGGCGACCGAAGCCAGCATCACCGGGGTCAACATCACGAACGACGGGGATACCACCGGCCACTTTGCCAGGGTCGCGGTCCATCGTCGGTTGTGCTGCACAATTCCACGGTACCGGCTGCCCGGCACCGGACCTCGAACGCGACTGTGACCGTTATCGCACCGAGTCCGGGCGAGCGACGCGGACGGGGGAATGCGGGCGCCGGGCGAGCGAAGCGACGGGGAATGATCCCGTCAGGCGATGGCCGCCGCCAGGTCGCCGCGAAGCGCACCCAGCTGCGCCGACCAGCTACCCCAGTCGTGCTGGCCGGCGGTCGGGAAGTCGAAGTGCCCGTTGCGGCCGCCGATGGAGCGGTAGTGCGAATAGAACGTGCGGTTGCTGCCCTGGGCCTGTGCGCAGTCGTTGATCATCGCGGGAACATCACTGCAGGTGGTGGTCTGCGGGCTGAAGATCCACAGCCGGGTGTTGTTGTCCACCAGCAACTGTGCGTGCACATCGGGGTCATGCCACTTCCAGCGGCCGAACTGCACCGGGCCCCACATGTTGTGGGTGTCGACGCCACCGAACTGGGCCATGCCCGCGGTGATCGCGCCGTTCTCGTAGGTGCGCGACGGGGTCAGGAAGCCCGACAGCGAACCCGCGTAGCGGAACCGGTCCGGGTGGAAGGTGGCCAGCATCAGCGCACCGGTGCCGCCCTGGGACGCGCCGACGACCCCGTGCCCGCCGGGGGAAAGACCCTTGTTCGCCGCCAGCCAGTTCGGCAACTCGGTCGCCAGGAAGGTCTCCCACTGCTTGCTACCGTCCTGCTCCCAGTTGGTGTAGAGGCTCCATGCCCCACCGGCCGGGGCGGCCACCGAGACACCGGAGCCGGCCAGGGTGTTCATCGCGTTGCCGGCGGTCACCCAGTTACTGACATCGGGGGCGCCGTTGAAGGCGTCGAGCAGGTAGACCGCATGCGGTCCACCGGCCTGGAAAGCGACCGGGATATCGCGGCCCATCGCCGCCGAGGGCACCATCAGGTACTCGACACCGTCGGCCTTCGCCGGGGTGTCGACCGCGGCCGACGCCGTCCACAGCCCCATCGCCAGCAACACCGCGCACACCATTGCGTGCAGCCTCATGTCCCACCTCTTATCTGGCCGCATAACCCGGCGCCGAATCCCCACCAACGGGTTGTAGTGAATCACATCACCGCAATGAGACGCGCCGGAAACGACTGACGGCGGTGACCCCGAGGGATCACCGCCGCCTGTCGTCGGTCGTCGTCGCGCCGCTACTGCGTCACGGTCGGCGTCGCACCCAGCACGCGCTGGATATCGGGCTTCATGGCCTGCAACTGCGATCCCCAGTAGCCCCAGCTGTGGGTGCCGTTCTCCGGGAAGTTGAACACGCCGTTGGTGCCTCCGTTGGCGATGTAGGTGTCGCGGAAGGTCTTGTTGGTGCGCAGCGTGAAGCTCTCCAGGAACTTTGCGTTGAACAGGTTGCCCGCGCTGGCGCCCGCGTCCAGATCCGACGGGGTGCCGTCACCGCAGTAGACCCAGATGCGGGTGTTGTTGGCGATCAGCGTGTTGATGTTGACGTAGGGGTCGTTGCGTTTCCAGGCCGGATCGCTGGACGGGCCCCACATGTCCTCGGACTTGAAGCCACCCGCGTCACCCATCGACAGCCCGACCAGCATCGGCCACCAGCCCTCGGACAGGTTCAGGAAGCCCGACAGCGAGGCCGCGTACGGGAACTGCTGCGGGTGGTGGACGGCCAGTGTGAAGGCGGCCGAGCCGGCCATCGACAGACCGACCGCGGCGCTGCCGGTCGGTTTGACGCCCCGGTTGGCCTGCAGCCAGGCCGGCAGCTCCTGGGTGAGGAACGTCTCCCACTTGTAGGTGTAGGTGCCGCTCTTGCCCTTGGCCGGCTTGTACCAGTCGGAGTAGAAGCTGGACTGGCCGCCGACGGGCATCATCACCGACAGGCCCGAGTCGTGGTACCACTCGAACGCGGCGGTGTTGATGTCCCAGCCGTTGAAGTCATCCTGGGCCCGCAGACCGTCCAGCAGGTAGAGAGCGGGCGAACCCTCGCCACCGCTCTGGAACTGGATGCGGATGTCGCGGCCCATTCCCGCCGACGGGACGTCCAGGTATTCGACCGGCAGACCGGGCCGGGAGAAGGCCCCCGCCGTCGCCGAGCCGCCGACGGCACTCACCAAGCCGGGCAGCACCGCGACCGCTGCGGTCGCGACCACCACTCGGCGGGTAGCGCCGCGCCACTTCTGAACGAAACTCATCCGTATGTCAATCCCATCGTTTTCGGACCACAACTGGCCGCACTGCCCGTGTAGTCAACCACAACCCGGTGGGACTTCTCTCTCCGGCGAAATCCGTTCTCAGCGATTGAGAGTGGCGATCAGATCTGGCTTCAGAGCTTGCAATTGGGCTCCCCAGTACGCCCACGAATGGTTGCCGGCGGCCGGGAAATTGAACGTCGCGTTGCGTCCACCAGCGGCGGTGTAACGATCCTGGAACTTCTTGTTGCTGCCGATCGCCAGACCTTCCAGGCTGTCGGCATTGAACTTCTGACCGGGATCGGCGTTCTCGTCCAGCGGTGTGGAACCCCCTGGCGCACAGTAGATCCACAGTCGAGTGCCAGCCGCCACCAGCTTTCCGACCTGCTCGACGGGGTCATTGCGCTTCCAGGCCGGGTCCCATGGCGGTCCCCACATGTTGTCCACGTTGTATCCGCCGGCGTCCAGCATGGCGACCCGGATGGCCTGTTTCATGAACGGTGTGGAGGGATTCAGGAATCCCGACAGCGCTGCGGCATAAGTGAACTGGGCCGGGTGGTAGGCAGCCAGGATGAGCGCCGCCCCACCTGCCATCGACAGCCCGACTACGCCGTTTCCGGTGGGCGAGATCTGCTTGTTGGCGGCCAGCCACTGCGGTAACTCGTTGGACAGGAAGGTATCCCACTTGTAGGTGTAGGCCTGGTTGTTGAAGCTCGACGGTGAGTACCAGTCACTGTAGAAGCTGGACTGCCCGCCGACCGGCATCACGACCGAAACGCCGGATTCGTAGAACCATTCGAAGGCGGGGGTGTTGATATCCCAGCCGCTGTAATCGTCCTGGGCGCGCAGTCCGTCGAGAAGGTAGACGGCTTTGGGGCCGCCGGGCTGGAACTGCACCCGGATATTGCGGTTCATCGCCGCGGAGAACACATCGAGGTACTCGACGGGCAGACCCTCGCGGGAGAAGGCGCCGGCGGCCGGCGCGGGCACCACGACGATCGTTGCTGCGGCCGCGACCGCCGCCATCGTCATCTGAAGAAGTCGACGAGCGCCCACTCCGAATTTTCTACGCATGTGTTGTCTATCCGTCCATCTCATAGGCAACGCGATGTAGCGCTTTGCCACGCGGAGTTCCGCGGCGGGCATCTGTGGCCACGCTTGTGTATCGCCACAACATAACCGCGCCGTTACCCGTGCTGCAAAACCGCAGTGACCTTGCTCACGGTCCGGTGGCGGGCAACCCGGTGTACTCGGGGACCTTCGGCGGCGGTATCTCCAGCCCGCATCGACGCAGCTCATAGATGGGAACACGATCGATGCGGTACTGGCCGAAACCCAGTGCGTGCGCGACGTTGGACAGGAAGCGGCGCGGACCCAACGGGGCGCGCACCGCGTTCAGTTTCGCCTCGGTGTCAGGGCATTTCAGGGCGGCCTCGGCCTGGATGATCCAATCCTCGTCCAGATACGGCGGGATGAACGGCCGCTCCTTGAGGAACGGCCCCTCGGCCACCGCCCAGTCCGGGAACAGGTTCTTGTCGTGGCCGATGCGCGCGTCCTCCAGACGTGCGGTGTGCGCGGCCAGCGGATTGGTCAGCCCGATCTGGTCGATGACCCGGACATCGAGGCCGACATTCATGCCGAGCATGCCCATATTGGTGAAAAACACTGTGTGTGGCCCATTTTCGCCAGGAGGACGCGGGTTGTCCGGAGGTGGCGGGATCGCCGGAACCACATCCCAGACGTCATAGTTGCCCGACGGCAGCAGCAATGCCCCATCCGGGGTGTTGCGCAATGCCACGAGTACGGCGCGCATTCGGGGATAGTCCAGATAGTCGGCGGCGGTCAGTGGATGCGCATGGCCGGTGGCCTGTGCGTAGAAACGCCGCTCATCCACGATGCCGGTGTAGGTGACCCGGGTGGCGTCGGCACCCATCCCCGGCGAATTCGCGGCCCACAGCGACCATCCGGCGAGCGACACCCACATCAGACTGGTCGCGCCCGCCAGCAGATAGCCGGTGCGACTGCTGAACTTCACGGCGTCGGGGATCGCGATCGGCACCACCGCCACCGGTGCCAGCATCAGGAACAGCGCGGTCAGCAAGACCCGGCCGTGCATGAAGTCACCGCCCTGGCGCACCCAGTAGACGGCCTGGATCGCTCCGCTGAGCACAATGAAAACCACAGCCGCAGTAGGACTCTGGACTGCGCGGCGCCAGTTTCGGTTTCGTTCCGGGGCATTCGGGCGGGTCCGTGAGACCGCCAGCAGCACCGCCAGGATCACCATCATCACGGCCGGAATCCACAGCAGATAGGGCGCGTTGAAATTGCTCAGGTAGGTGAACCCCTGCGACCACTTGGCACCCGAGGCGTCCTTCGCGATCGCCGTCTGGGGCACCAGCAGCCCGTAGTAGCCCATCCGGAAGATCTGATAGGCCACCGGAAGCGCGCCGCCGGCGGCCACGATCAGCAGGCGCCGCCGCCAGCTGTCCGCGGCGAGCACCATCATCACCAACGCCAGCCCGCCGACCAACGCCAGCTCGGGGCGCACCAGCACGCTCAGCCCCGCCACGAAGGCCAGCGCCGCGGTCAGATACCGTCCGGCCCGCCCACGCCTGGTGTGGGGCGCCTGCGCCCAGCACACCATCAGCCACCACAGCAGGCCGACATAGGCCAGCACCAAACCGTTTTCGAGCCCGGAGGAGGCGAAGTCGCGGGCCGGCGGAATGGCGATGTAGATCAGCACGCCGGCCGGGAGCAGCAGCGCCCGCCTACCCTGCAGGCCCGGCGCATACAGCCGCGCGGTGCCGAGCATGACGAACACCACGCCGGCCACGCTCAGCCCGAGCGTCAGGGCCAGCGTCACATACTCCAGGCGCAGCGGTCCCGCGACCCAACTGGCCGCGGTGATCAGGTAGGTCCACAGGGTGGAGGTATTGGATTCGACGCGCTCCCCCGCGTTGAACACCGGGCCGTTGCCGGCCAACAGGTTCCGCACGGTGCGCAGCACGATCAGACCGTCATCGGCCATCCAGCGACGCTGCCAGGCCCCCCAGCCGAACAGTCCGGCGACCACCAGGACCGACAACCACAGGCTGACCCGGACCGACAGACCGTACCGGTAGGCCGGCCAGTCGCTCAGGCGCGCCGCCACGGCGGCGCCCAGGCGATCAACTGAGGATTGCAGCCGCACAGACGGTTCCGATCCATGCCACCGCGAGCAGCTGCAGCACGCGGTCCCCCAGCGCGATCTCCTCGGGTTCACCGGCATGCCCACCGTCGACATCCACCGCGTACCGCAGGATCGCGACGGTGAACGGGATCATCGAGACGGCGAACCACGAACCTTCGGCGCCATCGCGTTCGAAGGCCCACAGGCCGTAGCAGAGCACCAGCGCGGTCGCCGACAGCGTCCACACGAATCGCAGGTAGGAACTGGTGTAGCTCTCCAGGGATTTGCGGATCTTGGCGCCGGTGCGTTCGGCGAGCTGCAACTCGGCGTACCGCTTGCCGGCGGCCATGAACAGCGAGCCGAAGGCCATGGTCAGCAGGAACCACTGCGACAGCGGCACACCGGCGGCGACGCCACCGGCGATCGCCCGGATCAGGAAGCCCGAGGACACGATGCAGATGTCGATGACCGGCTGGTGCTTGAGACCGAAGCAATAGGCCAGCTGGATCGCGATGTAGATACCGATCACCACGGCCAGGTTCGGTGACACCAACCAGGAGATCGCCAGCGATGCGACACCGAGCACCACGGCCAGGATGTAGGCCAGGGACTCCGGCACGACTCCGGCGGCGATCGGGCGGAATCGTTTGGTGGGATGCGCCCGGTCGGCCTCGACGTCACGCGCGTCGTTGACCAGGTAGACCGAGGACGCCGCGAGGCTGAACACCGCGAACGCGATCAGGACGTTGACCAGGACTTCGCGCAGGTCGTAGACATACCGGTCGTCCCCGAGGGCGGCCACCGGGGCGGCGAAGACCAGGACATTCTTCACCCATTGCCGCGGTCGCAACGCCTTGACGATGCCGGCGGCCAGGTTCTTCGGCGGGCCGGCGGTCGGGAGGGGTTCTTCGCTCACAGCTCAGTCTCCTTCACAGCGGCGTCGTTCACCGCAGCGACGCTCCGGGCGACGACCGCACCGACCGCGACTCCGGTCAGCACGTCGGTCGGGTAATGCACGCCCAGCACCAGTCGCGACAGCGCCATCACCGGGATGAGCACCAGCGGCAGGCGCGTTCCGGTGACCCGCGCCAGCAGGATCGCCGCCGCGGTGGTCGACGTCGCATGCGCCGACGGGAAGCTCAGCCTGCTCGGTGTGCCCACGTTCACCGCGATCGCCGGATGGTGCGGGCGCTGTCGTTTGACGACCCGCTTGATCACCACGGCGGCCGCGTGGGCGATAAAGGCACCGGCGCCCACGGCCAGCCACTGCCTGCGCTGCCGCGGCTCCACGACGGCCCCGAGCAGCGCGACGCCGACCCAGCCGGCGCTGTGCTCTCCGAAATGCGACAGGGTGCGCGCGGTCGTCAGCACACCCGGGCGGCCGGCCAGCGCAGCCTGCACCACCACCAGCGCCGTTTCCTCGGGCGCCAGATCGTCGGCCACGTCAGGCCTTTTCCAGCGCCGGCGGCACCACGCCCGCCGGTTCCAGCACGGCTTCCCAGCTCTCGGTGCTGGTCAGTTGCGGCAGCGCCTTGCGGTAGACCTTGCGCATCTTGTTGAACTTACGACCCAGCTGGATCTGGCGGGTCAGCGACTCACGAAGCAGCTCGAACATCTTGGCGCGGTCGCGCTGCCGGTAGACGACACCGCGGCCGTCGGCCGTGGTGACGGTGACGCCGTCGACCTTGCACAGCGAGAACCAGCGAGCATCCTGGGTGGCGACGTTGATCTGCGGGCGCACATGATGCTCCGGGTTGTGCGCCGAAAGCTGATGCAGCACACCACGAGTCAGCCGCACGGAGATCGACAGCGGGTTGGTCGGGATGTTGACCTTCTTGCGCCAGCGCTTGTCCGACGGGGCGGGCAGCGCGGCGGCGCTCTCCAGCACCACCGCGTCCGGGAACTGGGCGCGCATCTTGCGCACCTCGGGCAGCGCGGATTCCAGGATGGAGAAAATGTGGTCCGGTCCGGCCAGGAAGTCGTCCATCGCCTTGTTCTGGATGGCGACGGTCGAATATTCGAGGCAGAGAAGGTGTTTGAGCGTTGCCTTGAGATGGCTGGCGATCAGGCCGCTGATCTTGCCGTCCCAGTGCAGCGCGGCGACGACCAGCCGGTTGCGCAGGTGGAAGTAGGCCTGCCAGTCGATCGCGTCGTCCTTGTCGCTCCAGGCCATGTGCCAGATCGCCGCTCCGGGCAGCGTCACGGTCGGATAGCCGTGCTCACCGGCGCGCAGCCCGTACTCCGAGTCGTCCCACTTGATGAACAGCGGCAGCGGCTGGCCCAGTTCCTCGGCGACCCGGCGCGGGATCATGCACATCCACCAGCCGTTGTAGTCGACGTCGATGCGGCGGTGCAGCAGCCGGCTGCGCTCGTGCTCCTCGTCGTTCAGCGGATACTTGGCGAAGTTGTGGTCGTACTCGGTGTTCACCGCCCCGGTCCACATGAAGTTCTCGGCGTCGACCATCTCGCCCATCACATGGAGGTGCGAGGGCTCCTGCAGGTTGAGCATCTGGCCGCCGACGAGGGTCGGCTTCTTGGCGAACCGGCTGAATGCCAGCGCCCGCAGGATCGAATCCGGCTCGACCCGGATGTCGTCGTCCATGAACAGGATCTGTTCGCAGTCAGTGTGTTTGAGCGCCTCGTACATCACCCGGCTGTAACCACCGGAGCCGCCCAGGTTGGGCTGGTTGTGGATGGTCAGTCGGTCACCGAGCGCGGCGGCGGCATCGTCGAAGCCCGGATGGTCCTTGGCCTTGCTGGTGCCCTGATCGGAGACGATCACCTTGGTGACCACCGCGTCCACCAACGGGTCCGACGTCAGCGCGGCGAGGGCGTTGACGGCATCCGCGGGCCGGTTGAAGGTCGGGATCCCGACGGCGACATCGGCCCGGCCCGGGGCCGTCTGCGGCGCGTACCAGCCGGCGCTGTGCACCGTCACCTTCGTGTCGGTGGTGATGTCGAACCAGATCCAGCCGCCATCCTCGAACGGGGCGAGGTCGACCTCGAACTCCACCACGCCGGGGGCATCGCCCTCGGTGCCCGCCGCCTCGGTGCCGCCGACGGTGATCCGCGCACCGGTCGCCTTGGACCGGTACAGGTCCACCCGCGCGGTGCCGGTGAGCTCGACCCGCAGCACCACCGACTCCAGGATCGACCAGCGCCGCCAGTAGCTGGCAGGGAAGGCGTTGAAGTAGGTGGCAAAGGACACCTCGGACTCGGCGCCGATCTCCAGCGTCGTGCGGGTCGGGGCGTGCGCCCGTCGCGCGTTGGTGTCGGATTCCTCGATGTAGAGCTTGCGCACATCGAGTGGCTCGCCGGGCCGCGGCAGAATCACCCGCGACAGCAGGCTCACCGCTTTGGACTCCGTCGAGTCGAGTGCTCCGGACGGGATGTCGCTCATGAGTTGCCTTCGTCTTGGACAGTCAGCGCCGCACCGTCGCGTAGGTGAGGCGCCAGGATGTTGTCGTACATGTTGAGCGCACTGGCGATGGCCATGTGCATGTCGAGGTACTGGTAGGTGCCCAGCCGGCCGCCGAAGAGCACGCCGGCGGCCGCGGTCTCGGCCTTGGCCCGGTTCCGGTACCCGGCCAGCAGCGCCCGGTCGGCGTCGGTGTTGATCGGGTAGTAGGGCTCGTCGTCGGCCTCGGCGAAGCGGGAGTACTCGCGCATGATGACCGTCTTGTCGGTCGGGTAGTCGCGCTCCGGGTGGAAGTGCCGGAACTCGTGGATGCGGGTGAACGGCACGTCCGGGTCGTTGTAGTTCATGACGGGCGTGCCTTGAAAGTCGCCGCAATCTCCGATCACCTCGGTCTCGAAGTCCAGCGTCCGCCAGCCGAGCCGACCGTCGACATAGTCGAAGTAGCGGTCCAGCGGTCCGGTGTAGATCACCGGCGCATCCGGGTTGGCCGCGCGGAGTTCGTCGCGCACCGCGAACCAGTCGGTGTCGAGGCGGACCTCGATGTTCTCGTGATCGGCCATGTTCTGCAGCCACCGGGTGTACCCGTCGACCGGCAGACCCTCATAGGTGTCGTTGAAGTACCGGTTGTCGAACGTGTACCGGACGGGCAGCCGACTGATGACGGCCGCGGGCAGGTCCGTCGGGTCGGTCTGCCACTGCTTGGCGGTGTAGTGCTTGACGAAGGCCTCATACAGCGGGCGCCCGATCAACGAGATGGCCTTCTCTTCGAGGTTGCGCGCCTCGGCGGTGTCGATCTCGCTGGCCTGCTCGGCGATCAGCGCCCTGGCCTCGTCCGGGCTGAAGTACCGCCCGAAGAACTGCGACACCAGACCCAGGCCCATCGGGAACTGATACGCCTGCCCCTTGTGCAGGGCGAAGACCCGGTGCTGGTAGCCGGTGAAGTCGGTGAACCGCCGGACGTAGTCCCAGACCCGCTGGTTGGAGGTGTGGAACAGGTGCGCGCCGTACCGGTGCACCTCGATACCGGTCTCCGGGTCGGGCTCGGAGTAGGCGTTACCTCCTATATGGGAGCGCCGTTCGACGACGAGCACTCGCTTGCCCAGTTCGTTGGCCACGCGCTCGGCGATCGTCAGGCCGAAGAATCCGGAGCCGACGACAAGCAGATCTGCGCGATGAGATTCAGCGGACATCGGCAGCAAGGGTATCCGACCGGGGCCTGCCGTCTCGAAACGTGTGATGCGCCCGGCCTCGTGTGGCCTGTCGGCACGATTTGCGGCAGGTCGCAATTAGCTCACGATTCCGCATCGTCACTCTAGACACAGGAGTCACAGCAGTACCATCAATCACGTTGGTGGAAGGCGGGAACCCGGGCACGAGAACCGCAGTCACCGATGCGAAATATCCGCAGCACACCCGAAAACACGTAGTCCATGTATTGAGGAGACTTCCGTGCCGAACCGACGTCGACGCAAGCTCTCGACAGCCATGAGCGCAGTCGCCGCCCTGGCCGTCGCAAGTCCAGTCGCCATTGCCGCCGTTTCCGAGATGTCCGAGGCCACCGAGCCTCAGCATCGCGAATTCGTCCACGCCGCCATGATCACCGATCTGCCCGGCGAATTGATCAACGCGCTGTCCCAGGGCCTGTCACAGTTCGGCGTCAACATGCCGCCGATGCCGACCGGTCTGCTGACCGGATCGCCGGCCGCCAGCCCGACGCTCGTCTCTCCCGGACTGGGCGCAACCGGCCTGACCTCGCCCGGCCTGACCTCGCCAGGTCTCACCTCGCCCGGATTGACCGCGCCGGGGCTGACCACGCCGGGCCTGACGAGCCCCGAACTCACCACGCCCGGCTTGACCGCACCCGGGCTGACCACCCCGGGCCTGACGACGCCGGAGCTCACCACCCCCGGGCTCACCACCCCCGGCCTGAGCACCCCTGAACTGACCACCCCCGGCCTGAGCATCCCGCCGGTGGGCGCGGCGGGTCCGTCGTTGTCGCCGGCGTCACTGTCGCCCGGTTCCCTGACCGATCCCGGACTGGCCGGCCTGACCCCGGGCCTGACGGATCCGGGGCTGGGCACCGGCTTCCCCGGTGAGATTCCCATCGCCGCACCCATCGGCCTGGATCCGATGGCGGGCACCTACCCGATCCTGGGCGCGGACCCGTCGCTGGCCATGCCGGCCTCCACCGGCGGTGGCGGCCTGCTGGGCACCATCAACAGTGCCGCCGAGCAACTCGGTGCCGGCCAGGCGATCGATCTGCTCAAGGGCATGGTGATGCCCGCCATCATGTCGGCGGTCAAGAGTGCGGCACCTGCCGCGGCGCCCGCCGCCGCAGCCGCTCCGGCCGCTGCCGGCGCCGCTCAGGCCGGCCTCGGTGCGGCCGAGGCCGCGACCGGGGCCGCAGCCGGGGCCGTCACCGCGGCAGCCTCGGGAGCCGGTGCCTGACCCATCCAGTCCTGTCACCGAACGGCACCGCAGAAGCCAGCGTCGGCTCTGCGGTGCCGTTACAGGTGTGCCACCCGACGCACCGGGTAAAACTTTGGCACCACACGCCCGTGTCGCAACACTGGTAACACTGAGCACATACGTAACATCAGCTCGTGCCACGTCGTCGCCCTGCGCCCTCCTTGCTGCTCTCTGCAGTGCTGGGCACGGTCGCGATCCTGCCGTGGGCGATCAGCGGTCTCCCCGGTGACAGCGCGCCCGCCGAGAACTCAGCGACCGCGATCACCCAGCAGCCGCTCGCCGAACTCGGTGGCGGCGAGACGATCCGGGAGATACATCAGGACACCCCGTTCTCGATGGTGGCGCTGACCGCCGACAGCCTCGACGGGACGACAGCCCGGATCCGCGCCCAGCGCGCCGATGGCAGCTGGGGTCCCTGGTACGACGCCGAATCCCTGGAGGGTGTGGGACCGGACCGGCCCGACACCCACGGCACCGAACCGGTCTTCGTCGGGCGCACCAACACCGTGCAGATCTCGGTGACCCACACTGCACAACCACCGGCCGCAGCAGCCCCCGCGGCAGGCCCCGGGCTGGGCTATATCCCCGCCAACGTCGAACATCCGTTGCCGCAGAACGTCAATGCGGTCCTCATCAGCCCACCCGAGGCACCGGTGGACGTGCAATTCCCACCCCCCACCGCGGCGACCGTCCCCGGCCAGGCACCACAGGTCATCACCCGCGCCCAGTGGGGCGCCAACGAATCGATGAAGTGCGGCGCCCCCATCTACGACCGGGGGATCCGGGCGGCCGTCCTGCATCACACCGCGGGCAGCAACGACTACACGCCGCAGGACTCGGCGGGCATCGTCCGGTCCATCTACGAGTACCACGCCCGCACCCTTGGCTGGTGCGATATCGCCTACAACGCCATGGTCGACAAGTACGGACAGGTCTTCGAGGGCCGTGCCGGCGGTATGAGCAGGGCCGTGCAGGGCGCGCACACCGGCGGTTTCAACTCCGACACCTGGGGTGTGGCGATGCTCGGCGATTTCAACACCGAGCCGCCGACGCCGATCCAATTACGCACCACCGGAAGGCTGCTCGGCTGGCGACTCGGTCTGGACCGCGTCGACCCGCACGGCAGCGTGGCACTGACCTCGGCGGGCGGCAGCTTCACCCTGTTCCCGCGCGGCGCGACGCCCACCCTGCCCAATATCTTCACCCACCGCGATGTCGGCAACACCGACTGCCCGGGCGACGCCGCCTACGCGCAGATGGGTCTGTTGCGCGATATCGCCGCCCGGTTCAATCAGCCACCGGGGCCGCAGGATCTGGTCGACACGCTGCGCGGTGGCGCCATCTTCACCAAGTGGCAGGCGCTGCGCAGCGACGCCGGACCGCTGGGCATGCCGACCTCACCGGAGGCTTACGGTTTCGGGGCCACCCGGTATGTCACCTTCGACCGCGGCGCCATGTACTGGACACCGGAGACCGGCGCCCAACCCGTCACCGGGGCCATCTACGAGGCTTGGGGCACACTGGGATTCGAGCGGGGCGCACTGGGATTGCCGACGAGCGCCGAGATTCCCGAACCACTGTGGATCAAGCAGAACTTCCAGCACGGCACGCTCAACTTCGACCGCGAGACCGGTCTGGTCACCCGCGTCATCGACGGTGTGCCCGTGCAGCTTCCGCGCCCCGACCATTCCCCCGTGCAGCTGGAGCGGTTCACCCCGATCAACAATCGGGCCTGAACCGGCTAGGCCCAATTCCCGGGCTCCTCAACGCGGCTCGTACCTCGCCGCTTGATCGGTCGCCCGGCTAGAGCCACCAACGTTCGAGCACGCGGGCCAGACCGTCATCGGTGTTCGGCGCAGTGACCTCATCGGCGGCCGCCATCGCATCCGGATGGGCGTTGCCCATGGCGACGCCCAGCCCGGCCCAACGCAGCATGGGAATGTCATTGGGCATATCGCCGAAGGCCACGATATCGGCGGCCTCGATACCCAGCGGGCCGGCGATCTCGGCGATCCCGGTCGCCTTGCTCAGTCCGCGCGGCAACACCTCGATGAGCCCGTTGTTGGTCGAGTAGGTCAGGTCCCCCTCGATACCGACGTGCGGGGCGAGTGCGGCGGCCATGTCTCCGCTGCGCGCGCCGGCCTTGCGGATCAACAGCTTGACCGCGGGTGCGCTCAACAGATCCTCCAGCGACACCTCGGTGTTGTCCGGGTTGAGCCAGGCATGTTCGTAACCGGGTGAGCTGACGAACTGCGGGGTCGCCGCATCGTGGGCGCTGCGGCCGACCCGCTCCACCGCCAGGCCGGCACCGGGGATCACCCGGGCCGCGATCTCGGCCAGTGTGATCAACTGCTGCACCGACAGGGTGCGGGCCGAGATGATGCGGTCGGTCTCCGGGTCATAGACCACCGCACCGTTGGCGCAGACCGATATCGGTGCGAAACCGAGTTGCTCGACGACCGGGGGCACCCAGCGCGGCGGCCTTCCGGTCGCCAGGACGAAACGGGTGCCTGCGGCAACGGCGGCACGCACGGCCGCGGCGGTGCGCGGTGTCACCCGTTCGTGCTCATCGAGCAGCGTGCCGTCGACGTCGGTGGCGATCATTGCGGGCAGCATCAGCGGCGTTCCCCGCGTGGTGGTGCTTGCATTGCCGTCCTCAAATCGCTCCTCTTGTGGTCCACACCCACTCCGCGGTCTCCATGCGCTGGAGACCGGTTCCCCGAAGGGCTACTCCGGCGCCTCACCGGGGGGCTTGGCCGCACGCTTGGCCGCCTTCTCGGCGGCCTCCTCCATGTCCATCCGGTTCGCCTCGGCCAATGTCGGCGCACCGCCACCCAGCCGGTGCGGCACCCAGAACTCGCCCCTGGGATGCGACCCGTAGGACTCCTGCACCTTCTCCAGCAGATGCTGCATCCGGTGGTGCAGCAGTTCGGTCAGCTCGGCCGGCGGCAGCGTCGGATAGATCGGTTCGCCGACGGCGATCGAGATCGGCACCTTGGGCCTGCGCATATTGCGCGGGTGCCCCTTGGTCCAGACCCGCTGGGCGCCCCAGATGATGTGCGGGATGATCGGCACATCGGCGGCGATCGCCATCCGCGCGGCCCCGGACTTGAATCCCTTGATCTCGAAGCTGCGGCTGATGGTCGCCTCGGGGTAGACGCCGACCAACTCGCCCGCCTTCAGTGCTGCGCAGGCCGCGGCGAAGGAGTCGGCGCCACTGGCCCGGTCCACCTCGATATGGCGCAGGCTGCGCATCAGCGGCCCGCCGATCTTGTGGTCGAAGACTTCCTTCTTCGCCATGAAGCGGACCTTGCGGCCGCGGCCCTGCCGGTAGGCGGGCAGCCCGGCGAAGGTGAAGTCGAAGTAGCTGGTGTGGTTCACGGCGATGACGGCACCGCCGGTCACCGGCAGGTTCTCCACACCGGTCACGGTGAACTTCAGCCCCTGCAGCCGCCAGACCAGCCGGGCGGCTTGGATGACTGTCCCGTATACCGGTTCCACACGACCCAGCCTAGTTCCACCCGCCCGCCGAAGCGGAAGAGCGCCCGCTCTGGCGCTAAACTCGTGACCGAGCGTCAACCATCAGGAAGGGCATTCGTGCAGGTCACAAGCGTCGGACACGCCGGTTTTCGGATTGACACGGAAGCCGGCAGCATTCTGTGCGACCCCTGGGTCAATCCGGCCTACTTCACGTCCTGGTTCCCGTTCCCGGACAACAGCGGACTGGACTGGGACGCGCTGGGGGACTGCGACTACCTCTACGTCAGTCACCTGCACAAGGATCATTTCGACCCGGCACTGCTGCGCGCGCACGTCAACAAGGATGCCGTCGTGCTGCTGCCCGATTACCCGGTGCCGGATCTGCGCCGCGCGCTGGAGTCGCTGGGTTTCCACACGTTCGTCGAGACCACCGATTCGGTGAAGCACCGGGTCAGCGGGCCCAAGGGCGACCTCGACGTGATGATCGTCGCGCTGCGGGCACCGGCCGACGGGCCGATCGGAGACTCCGGTCTGGTGGTGTCCGACGGCGCCACAACCGCTTTCAACATGAACGACGCCCGCCCGATCGACCTCGACATGCTGGCCGCCGAGTTCGGCCATATCGACGTGCACATGCTGCAGTACTCCGGGGCCATCTGGTACCCGATGGTCTACGACATGCCGGCCCGGGCCAAGGCGGCGTTCGGCACCCAGAAGCGACAGCGCCAGATGGATCGCTGCCGCCAGTACATCGCCCAGGTGGGCGCCACCTGGGTGGTGCCCTCGGCCGGTCCGCCCTGCTTTCTGGACCCCGCCCTGCGCGATCTCAACGACGATCAGGGCGATCCGGCCAACATCTTCCCGGATCAAATCGTGTTCCTGGACCAGATGCGCCGCCACGGGCACGACGGTGGCCTGCTGATGATCCCCGGATCGACCGCGGATTTCACCGGCTCGCAGCTCAATTCGCTCACCCACCCGGTCGAGGACCCGGAGTCCATCTTCACCACCGGCAAGGCCACCTACATCGAGGAGTACGCGCAGCGCCAGGCACCGGTGCTGGCCGCCGAGAAGGCGGCGTGGGCCCCGGCCGACGGCGATCCGCTGCTGGAGCCGCTGCGCGCGCTGTTCGAGCCGATCATGCTGCAATCCGATCAGATCTGCGACGGCATCGGCTATCCCGTCGAGCTACGACTACCGGGCGACAAGAGCATCGAGACCGTGGTCATCGACTTTCCGAAACGGGCTGTGCGTGAACCTGTTCCCGACGAGAAGTTCCGCTACGGGTTCGAGATCCCGGCGCAGCTGGTGCGCACGGTGGTCCGCGACAGCGAGCCCGACTGGGTGAACACCATCTTCCTGTCCACCCGGTTCAAGGCGTGGCGGGTCGGCGGATACAACGAGTACCTCTACACCTTCTTCAAATGTCTCACCGATGAACGGATCGCCTATGCCGACGGATGGTTCGCCGAGGCACACGATGACAGCGCCTCGACCGTCCTGGACGGTTGGGACATTCAGCGCCGCTGCCCGCATCTGAAGGCCGATCTGTCCACATTCGGTGTGGTCGAAGGATCCACGCTCACGTGCAACCTGCACGGCTGGCAGTGGAACCTGGAGACCGGGCGTTGCCTGACGGCGAAGGGCCACCAGCTCAGGAGCTCGAGAACGTTATGACCACGACGGTGTCCTACGATGACGGCCTGATCCAGCTCGATCGCCAGGCCCTGACGCTGCGGCGCTACCATTTTCCGTCGGGCACCTCGAAAATCATTCCCCTGCAAGCGATCCGCGGCTACCGAGCCGAGTCGATGGGCTTGGTGTTCGACCGGTTCCGAATCTGGGGGCCCTCGGACGATCCGCGTCGCTGGTTGCCGCTGGACGTGTGGCGTCCCATCAAATCGACCCTGGTGGTGCTCGACGTTCCCGGCACCCGGCCCAGCCCGGCGTTCACCCCGCTACGCGTCAAGGAGTTCCTGTCGGTACTCGAGGAACTGCTGGCGGACTAACGTTCCCGCAGCACGGTCGCCTCCAGCAACCGCTGCACGCCCTTGGTCGCCGATTTGTTCATGGTCGTGACGGCCCGCTGGAATGCGTTGGGCGGCTTGGCGACATGAACCCGAACCTCGTCACCGACGCTGACCAGACCGGAGGCCGACACATCGGCGTAGACGCCCAGGAAGCGGTTGGTGCGTTCGGCCAGCTGCCGGGTGATGGCCTTGTCCAGTTCGACGCCGGGCTGCGGACGGGTCGGCACCACACACCGGATGGTCGGGATGGTGACCTCAAGCCGAGCCGTCCCGATGCTCAACTCGCCGCCCACCCATACCGTTTCGGGGAAATCCGGACCGCCCTCGCCGGTGTCGACGAGTACGTTGGGGCGAAACCGGCGCACATCGTAGGGTTCGGGACCGGGCGCCAGCTGGCGCAGGCTCGCAGTGCTCATCAGGTGCACCGGGCTCAGGTCGGCGAAGCTGCCCGGCGGTGTGGAAAACCGGGCCAGCGTGATGATGTCCTTGGTCGAGAAGACCGACGTGTCCGGCAATGCCTCGTCCTCGCCGAGCCCGAAGTCCTTGCGCACCTGCGCGGCCCGGAAGTTGGCCAGCGAGTCCGACACCGACATCCGGTGCTGGCTGGTGTCCTCGACCGGAGGCAGTGCCACCAGCCTCATCTCCCGGCCGGCCAGTCGCGACAGCGCGTCGTCGATCGACCGATCGTCGGAGGTCAGTTCGCTGCCGTCGGGGAAGGTCACCACGACCGCCGGGACATTGCCCGGCCCGGCGTCCACACCGGGTTCGTCCAGATAGCGCGCGGTGCAGCCGAGCAGCACCGGCAGGCGCCGAGCCGAGGCCGTAACCCCCTTCTGGACATCGCGGACCGCCCACAGCCGGTCGGCGTGTACGCCGCGGCGATCGATGCGCACCCGATCGACTCGGCTGCCGCCCATCGACTTGACCGGGAAACGCCAGAGCTCGCGCACCGTGCCTGTCATCGGACCTACTTACCCGAAACCGTCTGCCGCAGTTCCGAAGCCGCGTCGGATGCGGTGTCATAGACCCGCACGACAGCCTCGTCGCCGGGCGATAGGTAGGTCGACTCGCCCAGTTCGGTGTAGCGCGTCGCACCGATACCGATGAGCACATGCTCGGGATGACCGGAGGCCACCATCAGCGCGCCGACGTCCTCCAGTGGCGTCTCCGGCGATCCCTTCTGGTTGGCCAACCGCTCGGTGATCCAGTCCAGCAGTACCTCGCCGTAGTAGGAGTAGCCCAGCAACGGGCTGTCCACCCCGTACTCGTGCTGCTGCCCGTCGGCACTGTTGAGGTAGCAGACCAGCCGCAGGGTGGCGGTCGGGCCGTCCGGCGTCAGATCACTGATATCGAAGAGCTGGCGCGCAACACCTTTGGAGGCCGGCCCCCAGTTCTTCTTGTAGCTGATCTTGGGCGCTCCCGGCCGACGGATCGAGCAGTCGTTGAATGCGCCGAGGGCGAACGGCTCCAGCGATGCCACCGTGTCCCCGCGCCACACCACCCGGCAGGCCAGACCGACCTCGGGTTCGATCTGCAGGTTCAGCGGCTCGTCACTGGCCGGCAGGGTGATGGCATCGTGCGACAGCGGGAATTCACCGAGGAAGGTGTCATTACCCGGGGCGTACCACGGGAAGATACCCTTGGGCGCCGTTCCCTCGGAGACGACGTTGACGAAATCGTCTGCCTCCCCGGCCTGTTCGAGGTGACCGGCGAAGTTGCCGGCCACTCCGAAGCCGAACCATGTGCGCAGTTCCGCGGAGTCGATCTCGATCATGGCTGCCACCCTACTGCGGGCACCTCAAGCCGGTGACAACTCGTCCTTAAGTCGACCGCGTCAGGCTGTGTCCGACCAGTTCCGGTCCGAGAACGCCGCAGCTGCCCGCCGAGGAGGATCGCCATGCCCGCCACCACCCCCGTCGTACCCCGCAATCCGGGTGATCCGATCCCGGACGTGCTGGACATGACGCTGGCACACCGTGCGATGTCGACCGACCTGCGCCGCCTGGCCGAACTGGCCGGCGCCGTGCGCGACCGCGACCTGACATGCACCCCAGGCCGGAGCCGGGCCATCGCACGGTACGTGGAGTTGCTGTGCGATTCGATCCGTCACCACCACGCCGCCGAGGACGTCATGCTGTGGCCGTTGATCCGCGCGAGCGTCGGTGACCACCTCGACCTCAGTGAGCTCACCGACGATCACCGGGAACTCGATCTCCGGCTGGATCAATTGCAGGCCCGGGCCGCCGCCTTCCGGCTGTGGCGGGGCAGCCCGCAAATCGCCGGACTGGTGGCCGTCGCACTCACCGAACTCACCGCGCTGCTCGGCGAGCACATCCGAGATGAGGAGTCCTTGGTCTTACCGGCGATCACCGAACACGTCTCGGCAACCGACTGGGCCACCATGCAGACAGCGGCCCGGGCCGGGCGCCGGATGTCGTTCGACGACCCGCGCGAACATGCGGTGCTCAACCCGGACGAGCGCGCCGCCCGTGCCCGCGGCAGCGGGATCGGCCGGCGCGTACACCTGCTGGCACTCCGGCTATGGCATCGCAGGCTGGAACGGGCGGCCTTCGGTGGCACCCTCCTCAGTCGATGAAGCGACGAGCTTCGCCGGCGAGCCGTACCTGCAGGGCCGCAGCCACCGCGCGGCGGTGGCGGGCCTCATCGGGCCGGCCGAGCGCCTCGGCCGCGACCGCGAGCG
Source organism: Mycobacterium sp. ITM-2016-00316 (assembly GCF_002968335.2). Lineage (NCBI taxonomy): Bacteria > Bacillati > Actinomycetota > Actinomycetes > Mycobacteriales > Mycobacteriaceae > Mycobacterium > Mycobacterium sp. ITM-2016-00316. The sequence continues at coordinate 5,627,992 of NZ_CP134398.1, forward strand.
CCTCATCGACCGGGCCGACCATCAAGCCGTCCACTCCCAGCCCGGCGATCCGCCCCGAATACGGAGCAAGATCCGTCGCCCTGGCACTGGCCTCCTCGAGGTCACCGAGCGCCGCAGCGGCATGGACGCGGAGCACCGTGAACGGCAGCCAGAAGTACGCCCGCTCGATGGGCGCGCGGTTCTGCCACAGCTCTCGGGCTTCGGCCTCGCGGCCGCGCGCCATGAGGGCCAGCACCGTGGCGTCCAACGCGGCAACCGACACCTCCTGGTAGAAGAACATCAGCTCATCGGCCAGCGTGCCCAGATCTCCCAGGCAGAACTCGCCTGTCACCCGGCCCACCATGGCCAGCTTCGCCCCGTTGGCCGCGCCGTTTTCGACCATGCGCACCGCCAGATCGGTGTAGGCACTCACGGCCTCGTCCAGGTTCCCGGTCAGCAGGTGCATCCTGGCTTCGAACAGCCCCAGCACCCCGAGCAGATGCACGAGTTGGCCGGTGGCTGCCCGAGACACCGCCAGGTCGACATGCCGTTTCGCGGCCGCCAGATCGTTACGATGCCCGGCGGCCAGTGACAGCAGCCAGTGCGCCACCGCCTGGTAGTCGGCTTGCTCGGTGACTTCCGCGGTCTGCAGCAGTTCGGCTGCGATCGATTCGCGCTCGGCGTCGAGATCGGGCCCGAGCGAGCAGTACGCGCGCACATTCAGCGCCGTGCACAGCAGACGGCCTGCCGATTCCGGTTGTTCGGCGTAGGCCCCTCGCGCCAGCTCAAGAAGTTCGGTGCTGACGGCCAATGCGGCGTCCGGGTCGGCGCCCTCGATCTCGACATACAAGGCCTTGAGCAGCTTGATCCGCTCGGTCCGGGTCACCGGACCGTCCAGCGCCCGCCGAAGCTGCCCGATCATCTGGGCATCGGATCCGTCGTACTCGCGATCCCGCCACACCAGCGGGGTGTCCCATGCGGTGAGCACCCGGACCGTCAGGTCGTCGCGGGACCGGCCCGACAGCAACTGCAGCGCTTCCTTCAATTCGGTGCGCGCGGCAACGGAGTCACCCGACCGGGCGAGGGCGCCGATCAAGCCACAGCGCACCTCGATCTCGTGCTCGAGGGCAAGTGGGTCCGGGGTGAGTCTGCGACCGGCCAGTTCGAGCATCTGCACCGCGGCACGCCATTGTCTGGCCGCTTCCACGTGGGCACCCACCGACTCCGCCTCCCGCGCCGCGGCCTTGGCGAAACCCGCAGCGACCAAAGATGTCTCGGCGGTTGCGGACGCGACGGCGTGATGGGCCAGTTCGGCAGGGTCGGCGGATCGCCCGGGACGCCGGAGCAACTCCAGCGCCGCCGCGTGCAACCGGGAACGGCGCAGTTTGGAGGTGTCCTCGTAGAGCGTGTCGCGGACCAGCGCATGCCCGAAGCGCAGGGTGCCGGGTTCCGGCTCGTCGAGCAGGCCGAGCAGGACCGCCGGCTCCAGCGCGTCCAGCAGGTGGTCGGGGTCGTTGTGACCCAGGGCGGCGAGCAGATCGACGTCGATGTCCCGGCCGAGCACAGCGGCCTGCCGCAGCGCGGTCAAGGTCGGGCCCGGCAACCGGGCCAACCGGCGGCGCAGCACATCGCGCACCCCGACCGGCACCGACGCGAACACGGCCTCCGTGCCCTCGGCCGCCATCAGCCGGGCCAGCTCGCGCACGAAAAGCGGGTTGCCCGGTACGTTCGCGCAGCAGCCGCAGTGCCTCGCCGCTGGTGGCAGCCAAGCCGCAGTCCGCGGCCAGGGCGGCAGTGGCGGCGGCATCCAGACCGCCCAGCGTCAGATGTGCGGCGGTATGCACGGTCAGCGCCGCCCGGGCCGCTTCCAACTCACCGCCATCCTCGGAGGGCCGGTAGGTCGCGATGACCATCACCTGGCGGTCCTGCAGCCGATCTGCCACCAGTCGTAACAGCTCCAGGGTCAGGCCGTCGGTGCGGTGCAGGTCGTCGAGCACGACCGCGAGCGGCCGGCGATCGGCGGCGGACCGCAGGACATCGGCGACCGCCTGACCCAGCCAGAACGTGCCTGGCTCTGCCGCCACGCCGTCGTGCAACAACGGCCCCAGGGCTGCCCGCTGCGACTCGGTGCTCGCAGGGTCGATCAGGTCGCGCAGCACCTCGGTCCACGCCCACCCCGGCGGCGCGCCGTTCACCTCGGGGCTACGGCCGTGCACGGTGCGCCAGCCTGCGGACCGCAATCTGCTCGCCGCGGTATCGGCCAGCGTCGTTTTGCCCGAACCCGCTTCGCCGCCGATCCACAGCACGGCACTGCTCCCGGCGGTGACGGCCTGCGCGACACTCTCGATCGTCGCGAGCTCCTCGGTTCGGCCGTGGGCCGCACGATCATCCGGACGCGGCGCGTGCACCGTCAGCGGCGGCGGAGCCGGCCGCGACGGATCCTCCAGGTGCTCGGCCTGCCGCAGGATGTCGTGCTCCAGCTCGCGGAGCATCCGCCCAGGCTCAAGACCCAACTCGTCGGCGAGGTGCCTGCGGGTCCGTCGCAACACCTGCAGGGCGGCGTCCTGCCGCCCCGTCCGGTACAGGGCCGTCGCGAGCGTTGCCGACGCGCCCTCGCGCCCGGGGTGCATGCGCACGTGCTGCTCCAGGGTTGCGATGGCCAGTCCGTGCCTACCCAGTTCCACCTGCGACGAGGCCTGGCCTTCGACCGCCGTCAGGCGCATCTCGGTCAAGCGGGCCACCTCCGGTAGCACCCACAACGCATCGCCGACGCCGGCGAACGGTTCCCCCGACCAGTCGGCCAGCGCTTCGTCCAAGAGTTGCAGTCGTCGCTGCGAATCCGATTCCTGGTACGCCGCGGCGATTTTCGCCTCGACCCGCCAGGCGTCGACCGCGTCGTCGGGCAGCCGTAATGCATAGCCCGGCGCGGCGCTGACCAAGATGCGCGCAGGTGTCCTCGGTGCCCGCCCCGGCTCAAGCGCACGCCGCAGATGCGACACATACACCTGTAAGGCCGATAACGCCTTCGGCGGCGGCTCGCTTTCCCACAGATCGTCGATGAGCCGGTCGACGGAGACGGTGAAGCCGTGCGCCACCACCAACCTGGCCAGCAGCGCACGCTGCAGCCGCGCCCCCAGATCCGCCGGTTCGTCACCGGTCCATGCCCGCACCGGTCCGAGGACCGCCACCGTTACGGGGCTCTCCAGAATCATCCCGGTGTGCGCTGCGGTTACCTGCTGGGCTCCAGCACCGCGGTGCCCACGTAGGGCACCAGAGCGGCGGGCACCCGCACGCTGCCATCTGGCTGCTGATGGTTCTCCAGGATGGCCACCAGCCAACGGGTGGTCGCCAGGGTGCCGTTCAGGGTCGCCGCGGTCTGCGGCTTGCCGTTCTCGTCGCGGTAGCGGGTGGACAGCCGACGCGCCTGGAACGTCGAACAATTCGACGTCGACGTCAGCTCCCGGTAGGTGCCCTGGGTCGGCACCCATGCCTCGCAGTCGTACTTGCGTGCGGCCGAGGAGCCCAGATCGCCTGCGGCGACGTCGATCACTCGGTAGGGCACCTCGATGGCCGCCAGCATCTCGCGCTGCCAGCCGAGCAGGCGCTGGTGCTCGGCTTCGGCGTCCTCGGGTTTGCAGTAGACGAAGGCCTCGACCTTGTCGAACTGGTGTACCCGGATGATGCCGCGGGTGTCCTTGCCGTAGCTGCCTGCCTCGCGGCGGAAGCACGACGACCAACCCGCGTAGCGCAATGGTCCCGCGCTCAGGTCGAGGATCTCATCGCTGTGATAACCGGCCAGCGGAACCTCCGAGGTGCCGACCAGGTAAAGATCGTCGGCCTCCAGCCGGTAGATCTCGTCGGCGTGGGCGCCCAGGAATCCGGTGCCCGCCATCACTTCCGGCCGCACCAGCACCGGCGGGATCATCAGCGTGAAACCGTTGGCCGTGGCCAACCGGACGGCCAGTTGCAACAGGCCCAGCTGCAGCAGTGCGCCCTGGCCGGTCAGGAAGTAGAACCGCGATCCCGACACCTTGGCGCCGCGTTCCATATCCATCAGGCCGAGGGCCTCACCGAGTTCCAGGTGGTCGCGCGGATTCTCGATCGCCGGCGGTTCACCCACGGTGTCCAGCAGCGCGAAGTCGTCCTCGCCGCCGGCAGGCACGCCGTCGACGATGACGTTGGAGACCGCCATGTGCGCCGCGATGAACGCGGACTCCGCGTCGGCCTGTTGCGCCTCGGCCGCCTTGACCTCGTCGGCGAGTTCCTTGGCGCGGGCCAGCAGCGCCGGGCGCTCGTCGGGGAAGCCTTACCGACCAACTTGCTGGCGGCCTTCTGATCGGCGCGCAGGGTGTCGGCGGTGGAGATGGCCGACCGGCGCGCGGTATCGGCGGCCAGCAGGGCGTCCACCCGGGCCGGATCCTCGCCGCGGGCGCGTTGTGAGGCGCGTACCCGATCGGGCTCTTCGCGTAGCAGCTTGAGGTCGATCACGGCGGTAACCCTACTTGCGCGCCGCCCGGTCACGGCCCGCGGGCCACAACCACATAACATTACAAGCGCATCACTTGTCACACATCGTGACACGCCTGTCACAATGGGAGGCGATGTTGGACGCACCCGATAGCCAGGAACCGTTTCTGCAGGAGGCCCAGGCCTCGCAGAAGCCGGTGCCCCGATGGCGCACGGCGCTGTCCCTGAGCAGCCCGCTCAGCCCGACCCGCCGGGCCCTGCTCCTCACGGCACTGGGCGGACTGATGATCGCCGGCGTCATCACGGTGCTGCCCGATTCCGCCGCCGGCGGCCGGCTGGCCGGGCTGAACTCCGGTACCGGCGCACTGGGAGTGCGCACGAACAGCACCTTCGACAATGCCAAGGGCGGCGACTGCCTGAACTGGCCGGAACGCACACCCGATGCCGCACAGATCGTGGACTGCACCACCGAGCACCGTTTCGAGGTCGCCGAATCCATCGACATGCGGACTTTCCCGGGCACCGAGTACGGCCCGGACGCCGCACCCCCGTCACCGGCCCGCATCCAGCAGATCAGCCAGGAGCAGTGCCAGAGCGCGGTGCAGCGTTACCTCGGTGACCGGTACGACCCCAACGGGCGCTTCAGCGTCAGCCTGCTCTGGTCGGGCGAGAAGACCTGGCGCCAGGCCGGTGAACGACGGATGCTGTGCGGTCTGCAGTTGCCCGGCGCCAACAACCAGCAGCAGGCGTTCCAGGGCAAGGTCGCCGATATCGATCAGTCCAAGGTCTGGCCGGCGGGTACCTGCCTGGGCATCGACCCTGCCACCAACCAGCCCACCGACATCCCGGTGGACTGCGCGGGGCCGCACTCGCTGGAGGTGACCGGCGCGGTCAACCTCGCCGAGAAGTTCCCCGAAGGTCTGCCGCCGGAGGCCGACCAGGACACTTTCGTCAAGGACAACTGTTCGCGGGTCACCGACGCCTATCTCGCGCCGCTGGAACTTCGCATCACCACGTTGACGCTGGTGTACAGCACCATCGCGTTGCCGAGCTGGTCCGCGGGCAGCCATCAGGTGTCCTGCAGCATCGGCGCCACCCTCGGCAACGGCGGCTGGTCGACACTGCTCAACAGCGCCAAGGGCCCGCTGATGATCAACGGCCGTCCCCCGGTCCCGCCGCCGGACATCCCGGACGAGCGCCTGAACATCCCGGCCATCCCGTTGCCGCCGATCGACACCTCGTCGCAGATCACCTATGACGAGTCCTACGGCAGCGGAAGCGGAAGCGGTAGCGGAAGCAGTAGCAGCAGCCAGCAGACCGATTCCAACGAGCACCTGCCCGGACAAACCAGCCAGACCACCGAGCAGGCACCGGCGACCGAGACCCCGACCGGGGGCAATACCTTCCTCAACGGTCCGCCGCTCCCGCCGCCGCCGCCCGCAGCCGGTCCCCCGATGGAAGGCCTGCCGCCGGGCGCCCCGCCGCCCGCGCCCGGGGCCCCACCGCCCGCTCCGCCGCCCGGGCCCGCACCGGTCGAGCCCGTTCCGCCGCCGCTCCCGTAACGGCGTGCCGGTCTCGATGAGCCCGCAGCGGTTCGAGGAACTGGTCTCCGATGCGCTCGATCTGATCCCGTCCGAACTCGCCGCGGCGGCCAACAACGTGGTCTTCCTGGTCGAGGCGAGCCATCCCGACGAGCCCGACCTGCTCGGGCTCTACGAGGGCATCGCGCTGACCGAGCGCGACTCGACCTATGCCGGTGCGCTGCCCGATGCCATCACCATCTACCGGGACGCGCTGCTGGACATGTGTGAGACCGAGGACGAGGTGGTCGACGAGGTGGCCATCACGGTGGTGCATGAGCTCGCCCACCACTTCGGCATCGATGACGAGCGCCTGCACGAACTGGGCTGGGCGTAACCGGGGCGAGCGAAGCGACGGGGGATCAACCCGGGGCGAGCGAAGCGAGGGGGGATGGAGCCCAGGGCGACAGCACATCGATTAAGCCGGGTCGGAACCGGAACCTGTCGGTGCGCGGTGCCAGAATCGACTCCATGAGCGCGACATGTCGGGAATGCGGTGCCGATATCGAGCACGACCACTGCCACGGCACCGTCATCGTGCACATCGGACAACGTCCGGAGTGCACCGAAGCCGATTGCAGCACACCCGAGGCCGTCCACGACTACTCCATCGACTGCCATGCCGTGGGGTGTGGGTGCGCGCTGGATCAGCCCATGGGGCCCGCGGTGTCGGGCGTTTCCTTCTCTTCGGCGTCGGGATAGAACGGTGGGGTCAGCGCACCCCACCGCACGCAACTCCACCGGCCATCGGTGATCGGGCTGAGCACCACGGGGTCGGTGTTGTTCAGGTGATGGTCCAGGGCGAAGGCGCTGTCCACCCCCGCCAGTACGGATGCCACCAGGCGGATCGCGGCGCCGTGGCTGACCACCACGATGTCCCCGTGCCGGCGCCGGTCGTCGAGATGGCGCAGACGTAGTTCCGTCAGCACCGGCACCATCCGGTCCAGGACCTGCTGCCCGGTCTCGCCGCCGGGAGCCGCGGCGTCGAGATCGCCGCGATGCCAGCTGCGGTACACCGCCTCGAAGGCATCGATCGCGGCATCGTCGTTGCGGTTCTCCAGATCGCCGACCTGCACCTCGTGGATGCCGTCGTATTCGTGGGCCGCCATGTCGAGATGCCCGGCGATCCCGGCCGCGGTCTCACGTGCTCTGGTGGCCACCGAGTGCGCCACCATCGCGATCGGGTTGGTCCAATCGCGGGCGAAGGTGCGCGCCTGCTGATGGCCGAGGTCGGTCAGCGCGGCACCCGGGGGCAATGTGTCGAGACGCCGCTCGACGTTGCCGTAGGACTGTCCGTGCCGAACCAGCACCAGCCGCCCCGTCATGCCGATCCTCCTGTCCGTGTTGCCTGCAACCAGCCTGCCGCCTCGTCGACACCCGGCGGCGGTGCCCCGGCCGCGGCGCCGGTCGGCCACGAACCCAGGTACCGCACGTCGGCGCAGCGCCGGTGCAGCGCCTTGAGCGCCTCGCCGACGGCCTCGTCGGCGATATGGCCGACACAGTCCAGAAAAAACTTGTAGGTGCCCAATTCTGTTCGGGTGGGCCGGGATTCGATGCGGGTCAGATCGATGCCCCGAATCGACAGTTCGGTCATGGCCGACACCAGTGCACCGGGAACATTGTCCAGGCGCAGCACCACCGAGGTGCGATCGGCACCGGTACGCGCCGGCGGCGGCCCCGGCGGGCCGACCAGCACGAAGCGGGTGCGCGCGCTGGCCTCGTCGACGATATCGGCGGCCAGCACCGCCAGTCGGTAGCGCTGCGCGGCCAGCGCGGTGCTGACCCCGGCATCGGCGCCACCGCCCGCGACGTCCTGGGCGGCGGCGGCATTGGAGTAGGCCGGCACGATGCGGGCGTTCGGGAGTTCGGCGGCCAGCCACTTGCGGACCTGAGCGGCGGCGACCGGGAACGCGGCCACCGTCTCGATATCGGCGGCAGCCACCCCGGCCCGGGTCACGATGGTGAATGCCACATCGAGGGTGTGCTCGGCGTAGATCTGCAGTGCGGAACCGTCGGCCAGGCCGTCGAGGGTGGGGATGACCGAGCCGTCGATCGAATTCTCGATGGGCACGCACGCGTAGTCGGTGTCGCCGGTCCGGATCGCTTCCAGGGCGCCGCCCGCACTGTCGTAGGGCAGCGGGACGACCTCGGCGGACGCGTTGTCCGGGGGCACCATTCCGCCCGCCACCATCTGCAGCAATGCCGCCTCGGTGAAGGTTCCCTCGGGCCCGAGGTAGGCGATACGTGGCACGCCCTCAACCCTAATGGCTCGGCGCCCGGCCCTCCGGCACGCGGGGAAACCTTGCGCATCCAGCCGGATCTGTAGTTAAGTAAGGCTTACCTCACTAACTGGAAGGTGATCAGATGTCTGTGACGGCACCGACGACAGCCGAGCGGATCCGCAGCGCGTGCGCCCGCGCCGGCGGCGCGATGCTGGCGGTGGAGGGCCTCGAGCCAGCCGCCACGCCAGTCCACCATCTGCTCGATGACGGCTCGTTCGCCATCACCGTGCCCGCCGACGGACTGCTGGCAGGCATGGTGGTCTCGGCCGGCTCGGCGGGCATCCAGGCCGTGCTGGAGATGACCGACTACGCGCCGCTGCCGTTGCGCGAACCGGTGCGCTCGCTGGTGTGGATCCAGGGCCGGATGTTCCTGGTACCCGACGGCGAAGTGCCCGGGATGCTCGACCTGGTCGCCGCCGAGAACCCCAATCCGGCGCTGCTACAGGTGAATACCGGCAGCGCCCAGGCATCCCGAGGGGACACCCCATACGCGCTGGCTCGCCTGGAGATCGAATCCGTGGTGGTCGCCGATTCCACCGGCGCCGAGTCCGTCGGTCTGGGTGCGCTGCTGGCCGCCCGGCCCGATCCGTTCTGCGAGCTGGAGTCGTGCTGGTTGCGTCACCTGGAGTCCGCGCACCGCGAAGTGGTGGAGCGGCTGGCCACCCGGCTACCCCAGACCCTGCGCGGTGGCCGGGTCCGACCGCTCGGCCTGGACCGCTACGGCGTGCAACTGCGGGTAGAGGACGAGTCCGGCGACCACGACGTCCGACTACCCTTCGCCAAACCGGTCGACGACGTCACCGGCCTCAGCCAGGCCATCCGGGTCCTGATGGGCTGCCCGTTTCTCAACGGGTTGCGCGCGCGGCGCATCTGACCCGCCATTAGCCTGGCGGCGGTGACTGCACCCCCGGGGCCGCTGCCGTCCCCCCGCACGCTGCGGATCGAGATCGCCGTCGTGCTGGCGGTCACCTTCGGCCTGAGCGCCTACGTGGCGCTGCTCAACCTCATCGAGGCGGTGCTGCTCGGGCTGAGCGGTCAGACCGTGGCGCTCAACCAGCGCCGCTCCCCGTTCGACCTGATCGACCTCGGCCTCAACGTGGCCTCTGTCGTCCAACTGCTCGCCTGGGGCGCCCTCGGCCTCTACCTGTTGTGGCGCACCGGGACCGGACCCGCCGAGATCGGCCTCGGCCGTTTCAGGCTGCACCCCGACCTGACCGGCGGGCTCGGGCTGGCCGCGCTGATCGGCATTCCGGGTCTCGCGCTGTACGTGGCGGCGCGCGTCCTGGGACTCAGTGCCGAGGTGGAACCGGCCGAACTCAACGACACCTGGTGGCGGATACCGCTGCTGCTCATGATCGCGTTCGCCAACGGCTGGGCCGAGGAAATCATTGTCGTCGCCTTCCTGATCACCCGGTTGCGGCAACTGCACATCAGCGCGGGCGCCGCACTGCTGATCTCGGCGCTGCTGCGCGGCGGCTACCACCTCTACCAGGGCTACAGCGCCGGGCTCGGCAATATCGTGATGGGCCTGGTTTTCGGCTACGTGTGGATGCGCACCGGCAAGCTCTGGCCGCTGATCGTCGCGCACGGCCTGATCGACGCGGTCGCCTTTGTCGGCTATTCGCTGGCCGCCGGCGAGCTGGACTGGTTGAGCTAGGAACCACCCGCCGAGCAGTACATTCGCAGATGTGAACGAGAACCCGCCGCATCATCCCGGGGCTCCCCGGCGGGAACCGTCACCGCAGATCCGCCGCGATCCGCGCCACCGCCCGCCCCCGGCCTGGCCGCCCAACCCGCCCACACCACCGGCACCGCCCGCCGCGCGGCCGCCCGTTCAGCGGCGGCCCCCACCCCGGCAGCCTCCGCTGCCGCCGCCGCGACGCCCGGTCTCCCCAGCCCCGGCTCCTCCCCCGCCGCGGGTGTCGACCAAGAGACCGCGGCGCCTGCGCCGGTTGTTCGCACTGCTGCTCGCCGCGATGATGGTGCTGCTCTGCGCCGGAGTCGCCGGAGCATTCTGGCTCGACTCGACACTGCAGCGTGCACCCGTGCTCGCCGACTACCCCGAACGGCCGCCGGCGGGCCGCGGCACCACCTGGCTGCTGGTGGGCTCCGACAGCAGGCAGGGCCTGTCGGTCGACGAGCAGGGCACGTTGGCCACCGGCGGCGACACCGGCAACGGCCGCACCGACACCCTGCTGCTGCTGCACATCGGCGGGCTGTTCTCCGGTACCGCGCCGACGCTGGTGTCGCTGCCGCGCGACTCCTACGTCCCGATCCCGGGCTACGGCGAGGACAAGATCAACGCGGCCTACGCCTTCGGCGGTGCCCCGTTGCTGGCGCAGACCGTCGAACAGGCCACCGGGATCCGGCTCGATCACTACGCCGAGATCGGGTTCGGCGGTTTCGCCGAGCTCGTCGACGCGGTCGGCGGGGTGACGATGTGCCCCGGCGAGCCGATCAGCGACCCGCTCGCCGGTATCGATCTGCCCGCCGGCTGCCAGGAACTGGACGGCCGCAACGCCCTCGGCTTCGTCCGCTCACGGGCCACGGCCCGCGCCGACCTGGACCGGATGACCAATCAGCGGGCCTTCATGTCCGCCCTGCTCACGCGTGCGATCAGCCCGTCGGTGCTGCTCAATCCGTTGCGCTGGTATCCCATGGCCACGGCCACCACCGGCGCGGTCACGCTCGATACGGGCGGGCATGTCTGGGACCTGGCCCGGCTCGCCTGGGCGCTGCAGGACAACCCGACCACCACGACCGTCCCGATCGCGGAATACACCACCAGCGATGTCGGATCGATCGTCATCTGGGACAGCGAGGCCGCCGGCCGGCTGTTCGGCGCGCTGGCCCAGGATGCACCGGTCCCGGCCGACGTGGTGAACACCGATCAGCCGTGACGGCTCAGCAGCCTTTCAATGGCCAGCCAGCAAACTATTTCGGCGCGTTGTAACGGCCATCACAGCGGTAAGGAATGGCTAACCTGATTAAGGGTGACCTTGGATGACACGCCGTCTGACCTGGCCTATTGTGGTCGACATGAGTGATGTCACCACCCACGAGACCAAATTCGACACCCTGCTCCGCGAGCAAATTCGCAGCGAGTTCACCGCGTCGCAGCAGTACGTCGCCATCGCCGTCTACTTCGACGGCGCGGACCTGCCGCAGCTGGCCAAGCACTTCTACGCGCAGGCCGTCGAGGAGCGCAATCACGCCATGATGTTGGTGCAGTACCTGCTCGACCGCGACATCGACGTCGAGATCCCCGGCATCGACGCGGTGCAGAACCAGTTCGACACCCCGGCGCAGGCCCTGCGGCTGTCCCTCGATCAGGAGCGCGCGGTCACCGAACAGGTCACCCGACTGGCCAGTGTGGCCCGTGAAGAGGGCGACTACCTGGGCGAGCAATTCATGCAGTGGTTCCTCAAGGAGCAGGTCGAAGAGGTCGCGACCATCACCACCTTGGTACGCATCTCGGAGCGGGCCGGGGCCAATCTGTTCCACCTCGAGGACTTCGTCGCCCGTGAGCTTGCGGTGGCCGGCGCCGACCCGAGCGCACCGAAGGCCGCAGGCGGCAACCTCTGAGGTTCCCGTCGCTGCGCTCGCCCGGAAAGGTCAGTCCCGACCTGCTCCGGTGAGCCCGTTCTCCAGCCAGTCCTTGGTGCGGCCGGGATGATTCGTGGCGACCCACGCCACCCCGACATCCCGGCAGTACCGGACATCCTCGTAATGGTCGACGGTCCAGCAGTACAGGGCCCGCCCCTGGGCGGCCGCGCGATCGACGAGTTCGGGATGCTCACGCAGCGTGGCGATGGACGGGCCCACTGCGGTCGCACCGACCGTGGTGGCGGCGCCACCTCCCAAGTAGCGCGAGGTCTCACCGAGCAGCACCGTCGGCAGCATCGGCGCGGCGCGCCGGATCCGCCAGACCGCGGCCGCCGAGAAAGACATCACCACCGCCCTGGCCAGGTCCGCCGATGCCGGGGCGGCGATCCCGTAGCGGTGCAGCAACGCCAGCACCTTGCTCTCCACCAGCGCTCCGTACCGCACCGGATGCTTGGTCTCGATGAAGATCTTCACCGGTCGTTTCGTGTCCAGCACCAGCGTGAGCAGGGTATCGAGGGTCAACAGCCCGGTGTCGCCGCCGGCATCGCTGTCCCGCCCACCGGCATGCCAGGAACCGAAATCCAGCTCACGCAGCTCGGCGAGCGTCATCTCCGAGACCAGCCCCGATCCATCCGATGTCCGGTCGACCCGGCGATCGTGCACGCAGACGAGGTGACCGTCACGGGTCAGCCGGACGTCGCACTCGACGCCGTCGGCCCCCTCCTGCAGGGCGAGTTCGTAGGCAGCGACGGTGTGTTCGGGCCGGTCGGCGGAGGCGCCCCGGTGTGCCACGACGAACGGGTGACCCGTCGTGGCCGTTCCGGCAGTATCAGCGTCCCCCGCGGTCATATCGCTATGCTGCCGGGTTCCGGTCCTCGGACTCAACCGGAACGACGGATTCGTCGGCGGCACGCTCCTGCCCGGCAGGCGGTTGCCCTCCCGCGACCATCACCCAGCGCCGCGAGGGCCGATCGACCGGCTGTCGTTCGAAGCCCTGGTACACCTGAAGCGCCAACAGCAACGCCGCCAGCGCGATCAGGTAGGCGATGGTGGTGATCACGGTGTTGTCGGCAATGCGCTGGGCACCGTCGTAGAAGATCGTCAGCACCGTGGTGACGACGGATGCCGTCGACAGCGCGTAGCTGACGAACCAGGTGATCCACCAGCTGATGATGCGCAACCCGGTGCGCTGCTCGGCGCGGGCGAGTTCGATCACGAAGACCGGCGCGAGCACGAGGTTCACCAACGGGATCAGGCAGCCGGCCCACAGCTCCCGCGGGGTGCGGGGGTCCGGGCTGCCCACATGTGCGTAGGCGGCCGCCCGACGGGCGATCAGCCAGTTGGTCAGCACCAGGGTGGTGGCCACCACCGCGAAGAACGCCGCCACACTCGCCAACACCGGCAGCCAGGTCGCCAGTGCCGCGACGATCGGATCCAGCAGGACGGTCCGGTTGATCAACAGCAGGCCGTACCGGATCACGTGCAGCGCCGCCGCCGCACCCAGCAGCGCCATGGTGACGACGACGGTGCGGCGCACCAGGGCCGATGACGGGCCGCTGCGCCCGGAAGTGACCTGGCCGTCCGCTGCGGCGTCGTCAAAGCGTTCATACAGACCCCAGCGCGGAATCTGGGAGTACCGCGGGGTGGGCCCCAGCGGCACACGCTTGCGGCGCTGAGCCGGTGGCGCACCGGGGCGCACCGCGATCCAGCGGTACCCGGCGGGCGCGCGGCCCGGTTGACCCGCGGCGGGCCGCGCGGCGACAGGCGGCGCCGTGGTGCCCTGCGTTCCCGGGGCCAGCAACGTGCCGCGGCAGCGCGGGCACCAGACCCGCTGGCGGTCGCGCACATTCCACCGCGTCCCGCATTGGGCACAGACCTGGATCACCGGACCAGCCTACGACGCGCTCAGACGGTGCCGGCGCTGCCGTCGTCGGCACGCACCGGTCGCCCGGCCTGCGCCCAGGACAACATGCCGCCCGTCACGTTGATCGGTTCGAAGCCGTTGCGGGCCAGGTACTGCGCGACCCGCTGGGAGCGCCCGCCGGCGTGGCAGATCACGTAGAGGGTGGCGTCCCGGTCGATCTCGTCGATGCGGGCGGGGACATCTGCCAGCGGAATGTGCTGGGCGCCGGCCACGTGGCCGCGCTGCCATTCATCGGGCTCCCGCACGTCGAGCAGTACCACCGAGTCGTCGAAGGTCAGTGGCAACGCACCGACCTCGATCTGCGTCACATCGTCGGACATGCCGTCCATGCTGGCACGCAAGGCATCCGGACGCACCAGATTCCCGCGTGGCGCAAGGTGTCGGACCGCGACAGCAATTTCGACGCTATCCACAGTTTCCACAGGTTCATCCACAGGCTGCGGCACCCCCACTCGGCCGGTTTCCCTGGACTTCTGTCCAGTGCCTGTGGATAACCAAGGGTGCACGGCCGGGCATGATCAACAGCTCCAAAGGCAGCCTGAGCAAAATGATCAGACTCGGGGATCGCTGCGGCGGACATTCGGATCGGCCGGATTCGATCGCGGTCCCCGCCCGGGCCCGATTTTTCTGCGGGCGAAACAGGGTCTATGATCGGCGTCACAACGAACCGTGTGACAGATCTCACTGGGGGATGATTTGATCGTGCAGGTCAGGAGCTTGTGATGGCAGCACACCCGCTTGGTCCGGGTTCGGGGACGTCGTCTGATTGGCACGCCTCGCGCCAGTACACCAATAACCAGGTCGTTGCCCTCATTCGCGCGACGGTGATCGCGCTCGTGCTGCTGGGCGTCCTGGCAGCCATCGTCTTGCTCTGACCGCCACCCAGGTTTCGGTGGGTCCCTGACGGGAACCCCGGTCCTTGCGGTGCACGCGGGTATGGACCAAGGTTGAGGTCGAGCTTGTTGTCGATATACGCGACGCCGAACTCCCTCGCGATCCATGATTAGGAAGGAACCCAGTGGCTGAATACACACTGCCAGAACTCGATTACGACTATGGCGCGCTGGAGCCCCACATTTCCGGGCAGATCAACGAGATCCACCACAGCAAGCACCACGCCACCTACGTCAAGGGCCTCAACGACGCCCTGGCCAAGCTCGAAGAGGCCCGCGCCGGCGACGACCAGTCGGCGATCTTCCTCAACGAGAAGAACCTCGCCTTCCACCTCGGCGGACACGTCAACCACAGCATCTGGTGGAAGAACCTGTCCCCCAACGGCGGCGACAAGCCCGAAGGCGAACTGGCCGCCGCCATCGACGACCAATTCGGATCCTTCGACAAGTTCCGCGCCCAGTTCACCGCCGCGGCCAACGGCCTGCAGGGATCGGGCTGGGCCGTGCTGGGCTACGACAGCCTGGGCCAGCGCCTGCTGACCTTCCAGCTCTACGACCAGCAGGCCAACGTGCCCCTGGGCATCATCCCGCTGCTGCAGGTCGACATGTGGGAGCACGCCTTCTACCTGCAGTACAAAAACGTCAAGGCCGACTACGTCAAGGCCTTCTGGAACGTCGTCAACTGGGCCGACGTCCAGGACCGCTACGCCAAGGCCACCGCGAACACCGGCGGACTCATCTTCGGCTGAGTTCACCTCCTCTCACGTCAAGAGCCCCGCGCGCTTCGGCACGCGGGGCTCTTTGCTTTTCGGACATCCAATGTTTCTGGCACTCGTGTCCTCTTGCGTGCTAGTGCCGGCCTACCGCATCCTGTGCACAGCGACCCACAGCAGTGTCGGAGGCGGTTACCAGCAAGCACTGTCGGGAGGCCACATGGACACCGGAGCAGGTAGAGCGGTGGAGATCGCACCGTTCCATTCACGGGGCACCCTCAAGGGATTCGTGGTGTCGGGCCGTTGGCCGGATTCCACCAAGGAGTGGGCACAACTGCTCATCGTCGCGGTCCGGGTGGCGTCACTGCCCGGGCTGCTCTCCACCACAACGATTTTCGGTGTCCGCGAGGAACTTCCCGAGAAACCGGAGCCCGGCACGGTCGGCCTGGTGCTGGCCGAGGGCCCGGTCGTCGGGGAATCCGCGGTGCCGCCGGGTTTCTTCGCCGACCATCAGCCCGCGGCACTGCTGATGCTGCATCCGCCCTCGGAGACCACACCGTCGCTGCCCGAATGCGCCGGTGCGGCGTCGGGGTGCGTGTTGTTGCCCGGCATCCCCCATCTGGGCCTGGAGCACCGCGCCGCCTGGGTCGAGGCCGAGGCCGATGGCACCATCACCTCGATGGTGAGCCGGGTGGGCGTCGACCCGATCAGCCATCCCGACACCGCGATCCTGGCCATGCTGCTGGCCGCGTAGCCCTCGGCTCTTTTCGCGGGGCCACCTCTGCCCACGCTCCGTCGAGCGTGCGCTCAGCAAACCTCTTCATAACATTTCGGCCACGGTTCGGCCACGATGCCGCGTCCGGCAGATGCCGAGCTCAGCAATTGTGCCGTCATGCCAGGGCCCGCCGATGTCTACCCGTCACCCACTTCGCCGGTACTGACAGCAAAGGTCAAGTGCAGATTTGCTGTGCGACGCCCGACCCCTGCCGGTCAGCCATGGGGTTACTGTGACAACAGATCAAGATCAAGGAATCTCCGCAAAACAGCGCGACCGTTAGTTTTTGGTTCGCCAGATGACAACGTCGCAGCGTGGGTGCGAGGTTGACGTGCTGCTACAGCACCCTGCAGCGCCCCTTTGAGCAGGGTAGTGTTACTTTTCAGTGGTTTGCACTTGGTTGTGGCGAGATCACTCGCTACGATGATCAGCAAATACAAACCTATTGCAGACAGCTCGTAGGCCATGTGGAGGAAAGTTAGATGAGCAAGACGTTCGCCGCCCGACTGAACCGCCTCTTCGATACGGTTTACCCTCCTGGGCGCGGGCCGCACACATCGGCTGAGGTGATCGGCGCACTCAAGGCAGAGGGTGTCACGATGTCCGCTCCCTACCTTTCGCAGCTGCGCTCCGGCAACCGCACCAACCCGTCCGTGACGACCATGGCGGCCCTGGCCAACTTCTTCCGGATCAAGCCGGCGTACTTCACCGACGACGAGTACTACGAGAAGCTGGACAAGGAACTGACCTGGCTGGCCAGCATGCGTGATGAGGGCGTGCGCCGCATCGCCGCCCGTACCGTCGGCCTGTCCCCCGAATCCCAGCAGGATCTTGCCCTCAAGGTCGACGAACTGCGTCGCCGGGAAAACCTCGACGGCTGATCCCGTTCGGGATCACCGCCACACAACGGTGTCGTCACGCGCAAGCGTGGCGACACCGTTTGTGCTTTCAGGCACGTGACGGCGTGCCGATCTCCAGTTCGCGAAATTGCTCGGCGATGGCGAGTATCCACTCCCGGTCCGAATAGGTCGTCGGCTGGCGCAGCCAGTTCAGCCCCGGAAAGGCCGCGTGCGCTTCTTCACGGCCCACACCGCGGCCAGCGAAAATCCACTCCGCGATACCGCGGGCTTGTTCATCGGCGGGCACCGGCGGCGAATCGAGATCCGCGATATCGGCGATGTTCAGGGACTGCTCGATATCGCGCTGGCCCGCGGTGGCGTCCACCGTGCGAAGCCGCGCGCCCTCGGCCGCAATGGCTTCCAGGTACAGCGAGTCCGAAATCAGTGACATCTGCTCGGCGACCCGGAACAGCAGCGGTCCGCGGGGCCGCACGCCGATACCCACGTCCGGGTGCCGGGTGTTGAGCTCCGCCAGCAGCGGCTGGATCGTGCGCAGCTCCCGGCGCGCACCGAACCAATCCTCCACGCTGGGCAACAACGATCCGCCGGCCACCACCAGCATCGCGCAACCCAGCAGCGTCGCGGCCGCACCCACACCGAGGACGTCGGTGTTGCCCACCGCGCGGAGCAGAAAGAAGGCACTCGACAAGACCATGAGAACCATGCCGATGCTGAAGACGAAAAGGGCACGGCCCCGCCGGGTCCGGTTGGAATGACGCACCCCCGCCCACGCGACGAGAGTCAGCGCGAGCAGCACGTAGAGCAGTGGCAGCAGCCACGACGACGAGCCGCCCGGCGCCAGGTTTCGCCGCATGTACTCCTCGGGCGCCATCTCCGGCATCTGCGGGGCCCGGAAGAACGCCACCAGGGTGGCGACCGCGATGGCGGCCGCAACGATGTATTGGCCGATGGCGATGCGGCGGATGGCGGTCGGTTTACGCTCCGACGCCACCGTCGTGATCATCACGCAGCTGCCCGCCGCGCAGCCGATCAACGCAACCTGACTGAGCGCGACCGCGACGTTCGGCCACCGCAGGGCGGTGTCGATCAGCAGGGTCAACGGCTGCCAGTTGAGCGCTGCGACGATACCGAGACTGCCCAGCGCGAGGATCATCGCTGTGCTCACCAGGGATTGCTTGTTGACCAGCGCCCACCCGATTCGCAAGCCGGTCGCCAGCCCGAGGAGACCGGCGATCACCCAGACGATCAACCAAACGCCTCCCCGAGCCGCACCTGCACGATCGACGAGCGATCGGACGGTAGCCGGCCAAGACGATAGATGAGCAGCGCGGCGAAGTCCTCGGCCTCCTGCTCGGCCTCTTCACCCGCGGGGCCCATACACCCGGTCCGCTGGTTGAGCATGTACCCGATGAGGTCGGACCCGGCCAGCTCCATGGTCTCCCGCGCGGCCTCCACCACGGGGGTGCCTGCATGACCGAGCACGAGATGGCCCAGCTCGTGTGCCAGCGTGCGGTCCCAGGCGGGCAGCCCCTTCTGGATCAGAAAGACATCATGATCGGCGTACTGGCGCCACTGTCCACAGACACCCGGGGGCAGATCGGCCATCTTGATCCGGATCGGACGGCCCTGATCCTCGGCGACCGCTTCGACCAGACGCGGCAACGACACCTCGCCACGGCGTGGCGCAAGGTCGAGCACGGAACTGACCGCGCGCGTCACGCGTCGACTTGCCGGCATGGCCTTCTCCTTTCCCTCAGGTCCACTATGGTGCTCCGCTGCCTGGCGGATGTCCGAATCCGGTCAACTCGAGAACCTTGCTGAACCGTTGGCCCGGATCGCCAGGCCCGCACGCGCCTGCCGATAGCCGATCAACCCACCTACGCCGGTGAGCAGCATGATGCCGGTTGCTCCCGGGACCGCGACGGCGATGACCTGAGGCATTCCGGCCGTCCGGAGGTATTCGCCGTACCCCGCGCGATAGGACGCAGGCACCACGGTGTCATTGCGTGGTGCGGCGGGGCGCTCGGCCGGCGTGACCCGTGACGGGGCGGGCGGCCTCACAGAACTCCCGGGTGCCTGAGCTCTCGGTCCCGCGCCGCCTCCGCCACCCAGACCGGGCACCGGCGGCGGCAGCACGATGACGGGCATCGACAGCACCGGCATGGCCGCCGGCGCGACAAGTCCTGGCAGGGGTTCCTGGGGGTCGGGGACCACCGGCAGCACCGGGGATTCCGGGAGCAGTTCGCGCGGCGGCGGTATCTCAAGCCCGGGGGGAGCACCCGGGCGGCCGGCCGGCGACTGAGCCGTCGACGGCGCGCCGCCACCGTAACCGTCGCCGCCGTTCGGCGCCGACGAGTCGTTGTCGGGCGGCAGTGGCCACCAGCCCCAACCGCACTCGTCGTCTTCTTCGTCTTCTTCGTCCTCGCCCTTGTCGACGGCATCAGCGGTCGGCACGATGTCGTCGTGTTCGCCGGGAGCAACGCCGGGCGGGGCTTCGCCGGCTTCGCCTGCGGCCTCGGGGAGTTTGCTGGAGTCGCTCTCGGCGGCATCGGCCGAGCGCGTCGGAAGTTCCGCGGTTCCCGCTGGTGAATGCGCCGAACGCGGGCCCGGCGAACCCGGTCCGGCCCGGGTCACCGTATCGACGCCGCGCGGTGCACTGCGACGGGACTGACCAGCAGTCTCGTCTGAGCCCTGACCCGCGGACCCGGCACCCCCTGCGTCCCCGCTGCTGTCGGGCTCGGCTAACGCCACGGCTCCGGACGCACCACCCACGAACAGGCCCGATGACACCAGGCAGGCAGCCGCGGCGACTCGCATGCGCGAACCCACGTCGTCACCACCCCTCATGGCGTCTCACGGCGCACAGGCAATCGTTTCGGCAATTGTCGCATACACCGGTGGATGTGTTTGCTGCTGAAAGTAATCCGGTTCGGCGCAAGGCCGCCGAGAGTGGTATGGCCGGCAGAACGATAGGGTTGGCCGCATCGTGGCACCGTCATCGGGGCGACGCGGACGAGATGACCGGGAGGCAATGCCGATGGGCCTGTTCACGCAACGCAAGAGCCGGTCGGCCCGGCGCGCCGAGGCTCGGGCCATCAGGCGCGCGACCAAAACCAAGGCCAAACTGGAGGCCAAGCTCGGGGCGCGCAACGACGCGCGGCGTATCAAGGCCGATCGCAAGGCGCAGACCCAGGCAGTCAAGGCACAGCTCAAGGCCCAACGGGATAGCGACCGTGCCGCACTCAAGGTTGCTGAGACCCAACTCAAGGCGGTCCGCGAGGGCAAACTGCTGTCCCCGATGAAGATTCGCCGGACCCTCACCGTGTCCCGACTGCTGGCGCCGGTCCTGGTGCCGCTGGCCTACCGCGGTGCGATCGCGATCCGCGGCCTGCTCGACCAGCGCCGCGCCGATCAGCTCGGTGTCCCGCTGGCCCAGATCGGTCAGTTCTCCGGGCACGGAGCGATCCTGTCGGCCCGGATCAACGGGGCCGAACAGGCCATCCGACGGGTCGTCGAGAAGAACCCCAAGGACGCCGAGACCAAGCAGTTCGTGGCCGCCATCAACGACCGGTTGACCGACCTGTCCGCTGCCGTCACCGCCGCGGAGAACATGCCCACGGCACGCCGCAAGGCCGCTCACGCGGCCATCGGCGAACAGCTCGACGGTATCGACGCCGACGTGATGGCGCGGCTCGGCCTGGTGTGATGTCGATGTACGCACGGATCCTGGCACCCCTGTTGGCTCTGCTCCTGACGGGGCTGACATTGGCCGGGGCCGGTCCCGCCGCGGCGCACGCCACACTGATCTCCTCGGATCCGGCGCCCGGCACGGCACTGGCGGCGGCCCCCACGAAGGTCAGCGCCACCTTCAGCGAAGACCTGCAGACCGCGTTCGCGGCGATGACCGTCGTCGGCCCGGACGGCAATCTGTGGTCTACCGGTGACGTCCGGGTGAGCGGCCCGGTGGCAGAGGTCGACGTGCGCCCACTCGGTCCGGCGGGCACCTATACGGCCAACTACCGCGTCACCTCCGCGGACGGCCACGTCATCACCGGATCGTGGGCTTTCGAGCTGACCGCCGGCGAAGCGGGTACGCTCGGTCCGTCGGTCGCGCCTGCTCCCGCACCCGCCGCCGCGCCGGCAGCAGCGACTGATGACGGCCTTCCGGTGTGGCCGTTCGTGATCGCGGCGGTGGTGCTCATCGGTGCCGGCGTGTGGTGGAGCCGACGCCGCACGTGATGCGCACCCGGCGGGCGTGCCTGGGCGCACTCGTCGTCGCCCTCAGCATCGCGCTGGCCTGGATGCTCGCCCGCCCCGACGATGCTCTCATTGCGACGCTCACCCGGCTGCTCGCCGACGGTGCCGCCGTGCTGGTGCTCGGCCTCGCGGTGGTGCCGTGGCTCGACTCCGCGCGCTACCGCACCGAACTCGCCCGGCGCAGCACCGCCGTGCTGGCGGTGGCAGCCTGGGTGTGGCTGGCGGCCGAACTGATCCGGCTGGTGCGGACCGCGGCCGATACCGCCGCAGTCACGGTGCGCGACCTCGGTGTCCGGACCGCATTCGAGTTCGCCGTGTCGACGACGGCCGGCCGGGCCGATCTGATCTGCGTGGTGGCGGCACTGCTGGTGGTCGTCGTGACCATCGCGGTACGCAACCCCGGCGGGTCCCTGGTGATCGCCGGCGTCGCCGCACTCGGTACCGCCGCGCGCACCCTGGCCGGGCATCTGTCCGAGAGCACACTCGGCGGACTGGCAGTCACGCTGCATGCCCTGGCGGCGGCACTGTGGTGCGGTGTACTCGCGGCGATAGTGCTGGTGGTGGACCACCGCGGCCAGTGGGCTCGGGTGCTGCCTCGTTTCTCGGCATTGTCGTTGTGGTCGGTGCTGGTGCTGTTGGCGGGCGGGGTGTTCAGCGCCGCGGTGGTGATCGGGACCCTGGCCGAGCTGGTCGGCACCGGATACGGCCGGCTGTTGCTGGCGAAGGTCGTCGTGACCGCAGTGTTGATGGCGCTGGCCTGGCAGAACAGGTCCCGGTGGTTACCGTCGGCACGTGGCCACCGGGCCAGCGCCGAGCGCTCGACCCGACGCGCCGATACCGAGCTCGCCTTGATGGTGGTGGCATTGACGTTGGCCGCCGCCCTGGCGGTCACGGGGTGATGCCGATAGCCGGACTGGCATGATGGGTTGCACTGCGCTGGACGACACTGCAAAGGAGCAGCACCATGGGCGACGAGCAGGACCTTCCCGAACAGAAGGCCCCCGCTGAGCAGGTCCCGGCTGACCCACCTGCTGCGCCTCCGGCCGCCAAGGCTCCTGCAAAGAAGGTGCCGGCCAAAAAGGCACCCGCCGCGAAGAAGGCCGTCCCCGCCAAGAAGGCGCCGGTGAAGAAGGCCGCACCGGCCAAGAAAGCACCCGCCGCGAAGAAGGCGCCGCCTGCCAAGGCCACACCTGTCGAGCCGGCGCCAGTCGCTGCGCAGCAGGCCGAGCCGACGGCGATCACCAGGGAAGCCGCCAAAGAAGTTGCTGCACAAGCGAAATCCGCAGTGGCCGCCGCCGTACCGACACCGTCCGCGGTGCCTGCCCTCGGGCCGGAACAGTCCCGGCTGCCGCTGGTGGCCGCGATCGCCGTCGGCCTGCTCGCCGTTGTCGTGGTACTGCTGGCCCGCCGTAGTTCCGACGAGGACTGAGGTTCCCCGCGGCGGGGCTTGACCCTCACGCGACGTCAGGGCCGATAGTGGGTCCATGGACGTGAGAACCGTCGGCAGCGTCGCCGCCCTGACCGGGCTTTCCGTACGCACCCTGCACCACTACGACCACATCGGCCTGGTGGTGCCGGGCGTGCGGACCCCGGTGGGTTACCGCGGCTACACCGATGCCGATGTCGAGCGCTTGCACCTGGTGCTGGTGTATCGCGCGGCGGGGCTACCGCTGGATGAGATCCGCGTCCTGCTCGACGACCCAGAGGTCGACGGGCTGACCCGGCTGCAGCGCCAGCACGCCCTGCTTCTCGAGCGGGCCGAAGGTCTGCAGCGCACGATCAAGGCAGTGGAGGAACTCATGGACGCGCATCGCAGCGGCATTCAGCTGACCGCCGAGGAACAGGTCGAGATCTTCGGGACCACGGCATTCGGCGAGGAGTATGCGGTCGAAGCCGAGCAGCGCTGGGGCGACACCGATGAATGGAAGCAGTCCCGGCAGCGGGTCGCCCAGCTGACGAAACAGGACTGGATCGACCTGAAGGCCGAAGGGGACGCGCTCCTGCGTGACCTGGCGGCCGCCAAGCGGGCCGGCGTGCGCCCCGGCGCACCGGAGGCCGACGCACTGGCCGCCCGGCACCGCGCGAGTATCGAGCGCTTCTACGACTGCGGCAGCGAGATGCACCGCGGACTGGTCGAGATGTACCTGGCTGATCCTCGGTTCACGGCCTACTACGACGATGTCGAACCGGGTCTGGCGCAGTTCGTGCATGATGTGGTGCTCGCTAGCATCATGGCGTGAGCATCGAACCGCGCGCGACCGCTGACCTTGTCGACGAGATCTACCCCGACGTCCGCAGCTGCGATCTGCAGTTGCGCAACTACGGGGGTGTCACGTCCTTCGCGGGCCGGATCACCACGGTGCGCTGTTTCGAGGACAACGCCCTGCTCAAGTCGATCCTGTCCACGCCGGGTGACGGCGGGGTGCTGGTGGTCGACGGTGGTGGTTCGCTGCACACCGCGCTGGTCGGTGACATCATCGCCGGCCTGGCCGCCGAGAACGGCTGGGCCGGGGTGATCGTGCACGGCGTGGTCCGCGATGCGGCCGCGCTGCGGACCATCGACGTGGGCATCAAGGCACTCGGCACCAATCCGCGCAAGGGCACCAAAACGGGTGCGGGAGAACGCGATATCGCGGTTTCCTTCGGGGGTGTCACGTTCGTCCCCGGTGAGGTCGCCTACAGCGACGAGGACGGGATCGTCGTCGTCGCTGCAGGCGGGTGACGCTAGGCCGATACGGCCGCCCGGTGCTTGGTGAAGTGCAGGGACTCCTCGTCGACCTTGCCGTGCCGGATGAGGCGCAGATCGAAGAAGTAGTTCTGCTTCAACTTCCAGGGTGCCTCCGAGCCCGACTTCGGCAGGGTATCCATGGCGCGGCGGAAGTACCCGGGCGTGAAGTCCATGAACGGCTCTTCGTCGATCGAGTCGCCCGGGTGCTGCGGTTCGACCCGGTCGAAACCGTTGGCGTCCATGTAGTTCAACACCCGGCAGATGAACTCGGAGACCAGGTCGGCCTTCAGTGTCCATGAGGCGTTGGTGTAGCCGAAGGTGATGGCCATGTTGGGCACGCCGGACAGCATCAGGCCCTTGTAGGTCATCGACTTGGTCAGGTCGATCAGCTCGCCGTTGCGGGTCGCCGTGGCACCGCCGAACAACTGCATGTTCAAACCCGTTGCGGTGATGATGATATCGGCCTGCAACTCCTCACCGGAGGTCAGCTTGATACCGGTTTCGGTGAAGGTCTCGATGGTGTCGGTGACGACGTCGGCCTTGCCGGCCTTGATGGTCTTGAAGAAATCCCCGTTGGGCGCCAGACAGACTCGCTCATCCCACGGGTTGTAGCGCGGGCTGAAGTGCTTCTCGTAGTCGAAGCCGTCCGGCAACCGCCGGGTCGCCATGTCCTTGAGCGCCTTCTTGAACATCTTCGGGAACTTGCGCGCCAGCTGGTACTGGCCGGTGGCCATCGCGATTGCCTTCCACCGGTTGACCGCGTGGGCGATATTCTTCGGCAGGTACTTGTTGGCCTGTGCGGCAACGGGATCCACCAGCGGCAGAGAGCCGATGTAGGTCGGCGAGCGCTGCAGCATGGTGACGTGGCCCGCGCCCTCGTTGACCAGCGACGGGATCAGTGTGATCGCGGTGGCGCCGGATCCGATGACGACGATCTTCTTCCCCGTGTAGTCCAGCCCCTCGGGCCAGTGCTGGGGGTGGATGATCTGGCCCGCGAATTCCGCGGCGCCCGGGAACTCGGGCGCGTAGCCCTCGTCGTAGTTGTAGTAGCCGCTGCAGACCGACAGGAACGACGCGGTGATCTGCTTGCGCTCACCGGCATGCTCGATGTTGATGGTCCAGCGATTGTCGGCGTCCGACCAGTCCACCGAGGTGACGCGATGTCCGGTGCGGATGTGCTTGTCGATGCCGTTCTCGGCGGCGGCCTCGTTGATGTAATTCCAGATGGACGCGCCGTCGGCGATCGCCTTGGCCGAGGTCCAGGGCTTGAACCGGAATCCCAGGGTGAACATGTCGGAATCCGAGCGGATACCCGGGTATTTGAACAGGTCCCAGGTGCCGCCGATGTTCTCGCGGCGTTCCAGGATGGCGTAGCTCTTGGTCGGGCAGCGGTCCTGCAGATGCCAGGCGGTGCTGATGCCGGAGATGCCGGCGCCGACGATCACAACGTCGAGGTGTTCATTCATGGTACCGACGGTATCAACATGGTGTTGAGTGAGTCAACGGTGTGTCGAGAAAGTCGACACGGTGTTAAGGTTGGGCCGTGACCACCGCCAGCCCGAGTCGCGGCCGCCGGGCCGCCCGCCCCTCCGGCGACGAGCGGCAGCAGGCGATCCTGGACACCGCCGCCCGGCTCATCCAGCAGCGGTCCTTCGCCGATATCTCCGTCGACGACCTGGCCAAGGGCGCCGGCATATCGCGACCGACCTTCTACTTCTACTTCGCGTCGAAGGAAGCGGTCCTGCTGTCGCTGATGGATCCACTGATCACACGGGCCGACACCGGCTTCGACAACGCGATGGACTCCATGCCCACCGAACCGCACGAGGCAATCCGGCGCGGAATCGAGATCTTCTTCAGTTCCTTCGGGTCGCACCCCGCGACTGCGCGCGCCGGCGCCGAAGCCGTGAACAGCAGTCCCGAGTTCCGCGCCATCTGGGCGGGGCTGATGCAGAAGTGGATCGGCCTCACCGCGGCACTGATCAACGCCGAACGCCAACGGGGGGCGGCCCCGGAGACACTGCCCGCCCTCGATCTGGCCACCTCGCTGAACCTGATGAACGAGAAGATGATGATGGCGACCCTCGCCGATGACCGGCCGTCGGTCGAGCATGACCGCGTCGTGGACACGCTCACCCACATCTGGCTGACCAGCATCTACGGCAGCACGCCCTAGCCACGCCCCGGGTCGCTACGCTCCAGCCCGCCGGCCGATCCCCTGTCGGACCCGGATGCGAACATATGTTCGTGTCCGAAGGGCAGGCCAGCATCCTGCACGCCGATCTCGACTCGTTCTACGCGTCGGTCGAGCAGCGCGATGACCCCACCCTGCGCGGACTGCCGGTCATCGTCGGCGCCGGGGTGGTGCTGGCGGCCAGCTATGAGGCCAAGGCGTATGGGGTGCGGACCGCGATGGGCGGCGGCCAGGCCCGGCGGCTCTGCCCGCAGGTGATCGTCGTGCCCCCGCGGATGCACGCCTACACCGAGGCCAGCCGGGCGGTCTTCGAGGTCTTCCGCGACACCACTCCCCTGGTCGAACCGGTCTCGGTGGACGAGGCATTCCTCGATGTCGGCGGGCTGGGCCGGGTGTCGGGTAATCCGGTACAGATCGGTGCCCGACTGCGCGAACGGGTCCGGGTGGACGTCGGGCTGCCCATCACCGTCGGGATCGCCCGCACCAAGTTCCTGGCCAAGGTGGCCAGCCAGGAGGCCAAGCCCGACGGACTGCTGCTGGTACCCCCGGACCGCGAACTGGCGTTCCTGCATCCGTTGCCGGTACGCAGGCTCTGGGGCGTCGGGGCCAAGACCGCGGAGAGGTTACGGCTGCACGGCATCCACACGGTGGCCGATGTGGCCGAGCTCAGCGAGACGACGCTGGGCGCCATGGTCGGCCCGGGCATGGGCAGGCAGCTCTTCGCGCTGGCGCACAATATCGACCGCCGCCGGGTGGTGACCGGGGTGCGCCGGCGGTCCGTCGGCGCGCAGCGTGCCCTCGGCCGCGCCGGAAACACCATGTCCGCTCATGAGATCGATGCCGTCGTGGTGAATCTCGTCGACCGCATCACCGGCCGGATGCGGGCCGCCGGACGTACCGGCCGCACCGTGGTGCTGCGGCTGCGCTTCGACGACTTTGCTCGCGCCACCCGCTCACACACCCTGCCGCGCGCCACCGCGTCGACCGAGGCCGTGCTGCGGGCCGCCCGCGACCTGGTGGCCGCCGCGGCTCCGCTGATCGCCGAGCGCGGTCTGACGCTGGTGGGCTTCGCGGTGTCCAATATCGACCGCGACGGCGCGGCCCAGCTGGAACTACCGTTCGCCCGCACGGCGGACCCGATCGCCCTGGATGCCGCCGTCGACGAGGTCCGGCAGCGGTTCGGCAACGGCTCGGTGACCCGCGGGGTGCTGCTGGGTCGCGATCCGGGGCTGGAGATGCCGATGCTGCCCGAGTCACCGGCGTGACTCAGTGCGCCCACTCCAGCAGCCGCTCCGCGGACCAGGTGTTGACGATGCGGTCCACCGGCACCCCTGCATCCAGGGCACGTTGCGCCCCGTAGCCGAGGAAGTCGAGCTGGCCCGGGGCATGCGCGTCGGTGTCGATCGAGAAGTCGCAGCCGATCTGCAGTGCCAGATCCAGTAGCCGGCTCGGCGGATCGCGCCGCTCGGGTCGCGAATTGATCTCCACCGCAACACCGTTGTCCCGGCAGGCGGTGAACACCGCCTCGGCGTCGAACGCGGACTCCGGACGGATCCCCCGGTTTCCCTCCACCAGCCGCCCGGTGCAGTGGCCGAGGACGTCGGCCTGCCCGCCGGACACCGCGCGCACCATCCGGCGGGTCATGGCCGGCGCGTCCATCTTCAGCTTGGAATGCACACTGGCCACCACGATGTCGAGCCGCTCCAGCAGTTCGGGCTCCTGGTCCAGAGTGCCGTCATCGAGGATGTCGACTTCGATCCCGGTCAGGATCCGCATCGAAAATCGTTCGCGCAGTTCGTCTATCACGTCCAGCTGGTGGCGCAGCCGGTCCGGGGACAACCCGTTGGCCACCGTCAACCGGGGTGAATGGTCGGTCAGCGCGCAGTATTCGTGGCCCAGTTCCTGCGCGGTGGCCATCATCTCGGCGATCGGGGCCGAGCCGTCCGACCAGTTCGAGTGCAGGTGCAGGTCACCCTTGATCGCGGCGCGGATCGCTCCTCCCCCGAGATCGGCGGCGGCCACCCGCAATTCGGCCAGGGTGTCGGGCTCGCGGCCGGCCCAGGCCTGGGCGATGACCTTCGCGGTCTTGGGCCCGATACCCGGTAGCGTCTGCCAGCTGTTGGCCTTCCCGACCTTCTCCCGGTGCTCGGGGGTCATCGCCTCCACCACGTCGGCGGCGTTGCGGTAGGCCATCACCCGGCGTGAATCCTCCCGGGCGCGGTCCTTGTAGTACGCGATGCGGCGTAGCGCGGCGATCGGGTCCACGGGGTCCATGGGTTCAAGTGTGCCCGTGGCGCCGCCCGATCACACCCCTCGCCATGCCGGGTCACGGCCGCTCAATGCCAGCGCGCGCGCAAAAGCACCGGAGTCACCGCCAACAACCACCGGCGGGCCGAACAGCCCCTCGACCGGCCCGGCGGCGGTGAACGCGGTCAGGTGCTCCAGCAACACCCCCGCAGTGTCGTCATCCACGGTGTACGCCTGCCCGGTGGCGATCGCAACATCCCAGCCGTGCACCACCACCTCGGTCAGAGCCACCAGCCCGCACACCTCACCCGGCAGGTCGACGGCACCCACCCGGGTCATCCCCTCCCAGGCCTGCGGCGCCTGCCAGGCCTTCGCGAATGCCGCGAGGCGGGCGGGGTAGTCGTCGCGCCAGCCCTCGTCCAGCAGATAGCCGTCCGCACCGGGTGGGCTGTCGGTGAGGTCACCGAGATTCTTGGCCGCCGCGGCCCCGAAGGCCGGCGCCAGTTGTCCGATGTGCGCCAGCACCTCCCGCACGGACAGTTCCGTGCACGGCGTGGGTCCGCCCAGTTGATCGTCGCGCACTCCGCCGAGTACCGCGGCGGTGCGCGCGCTTGCCGTCGTCATAGCGATCATGGCCATACCGACCTGCGTCGCGCGCGGAATTCATCGCGCCCGTCCCGGCGTCGAGTACAGGAATTTATCGACCACCCGGGTTCGTTGCCCAAGTGTGGACTTTGCCTTCAAGACTTCCCCGCAAAATACGACCTGGTCCGACATGCTGGCCATCTGGAAAGCAGCGGACGATATCGATGTCTTCCAGTCCGGCTGGACCTTCGACCACTTCTATCCGATCTTCTCCGACCCCACCGGCCCCTGCCTAGAGGGCTGGACCACGCTGACGGCGCTGGCGCAGGCCACCGAGCGGCTGCGCGTCGGCGTGCTCGTCACCGGCATCCATTACCGGCATCCGGCGGTGCTGGCCAACATGGCCTCCGCACTGGACATCATCTCGGGCGGTCGGCTCGAGCTCGGCATCGGCGCCGGCTGGAACGAGGAGGAGTCCGGCGCCTACGGCATCGAGCTGGGCACCATCAAGGAGCGTTTCGACCGCTTCGAAGAGGCCTGCGAGATCCTCAAAGGCCTGCTCAGCCAGGAGACCACCACCTTCGACGGCCAGTTCTATCAGCTCAAGGACGCGCGCAACGAGCCCAAAGGGCCGCAGCAGCCGCACCCGCCGTTCTGCATCGGCGGCAATGGCGAGAAGCGCACCCTGAAGATCACCGCGAAATACGCCGATCACTGGAACTTCGTCGGCGGCACGCCCGCGGAGTTCGCCCGCAAGCGCGACGTGCTGGCAGCGCACTGCGCCGATATCGGCCGGGACCCGAAGGAGATCACGCTGTCGGCGCATATCCGCCTCGGCGAGGATCGGAACTACCGCAGAGTTGTCGAGGACGCGATCGCGCTGGGAGCCGAGGGACTGGATCTGGCGATCATCTACCTGCCGCCGCCCTACGACCCAGCGGTGCTGGAGCCGCTCGCAGAGACGATTCGCGACTCCGGGCTGCTGACCAGCAGATAAAACTGACGGTCACGAAATTATTACGATCTGGCAAACGAGTGCCGCGTGGGTTCCGAATCGGGATCCGCGCGGCGCCCTGGTCGATCAGTACCCGTAACGGAGTAACTCGTCGGGGGTGATCAGCCGCTCGTGTTTGGCTGGGAATTCACGGCAGCGGACCGGGTGACGGAACCATGACCAGGCGATTCGACTCACTCGGGACCGTGAAATGGGATTGTTGTACACGGTAAGAACTCCTGCGGTCGGCTAATAGCTGCACCGTGGGGCCACATTACCGGATGACCCCGCCGCCATCATTAGACACCTGTGACGCGGCTAACACCAAACGGCACGCCGATTAAAAATCGGCTGTTTCCCGTGTGGCTGAAGTTGCTGATGTTGCCTACCGTTGTGGGGCGGCCGTCGGCTCGATCGGCCGGGGTAGCGCCGACTGGCCCATGAGGTAGCGGTCCACACCGGCGGCCGCGGCACGGCCCTCGGCGATCGCCCACACGATCAGCGACTGACCCCGGCCCATATCGCCGGCCACGAAGACGCCGGGAACGGTGGTCTGGAAGTCCTTGTCGCGTGCCACGTTGCCGCGGTCGGTCAGTTCGACGCCGAGGTCGGTCAGCAGACCCTCGCGCTCGGGACCGACGAAGCCCATCGCCAGGAAGACGATATCGGCGTCGAGGTCGAAGTCCGACCCCTCGACCTTCTCGAACTTGCCGGCCTTCATCTCGACCTCGTGCACCTTGAGCGTGGTCACCTTGCCATCGGAGCCGACGAACTGCTCGGTGTTCACCGAGAACACCCGCTCGCCGCCCTCTTCGTGCGCAGAGGCCACCCGGAACATCAGCGGGTAGGTCGGCCACGGGGTGGAGTCCGCACGGGTCTCCGGCGGTCGCGGCATGATCTCGAACTGGTGGATGCTCTTGGCGCCCTGACGGTGTGCGGTGCCCAGGCAGTCCGCCCCGGTGTCACCGCCACCGATGATGACGACCCGCTTGCCCTTCGCGGTGATGGGCGGCTCGCCGTCCGGACCCGCGACATCGTCGCCCTGCTGCAGCTTGTTGGCCCATGGCAGGTACTCCATGGCCTGGTGGATGCCCTCGAGCTCACGGCCCGGGATCGGCAGGTCCCGCCAGGCGGTCGCACCGCCGGCCAGCACCACCGCGTCGAACTCCTCGTCGAGTTGTTCGACGGTGATGTCGACGCCGACGTTGACGCCGGTGCGGAACTGGGTGCCCTCGGCCGTCATCTGCTCCAGGCGACGGTCGATGTGGCGCTTCTCCATCTTGAACTCGGGGATGCCGTAGCGCAGCAGACCGCCGATGCGGTCGGCACGTTCGAACACCGTCACCGAGTGTCCGGCCCTGGTCAGCTGCTGGGCGGCGGCCAGACCGGCGGGGCCGGACCCCACGACGGCGACCTTCTTCATGGTGCGCACCGTCGGGATCATCGGCTTGACCCAGTCGTTGTCGAAGGCGTGGTCGATGATCTCGACCTCGACCTGCTTGATGGTCACCGCATCCTGGTTGATACCGAGCACACAGGAGGCCTCGCACGGCGCCGGGCACAGCCGCCCGGTGAACTCCGGGAAGTTGTTGGTGGCGTGCAGCCGTTCGATGGCATCGCGCCACCGGTCCCGGTACACCAGGTCGTTCCACTCGGGAATCAGATTCCCCAGTGGACAACCGTTGTGACAGAACGGGATACCGCAGTCCATGCAGCGCGAGGCCTGGACCTTCAGAGTCTCGTCGGAGAATTCCTCGTAGACCTCTTTCCAGTCCTGCAGGCGCAGGTCCACCGGCCGCCGGGCCGGGGTCTGCCGGACGGTGTGCTTGAGGAAACCGTTCGGATCAGCCACGAGCGGCCGCCATGATCGCTTCGCCGACATCCTGGCCGGCCGCTTCGGCCTCCGAGATCGCCAGCAGCACCTTCTTGAAATCGCGGGGCATCACCTTCACGAAGTGCGCCTGCTGCGCCGGCCAGTCCGCCAGGATCCGACGGCCCACCGCCGAATCGGTGGCGTCCACGTGTGCCACGATCAATTCCTGCAACCCTTCGAGGTCATCGTCATCAAGTGCGTCAAGATCGACCATCTCTCCGTTGACGTTGCCCGGCAACTTCTTCTCCGGGTCATACACATAGGCGACACCGCCCGACATACCCGCCGCGAAGTTGCGTCCGGTCTGTCCCAGGATCACCACCCGGCCACCGGTCATGTACTCGCAGCCGTGGTCGCCCACGCCCTCGACCACCGCGTGCGCACCGGAGTTGCGGACCGCGAACCGCTCGCCCACCACACCACGCAGGAATGCCTGGCCGCTGGTGGCACCGAACAGAATGACGTTGCCGCCGATGATGTTGTCTTCGGCGATGTAATCGTTGGGTGCCCTGTCCGAGGGGCGCACCACGATGCGGCCCCCGGAAAGGCCCTTTCCGACGTAATCGTTGGCATCGCCGTACACCCGCAGCGTGATACCGCGCGGCACGAATGCACCGAAGCTGTTACCCGCTGACCCCTCGAAGGTGATGTCGATGGTGCCGTCCGGAAGTCCCTGTCCACCATAGGCTTTGGTGACCTCGTGACCCAGCATCGTTCCCACGGTGCGGTTCACATTGGCGATCTTGGTGCTGAATCGCACCGGCGTGCCGGAGTCCAGCGCCTCGCGGCACTGCACGATCAGCTGCTGATCCAGTGCCTTGTCCAGACCGTGATCCTGGCGCGAACTGCAGTACAGGTCCTGGTTCATGAACGCCGACTCGGGCTCATGCAGCACCGGGGCCAGATCCAGCTTGTGTGCCTTCCAGTGCTCGGCCGCCTGGGTGGTGTCCAGCGCGCCGACCTGTCCGACCATCTCGTTGACGGTACGGAAGCCCAACTGCGCCATCAGTTCCCGGACTTCTTCTGCGATGAAGAGGAAGAAGTTCTCCACGAACTCGGGCTTGCCGTTGAAACGCTCACGCAGCACCGGGTTCTGGGTGGCCACGCCCACCGGGCAGGTGTCCAGGTGGCAGACCCGCATCATGATGCAGCCCGACACCACCAGCGGCGCGGTGGCGAAACCGAATTCCTCACCGCCGAGCAATGCGGCGATCACGACGTCACGACCGGTCTTGAGCTGCCCGTCCACCTGCACGACGATGCGGTCGCGAAGCCCGTTGAGCAGCAACGTCTGCTGCGTTTCGGCCAGACCCAGCTCCCAGGGGGCGCCGGCGTGCTTCTGCGAGGTCAGCGGTGTGGCACCGGTGCCGCCGTCATGACCGGAGATGAGCACCACGTCGGCATGCGCCTTGGAGACACCGGCGGCCACCGTCCCCACACCGTTCTCCGACACCAGCTTGACGTGGATGCGCGCGGCCGGGTTGGCGTTCTTCAGATCGTGGATCAACTGCGCCAGATCCTCGATCGAGTAGATGTCGTGGTGCGGCGGCGGCGAGATCAGGCCGACACCGGGCGTCGAGTGCCGAACCTCGGCCACCCACGGATACACCTTGTGACCCGGAAGCTGCCCGCCCTCACCGGGTTTGGCGCCCTGAGCCATCTTGATCTGGATATCGGTACAGTTCGACAGGTAGTGGCTCGTGACGCCGAAGCGACCGGAGGCCACCTGCTTGATGGCGCTGCGGCGCCAGTCACCGTTCTCGTCGGGCTCGAAGCGGTCGACGCTCTCGCCGCCCTCACCGGAGTTGGATCTGCCGCCGAGCCGGTTCATCGCGATGGCCAGCGTCTCGTGCGCCTCGGCGGAGATGGAGCCGTAGCTCATCGCGCCGGTCGAGAAACGCTTGACGATCTCGGTGGCGGGCTCGACTTCCTCGATCGGAACAGACTCGCGCTCTTTGAATTTGAGCAGACCGCGCAGCGACGCCATCCGCTCGCTCTGGTCGTCGATCAGCCTGGTGTACTCCTTGAAGACCGAGTACTGCCCGGTCCTGGTGGAGTGCTGCAACTTGAACACGGTGTCCGGGTTGAACAGGTGGTATTCGCCCTCGCGGCGCCACTGGTACTCGCCGCCCACCTCGAGCTCGCGGTGGGCCCACTCGTCGGGGCGATCCAGGTAGGCCAGCTCATGGCGGGCCGCGACATCGGAAGCGATGTCGTCCAGGTCGATTCCGCCTGTGGGACAGTGCAATCCGGAGAAGTACTCGTCCAGCACCCGCTGGTTGATCCCGATGGCCTGGAACAGCTGGGCGCCGGTGTAGGACGCCAGCGTCGAGATGCCCATCTTGGACATCACCTTCAACACGCCCTTGCCCGCGGCCTTGACGTAGTTGGCCTTGGCCTGGTCGCTGGACAGCCCGGTGATGACGCCGCGGTCGATCATGTCGTCGATCGACTCGAAGGCCATGTACGGATTGATCGCCGCCGCGCCGAAGCCGCACAGCATCGCCATGTGGTGCACCTCGCGGGCATCGCCGGATTCGACGACGAGACCGATCTGGGTGCGGGTGCGTTCCCGGACCAGGTGATGGTGCACCGCGGCGACCGAGAGCAGCGACGGGATGGGCGCCAACCACTCGTTGGACTCGCGGTCGGACAGCACGATGATGCGGGCCCCGTTGCGGATCGCCTGCGAGACCTTGGTGCGGACATCCTCCAACGCCCGGCGCAGCCCGGCACCGCCGTCGGCCACCGGGTACAGGCAGCTGACCACGGCCGCGCGCATACCGTGCTTGCGGCCGCGAATCTCGTGATCGGGATCCACGTCGATCAGCTTGGACAGGTCCGCGTTGCGCAGGATCGGCTGCGGCAGCACGATCTGGCGGCACGAGTTCTCGTCCGGGTTGAGCAGGTCACCCTCGGGCCCGACGGTGCCCTGCAGGCTGGTCACCACCTCTTCGCGGATGGCGTCCAGCGGCGGGTTGGTCACCTGGGCGAACAACTGCTGGAAGTAGTCGTAGAGCATCCGGGGCCGCTGGGACAGCACGGCGATCGGAGTGTCGGTGCCCATCGAGCCCAGCGCCTCGGCGCCGGTACGCGCCATCGGCGCCACCAACAGGTTCAGTTCCTCGTAGGTGTAGCCGAACGCCTGCTGCCGCAGCACCACCCGGTGGTGGGGCATCTTGACGTACTTGCCCGGCGGCAGCTCGTCGACGTGGAACAGTCCGCCGTCCAGCCACTCCTGATAAGGATGTTCAGCGGCCAGCTGTGCCTTGATCTCCTCATCGGCCACGATGCGGCCCTGTGCGGTGTCCACCAGGAACATCCGGCCAGGCTGCAGGCGGATCTTCTGCACGACGGTGGACGGGTCCAGGTCGAGCACGCCGGCCTCGGACGCCATCACGACGAGTCCGTCACTGGTGACCCACACGCGCGAGGGGCGTAGGCCGTTGCGGTCGAGCACGGCGCCGATGACGGTGCCGTCGGTGAAGCACACCGACGCCGGGCCGTCCCAGGGCTCCATCAGCGACCCGTGGTACTGGTAGAACGCCCGCAGCGCGGGGTCCATCTCCTCGTTGCGCTCCCAGGCCTCCGGGATCATCATCAGCACCGAATGCGCGATGCTGCGCCCGCCCAGGTGCAGCAGCTCCAGCACCTCGTCGAACCGCGCGGTGTCGGAGGCTCCGGGGGTGCAGACCGGGAAGATCTTGTTCAGGTCGTTGTGGTAGCCGAACACGTCGGTGTGGATGAGCGCCTCGCGGGCCTTCATCCAGTTCTCGTTGCCGGTGACCGTGTTGATCTCGCCGTTGTGCGCGACACGGCGGAACGGGTGCGCCAGCGGCCAGGAGGGAAAGGTGTTCGTCGAGAACCGCGAGTGCACGATGCCGAGCGCGCTGGTGAGCCGCTCATCCTGCAGATCGAGGTAGAAGGCCCGCAACTGCGGGGTGGTCAGCATGCCCTTGAAGACGAATGTCTGGCCGGAAAGGCTTGGGAAGTACACGGTTTCACGACCCGGCCCGTCCTGGCCCGGTCCCTTGGTGCCGAGCTCGTGCTCGGCACGCTTGCGGATCACGAAGGCACGGCGCTCCAGGTCCATCCCGGAGGCGCCGGCGATGAACACCTGGCGCAGGGTGGGCATCGCGTCGCGGGCCAGCGCACCCAGCGAGGAGTCGTCGTGCGGCACGTCGCGCCATCCGAGCAGCTGCAGGCCCTCGGCCTCGACGATCTTGGCGACCGCCTCGCAGGCCAGGGAGGCATCCCGGGCGGACTGCGGCAGGAAGGCGATACCGGTGGCGTAGCTGCCCTCCTCGGGCAGTTCGAAGTCGACCACTGCCCGCAGGAACGCGTCGGGCACCTGGAGCAGGATGCCCGCACCGTCGCCGGTGTTGGGCTCTGCGCCGGCGGCACCGCGGTGCTCGAGGTTCAGCAGCGCGGTGATCGCCTTGTCGACGATGTCACGGCTACGACGGCCGTGAATATCGGCAACCATGGCCACACCGCACGAGTCGTGCTCATATGCGGGGTTGTACAGCCCCTGCTTGGGCGTCATTCCCACCTGACCCTTTACTCTCAAGCCTGCGCGCTGGCTTCATGTACTGCCGGCTGTCACCAGCGGCATCCGGTGGTCACCGGCTGGGCGATCGCGGTGCCTTCGTGCAGCACTGAACGACGGACTTGTCCCGCTCGCCACAAGTGCTCAAACGATATGACAAACACCGGGTGACGTGCCAACTTAGTCAGACCTAAGTAACTGTCTCCCGGCGCGGCGGGCACCGCTCGGGGCGCGCCACAGGGGAATCGGCAATAGCGTTGGCGGCGAGGGATTTTCGGCAGCGAGACCACCCTTGGCCCCGCCGCCGGCGCCCGGGCCGCAAGAGAGACCCTCGTCACACTGATTTGCTGTCTATTGATCGGATTGCCATTCAACTGGTATTACGAATAAACATCAGTTTGCTGAAAGCCTCGTCAGATTCTTAGAGATGTCGCTTTTCCCACCTTAGATACCCCGCGGGGGTACCTGCCCGCGGCGACCGCACGAAGCTGGACCCCGATGGCATATCCGCTGACCACCCCACCTGGCCGCTTCGGTATCGACAATGTCGAGACCGGGCCCACCCGGTACGCCGCCACCATGCCCGTGGACGGCTTGTTGAATCCCTTCACAGGTTCTGCCGCACTGGGCCCGCTGGCGGTCCTGGTCGACCACATCGCCGGCTTCGCCAACCACGACCGCCGGCCCGATGGGCACTGGACGGTCTCCAGCGAGCTCGCCATGGAGTTCGCGCCGGATGCCCAGACGATCCTGGCCCAGGACCCTGCGACGCCCGTACTGGCCGTCAGCAGGCCGGTGGGCGCCGCGGGCGCCACCTCGCTGTCGGAGTGCATGCTGACCCACGGCGGTACCGAGATCGGCCTCGCCACAGTGCGCACGTTCTACATCACCGCCGCCGTGCACGTACCGGGCGCCTTCGAGCAACCCGCCGAACCGGCCGAACCCCTGCCGACCGGCCTTGCCGAACTGATGGCCGTCGAGGTCGCCGAAACCGGTGGCACCGGGGTGGTGCTGCACCAGCGCGCGCACTCCGCCGTCAACAACACCCTGGGCGCCGTCCACGGCGGGGTGGCCGCCGCGGGCCTGGAGTTGGTGGGCTCGGCCGCCCTCAACACCGGCCGCGCCGAGTCGCCACTGCTGACGGCATCCCTGCGGATCAACTACCTGCGGCGCCTGATCGGCGGCGGCCGCGCGCATTACACGGCGACGCCGGTTCATGCGGGGCGCAGCAGCGGAGTGGCCGAAGCACAGGGCATCGGCGATGACGGAAAGGTGGCGTTGACCGCCCGGTTGACTGCCTACCGTTGACAACTTCTGCGTCACCGTAGGGCCAAGATTTGGTGACAATCGCTTGTGCCGCAGGCAATTCGTGCGACTCTCAGCACGTAAGCATGCCTCCGGCGAAGGGTAGCACCATGACGACCCCCACGATGGCGCACAGGCTGGCCGCCGAGTTCATCGGCACCTTCTGGCTCGTGCTCGGCGGCTGCGGCAGCGCAGTGTTCGCCGCAAAGTTCCTGTCCGATGACGGCGTATCGCTGGGTATCGGATTCCTCGGCGTCTCACTGGCTTTCGGCCTGACGGTGCTCACCGGCGTCTACGCGTTCGGCACCATCTCGGGCGGGCACTTCAACCCCGCCGTGACACTGGGCGCCGCGCTGGCCAAGCGGGTCGAATGGTCCGCCGTCGTGCCCTACTGGGTCACCCAGGTGATCGGCGGGTTCGTCGCCGGCGCAGTCATCTACGTGATCGCCGGCGGCAAGCAGGGGTGGACGGCGACCGGGAACATGGCCGCCAACGGTTTCGGCGACCACTCCCCCGGCGGCTACACACTGCTCGCGGTACTCGTCACCGAGATCGTGCTCACCTTCATCTTCCTGCTGGTGATCCTCGGCTCCACCGATGACCGGGCGCCAAAAGGATTCGCGGGCTTGTCAATCGGACTGACACTGACCCTGATCCACCTGATCTCGATCCCGATATCGAACACCTCGGTCAACCCGGCCAGGTCCACCGGTGTCGCGTTCTTCAACGGCGACGGGGCACCGAGCCAGCTGTGGCTGTTCTGGGTTGCCCCGCTGGTCGGTGCCGCCATCGCCGGTGTCGCCTACCCGTTGTTGTTCGGGGTGGCAGAGGAACTCGCCGACCGCCCGGTTCGCGACGACGACCTGGAAGCGAAGATGGACTGAGTTACTTGCGGGCCTTGCCGGCCGCGCCCTTCTCGGTCTTCTTGCCTTCATGCGGGAGTTTTCCACCCGCGCTCTCCAGATGCGCGCGGACGAACCACTGGAACTTCTCCAACTCGGCCGAGTGGCTGATGAGCATGTCCTGCGACACCAGATCGACATCGTCGAGGTGCGCGATGCCCTTGCGGGTGTCCTCGATGATCCCGGTGTAGACGAGGTCGAGAGCCGCGAGGTGCGCCTGGACATTGTCGCGGTTCACCGAGTAGTCATCCCAGGTGCGGTCGTTGAGAATGGCGCCCGGGGTGCCCAGCGGGGACGCACCCAGGGTGGCGATGCGTTCGGCCACCTCGTCGGCGTAGCCACGCACCAATTCGACCTGCGGGTCGATCATCTCGTGGACCCCGATGAAGTTGGGGCCGACGACGTTCCAGTGCACGTGCTTGAGCGTCAGATGCAGGTCGTTGTAGCGACTCAACTGCTTCTGCAGGAGATCGGCTACGTCCGCACCTTGCTTGTCGGAAAGTCCCGGAATGGTGAAACTGCTCATGGTGGCTCCTTCATATCGGCGTCATTGCGTCGTCTGGCTCCTCCGACGCATACCCATAGAGCCCGATCGGTAACCCATCTGGGCACCGCGTTCAGAGCGCCCGCAGGTTCGGTATCGCCTGACGCGGCCCGCGGCGTTGCCGGACGGCCAGCCCACTGGCTTCCAGCAACCGCACCGCCCGGTGCCGGTGCGGGCGCAACGGTTCGAGCAACTCCACCATCTCGGCGTCGTCGATGGGCCTGCCCAGCAGGCTCAACCCGACCACCTTCGCCAGGTGATAGTCACCGACCGACAGCGCGTCGGCGTCACCGAACGCGCGCTGCATCGTCTCCGCCGCCGTCCACACACCGACACCGGGCAGCGATGTCAGGCCCGCCGCCGCCTTCGCGGGGTGCAGCCGCTCCAGCGCGTCGGCGCGTTGCGCGCACCCCACCAGGGTGCGGGCCCGGCCCGGATCCACGTTGGCGAGATGGAACTCCCAGGACGGAATGCGGCGCCACACCTCGGCAGTGGGCGGCACCCGCATGCCCGCGGGTGCCGGACCGGGCGCCGGTGCGCCGAACTTGGCGGTCAGCAGCCGCCATGCGCGGAAGGCATCCTTGCCGTACACCCGCTGTTCGAGGACCGCGGGGATCAGGGCCTCCAGCACCCGGCCGGTCCGGCCCAGCCGCAGGTGGGGCACCCGCCGATAGGCTTCGGCAACCGTCGGCTCCGCCGGGTCGAAATCCGAAGTGTCGTCCTCGGATCCGAGCAGCGCGCCGAAACCGTCCAGGAACTCGGCGGCGCCGGGACCCCACGCCTCACATTCCACGGTGTCGGGGGCCGTCTTGCGGATCCGTGCGGTCACCGCGCCGGTGCGCGTCATCGACGTGCGCCAGGTGTCGCCGGCGATCAGCTGGAAGCACGGATCGCCGCTGCCGCGGCGCAACGGCGACAGCGTGAACCCGGGACTGACGGGTCCGCCGAAGGTCACCGACGTGGTGGGCACCTGCCCAATCTAGGCCAGCGAGATCTGCGCCTTGTCCGGATAGAAGGCAACCTTGCCGGCGATGTCGGCGACCGCGGGGTACGGCTGCTCGTAGGTCCAGATGGCGTCCTGCACATCGGCCACGTGGAAGTAGCTGGCCTCACCCTTGTAGGGGCAGTAGGAGGTCGTCTCGCTGGGTACCAGGACCGTGGCCACCACGTCTTCGCGCGGGATGTAAAGCACCGCCGGATACGTGCTTTCCTGCAGCGTCACCGCACCGTCTGATTCGGCGACGACCACCCCGTTGACCGTGACGGTGACGTGCCTGCCGGTCGGTGCCACGGTGATCGGATGCTCGGCGGTGGGCTGCCACACGGGACGCTCGCTCATGTTTTGGACAACGTCGGCCCCGATGCGGTGATTCCCGCCACGCCGATCGCTACGATCGGCCCATGAATGCACCGATTACCGGGTCCGTGTCGATCGCGGCCGATCCAGCGAAGGTATACGCGCTGATCACCGACCTTTCGACGCTGGCAGCGCTGGCCGAAGAAGCCCACGCCATGCACTGGGCGAAGGGACACTCCACGGTCGCCCCCGGAGCCGTGTTCAAGGGCGAGAATCGCAACGGTTCGAAGTCCTGGACTACCACCTGCACCATCACCGATGCCGCCCCGGGGTCGACGTTCGCGTTCGACGTGAAATCGGCGGTGTTCCCGGTGGCGCACTGGCGTTACGACATCGCCCCGGCCGACGGCGGGTGCACCGTCACCGAGTCGATGTGGGACCGTCGGGCCGGATGGTTCAAGAAGGTCGCCGGCCTGGCCACCGGCGTCAGTGACCGGGCCGGCGCCAACGCCGAGCACATCAAGGTCACCCTGCAGCGGCTCAAGGAGCGCGCGGAAGCTTGAGCGCGTCCGCTCAGGGCTTCCGCGTGATCACGTCGGCGACCCTGGCGATGGGCGAGGTCGTGCGGCGGCCGTTGGCCTCATGCCGGTCGGCGAGTTTGTAGGCGATGTAGAGGCCGCGCACCCCGAGCCAGCGCATCGGCTCGGGCTCCCAGTTGCGCGACTGGTGGCCGACCCAGGGCAGTTCGGTGATCGGTGTGTTCCGGGTCAGCACCAGGTCGGCCAGGGTGCGGCCGGCGAGGTTCGTCGCCGTCACACCGTGCCCGACATAGCCGCCCGCCCAGCCCAGGCCGGTGGCGCGGTCCAGCGCGACACCGGCTTCCCAGTCGCGCGGCACCGCGAGCACGCCGCACCAGCCGTGCGCGATGGGAATGTCGCGGACCTGCGGCAGGATCGAGTGCAGCACGTCGGCCAGCAGACGGATGGTGCGGGCGGGCACCTGACCGTCCTGATCGGTGCGTGACCCGAACCGGTAGGGCACGCTGCGCCCGCCGATGGCGATGCGGTCATCGACGGTCCGCTGCGCGTAGAAGAATCCGTGCGCGGTGTCGCCTACGGTTTCGCGTCCCTGCCAACCGATTTCGTCCCAGATATGAGCGGGGATCGGGTCGGTGGCGATCATCGAGCTGTTCATCGGCAGCCAGCGCCTGCGCAGTCCGGGAAGCGCGGGCGTGAAGCCCTCGGTGGCCCGCAGCACGATCGGCGCGCGCACGGTGCCGGTCCTGGTGACGGCCCTGCCCTGCTGGATCTCGATGACCGCGGACTGTTCGTGGATGGTGACCCCGAGGCGTTCGACGGTGTCGGCCAGCCCGGCGGCCAGCGCGGCCGGCTGGATGCGCGCGCAGTCCGGGCTGTGATAGGCCGAGACCAGCCCATCGATGTTGATGCGTTGCGCTGCCTGCTCTTTGGTGAGTTCGACGACATCGTTGCACCAGCGGCGCTCTTCGGCGACACTCGCAGCCAATCGCGCCGCCTGCGCGGGGTTCCGGGCGATCTCCAGGTTGCCGCCCTTGGCCGCACCGGCGTCGATCCCTTCCCGGTCGGCCACCTCGATGACCTCGTCGACGGACTCGTTGAGCGCCCGTTGCCAGGCCAGAACCTTTTCGCGGCCATAGGTTTTCGCCATCCGATTGCGATCGCCGGGAACAAGTCCGGACAGCCAGCCACCGTTTCGGCCCGATGCGCCGAAGCCGGCGAAGCGAGCCTCCAGCACGGTGATCCGCAGCGACGGGTCGGCCTTCTTGAGGTAGTAGGCCGTCCACAGACCGGTGTAGCCGGCGCCGACGATGCAGACATCGGCGTCGCGATCCCCTGGCAGCCGTGGCCGCAGCGACGGCATCTTGTCGAACCAGTGCGAGACACGACCATTGATGGTGGACACCCAGTGATTCTGCCAGGCCGGGTTGTCGGTGGTGCGGCGCATCGTGTCTGCCAAGACCGACGAAAGGGGCACACCATGTGCTGGCAATGCGATCATCCGGGGGCAACCCGGCAGGACTACCTCGACGTGCTGCGGGGCGTCGTCATGCAGAACGGCTGGGCGGTGCAGTATGTCGAGGCCGACCCGCCGTTCGCGTACACCGCCGGGCTGAGCGAGGCCGGCCTGCCCGAACTGCTCATCACGGGCCTTCCGCCCGCGCGCTCCACGCAACTGCTGAACGAGATGGCGCACTACATGGTGCACGAGGTCGAGCCCGCGCCCGGCGACACCATGACGTTTCCGGACGATTCGTGTGCGGAGTTCGTCGAGGTGACCCACCCGGACGTCCACATGGGATGGGCGGTGGCGTTCCGCGGCGGCCCGATCCGGGGTCTGCAGATCGTCTGGCGAGACGAACGCGGCCACTCGCCGTGGTGCCCCGACTTCAACGGCGGGGGTCGGCGGCAACCGATTCTCGGGACGCGAGGGCCGGTCGACACCTGAGCGTAGACGGCGGGAGGGCGCCCGATCCGGGCTTCCCTCCCGTCGTTCTCGCCCCGAGTCTCCGGATAGCTCCACCTCGAAAGTGCCCGCCTATGAGCGACTTTCGAGCGACAGCCGAGTCCCAGAAATTTCTTTGGACTCATTGATCACACCGGTCACTTTGTCGGGTTTCTTGTCGGTGATCGCACGTATGTTCGAGTCATGAACAGCGATGTGGCCGGTGGTCGGGATGCGGTGCAGCACGCGCTGTCCGATCGCGCCGCCTCCGTCAAGGCGCTGCTGGACGCCGACTTCACCATGTTCGACACCGCCGAACTGCTGGCACTGCTGTCTGAGCGTGAGCAGCAGGCCCGCGCCGACACCGCCGTCGATCACCGCATCCTGGCCGCCCTGATGGACCGGGCCACCCCGCACGAGATCGGCGGCAAAACCTGGACCGACGTACTGACCACCCGCGACCGCCTCAGCGCCACCGAAGCCGCCCGGCGCATCACCGCCGCCCGCGACCTCGGGCCGCGGCACACCATGACCGGCGAAGTCCTGGAACCAGTGCTGGCGGCGTGCGCGGCCGCACTGGCCGCCGGCAGGATCACCACCGGGCACATCACCATCATCCGCACCACGCTGAACAAGGCCTCCGCCTACCTGGATGCCACCGCGCGCGGGCAACTGGAATCCACACTGGTCGATATCGCCGCCACCAACACCCCCGAAACGCTGCAGAAAGCCGCCGATCACGCGCTGGCTCTGATCAACCCCGACGGCGATGGCCCCGACCCGGCACGACACCGGCGCGGGCTGAGCATCGGTCC